>NZ_JAJAUY010000137.1 GCF_020532625.1 Streptomyces antimicrobicus | reverse complement strand
GCGGCCCGAGGCCACGTGCGGCCCGGGCTACGCGCGGCCCAGGCCCAGCCGGGCGCGCAGGCCCGTGCGGTCGTCCTCGGCGACCGCCGAGGCGCCGTCCGTCACCGTCTCGTAGACGGCCAGGATGTCCGCGCCGACCGTCGACCAGTCGAAGCGGCGCACATGGGCCGAGCCGGCGGCACTGAGCCGGGCGCGCCGGTCGGGGTCCTGGAGCAGCGCCACCGCGGCCGCGGCCAGCGCCCGGGGGTCCTCGTTGGCGAACAGATCGCCGGCCCCGCCGTGGTCCAGCACCTGGGCGAACGCGTCCAGGTCCGAGGCCAGGACCGCGGCGCCCGCCGACAGGGCCTCGACCAGGATGATCCCGAAGCTCTCACCCCCGGTGTTGGGGGCCACGTACACGTCCACGCTGCGCAGCAGGCGGGCCTTGTCCTCGTCCGAGACCATGCCGAGGAACTCCACCTTGGAGCGGAGCTCGGCGGGCAGGCCGGCCACGGCCTCCTCCTCGTCGCCCCGGCCCGCGACCAGGAGCCGTACGTCCGGGCAGGCTTCCACGATCCTCGGGAAGGCCGCCATCAGGACCGGCAGGCCCTTGCGGGGCTCGTCGATGCGGCCGATGAAGCCCAAGGTCCGCCCCGACCAGCGCGGATCGGGCTCGGCACGGGCGAAGAAGTCCACGTCCACGCCGTTGGGGATGACCACCGCGTCCCCGCCCAGGTGCTCCACCAGGGTGCGCCGCGCGTACTCGCTCACCGCGATCCGGGCGCTGATCTTCTCCAGCGCCGGCTGGAGGATCGGGTACGCCGCGATCATCGCGCGGGAGCGGGGGTTCGAGGTGTGGAACGTCGCCACGATGGGGCCCTGCGCCGCCCAGCAGGACAGCAGCCCCAGCGACGGCGACGCCGGCTCGTGGATGTGGATGACGTCGAAGGTGCCCTCGTGCAGCCAGCGCCGCACCCGCGCGGCGGACAGGAAGCCGAAGTTCAGCCGGGCGACCGAGCCGTTGTACGGCACCGGGACGGCGCGGCCGGCCGAGATCACGTACGGCGGCAGGGGGGTGTCGTCGTCGGCCGGGGCCAGGACGGACACCTCGTGGCCGAGCCCGATCAGGTGCTCGGCGAGGTCGCGGATGTGGAACTGGACCCCGCCGGGGACGTCCCACGAGTAGGGGCAGACGATGCCGATCCTCACGCCGACCGCCCCTCGGACCGCTCCGCCCGGCGCGGCGCCGGCTGCTGCGCCTGCTCCTGCCCCGGCTCCTGCGCCTGTGGCTGTGCCTGCTGCTCCCGCGCCGGCTCCGCCGACCGCGGTTCCAGGTCCGCCGACCACAGCCGCTGCAGCATGTGCCAGTCCTGCGGGTGCTCGGCGATCCCCGCGGCGAAGACGTCGGCGACGGCCTGCGTCATCGCCGCGGTCTTCTCCTGCCGTGTCCCGCTCTCCGGCACCCGCACCGGCGGGTGGATCCGCCCGTGCATCACGGGCGCGTCCCCGTACCAGAGGGTGGCCGGCAGCAGCAGCGCCCCGGTCTGCTGCGCCAGCAGCGCCGGCCCGGCCGGCATCCGCGCCGCCGAACCGAAGAAGTCCACCTCGACGCCCGACGACGACAGGTCGCGGTCGGCGACCAGGCAGATCAGCCCGCCCGCCCGCAGCCGGCGTGCCAGCACCCCGAACGCCGCGCCACCGGTGTGCGGCAGCACCTCCATGCCCAGGCTCTCCCGGTAGGCGACGAACCGGTCGAACAGGCTCTCCGGCTTCAGCCGCTCGGCGACCGTCGTGAACGGCACCCCCAGGTGGGAGGTGACCCAGGCGCCGGCCAGGTCCCAGTTCGCCAGGTGCGGCAGGGCGACGATCACCCCGCGGCCGGCGGCGATCCCGTCGGTCAGATGGTGCGCGTCCTCGATCATCACCTCGTCGGCGAACCGTTTCGGGTCCACCGTCGGCAGCCGGAAGGACTCCATCCAGTAGCGCATGTACGAGCGCATCCCGGCCCGCGACAGCTCCCGCAGCCGCTCCGGTCCGGCGTCCGGCACCACCCGGGCGAGGTTCGACTCCAGCCGCAGCACGCTCGCGCCGCGCCGCTTCCAGGCGTAGTCCGCGATCCTGCGGCCGAGCGCGGCCGCGGCCGGCTCCGGCAGCTTCTTCACCCCGGCCCAGCCCAGTCCGTACAGCCCGTCCGTGAGCCGGTCCTTGAGCCCCGCCATCAGTGCGCACCGCTTCCCGAGGAGGCGTCGGCCGCGTCGGCCTCCGCCGCCTCGCGCCGTACGGTCACCACCCGCTGGACCAGCGTCACCAGCGAACCCACCGCGACCACCCACAGCGCGACCGGCAGCACCACGCCGATCCACGACGGCACACCGAAGACCTGCAGGCCCGACAGCCCGGCCGCGGTCAGCGAGAGCACCAGCCGCTCGGCCCGTTCCACCAGGCCGTTGACGGCCACCGGCAGCCCGATCGACTCGCCGCGCGCCTTGGTGTACGACACCACCTGGCCGCTGGCCAGGCAGAAGATCGTCACCGCGCACAGCACGTCGTCGTCGCCCCGGCCGGCGTACCACAGCGCCAGACCGCCGAAGATCGCCGCGTCCGCCACCCGGTCCAGCGTGGAGTCCAAGAACGCGCCCCAGCGGCTGGAGACCCCCGCCTGCCGGGCCATGTTCCCGTCGACCAGGTCGGAGAAGACGAACAGCGTGATGGTGATCGTGCCCCAGAAGAACTCACCGCGCGGGAAGAACACCAGCGCGCCCGCCACCACTCCGGCGGTGCCGATGAGGGTGACCGCGTCCGGGCTCACCCCCCGGCGGAGCAGAAACGCGGCGAACGGTGTGAGGACACGCGTGAAGAATGCACGCGCGTACTTGTTCAGCATGGCCTTCCCGGAGGGTCGCTGGGCCGGGCGGCCCCGTCGGCCGCCGGCTGGCCCATCGTAGCCAGCACCCCGGCCGAGTCCGGCCGCGCACCCTCCGGACGGGGGCGCGGCGCCGAGGTGGCCGGTGGGCCGCGTCCGGCGGTACGCCGTATGGACGGCGTGTGGCACCGGTGCAAAGCTCGTAGAACCTCATCCTCCGCACCACGAACGGGAGGCACGAGCATCATGGGTGACAAGGCACAGCAACCCGGAGCCGCCGGCAGGGCACTGACGGCCGACCGGCCCACCTCCATCCGGAACGTGGTGCTGGTCGGCCACAGCGGAGCGGGCAAGACCACGCTGGTCGAGGCCCTGGCCCTCACGTCCGGCGCCGTGAACCGGGCCGGCCGGGTCGAGGACGGCGCCACCCTCTCCGACTACGAGGAGACCGAGCACCGCCAGCAGCGCTCGGTGCAGCTCTCCCTCGTCCCGGTCGAATGGGGCGGGATCAAGATCAACCTCCTGGACACCCCCGGATACGCCGACTTCGTCGGGGAACTCAGGGCCGGTCTGCGCGCCGCGGACGCGGCCCTCTTCGTCGTCTCGGCCGCCGAGGGCCCCGACGGACTCGCCGGACCCACCCGCATGGTCTGGGACGAGTGCGCCGCCGTCGGCATGCCGCGGGCCATCGTCGTCACCCATCTGGAGGCATCGCGCGCCGACTACGCACAGATGACCTCCGTGTGCGGTGAGCTCTTCGGCGGCGACGACCCCGACGCGGTCCTGCCGCTGTACCTCCCCCTGTACGGAGCCCCCGGCGGCGACGGCCACGCCCCGGTCACCGGACTGATGGGCCTGCTCTCGCAGCGGGTCTACGACTACTCCTCCGGCGCCCGCGTCGAACGCGACCCCGACCCCTCCGAGCTCGACCTCATCGTGGGTGCCCGCGCCCGGCTGATCGAGGGGATCATCGCCGAGAGCGAGGACGAGACCCTCATGGACCGCTACCTCGGCGGTGAGGACATCGACCTCAAGACCCTCGTGGACGACCTGGAGCGGGCCGTCGCCCGCGGCACCTTCCACCCCGTCCTGATGGCCGCCCCCGCCCCCGAGGGCGCCCGCCAGGGCCTGGGCACCGTGGAACTCCTCGAACTGATCACCGGCGGGTTCCCCACCCCCCTGGAGCGGCCCGCCCCCGCCGTCACGGCCCCCGACGGCAGCCCCCGCCCCGGGATCAGCTGCGATCCCGACGGCCCGCTCGTCGCCGAGATCGTCAAGACCTCCTCCGACCCCTACGTCGGCCGGGTCTCCCTGATCCGGGTGTTCTCGGGCACCCTGCGCCCCGACGACACCGTGCACGTCTGCGGCCACGGCCTCGACCACCACGAGAGCCACGAACTGCACGAGGCCGACGAACGCGTCGGCAGCCTCACCGCCCCCTTCGGCAAGCAGCAGCGTTCGCTGCCGCAGGCCATCGCCGGCGACATCGCCTGCGTCGCCCGGCTGACCCGCGCCGAGACCGGTGACACCCTCTCCGCCAAGGAGAAACCGCTCCTCATGGAGCCGTGGGACATGCCCGACCCGCTGCTGCCCCTCGCCATCGAGGCGCACAGCAAGGCCGACGAGGACAAGCTCAGCCAGGCACTGGGCCGGCTCGTCGCCGAGGACCCCACCCTGCGGCTGGAACAGAACCCGCACACCCACCAGGTCGTCCTGTGGTGCCTCGGCGAGGCCCACCAGGACGTCGCCCTCGAACGCCTGCGCACCCGCTACGGCGTCCAGGTCGACCCCGTCCCCCACAAGGTCAGCCTCCGCGAGACCTTCGGCGCCAAGGCCACCGGACGCGGGCGGCACGTCAAGCAGTCCGGCGGCCACGGCCAGTACGCCATCTGCGAGATCGAGGTCGAGCCCCTGCCGGCGGGCAGCGGCATCGAGTTCGTGGACAAGGTCGTCGGCGGGGCGGTCCCCCGCGCGTTCATCCCGTCCGTCGAGAAGGGCGTGCGCGCGCAGGCCGCCAAGGGCGTCGCCGCCGGCCACCCCCTGGTCGACGTGCGCGTGACCCTCGTCGACGGCAAGGCCCACTCGGTGGACTCCTCCGACGCCGCCTTCCAGACCGCCGGGGCGCTGGCCCTGCGCGAAGCCGCCGCCGAGGCGCGGATCCATCTCCTGGAGCCCGTCGCGGAGTTGAGCGTCCTGGTCCCCGACGCCCATGTCGGGCCCGTCATGAGCGACCTCGCCGGCCGCCGCGGACGCGTGGTCGGCACCGAACCGGCCCCCGGCGGACGCACGTTGGTGCGCGCCGAGATCCCCGAGATCGAGATCGACCGCTACGCCGTCCAGCTCCGCTCGGTCTCGCACGGCACCGGCCGCTTCGACCGGACGTACCTGCGGCACGAACCCATGCCGCCCCAGCTCGCGGACAAGATTCGCGAACAGGCGGAGAAGGGAACCTAGTTGTCATAGCGTAGGGTGCGGCCGCCCACCCGAGCCGCTTGCGGTGGGCGGCATTTCCCTGTCCCATGACCATGGGCGGGGTCAGCACGGAGCACACCAGGTGGGGGCCAGATGGCGGACGACGGGTTCGACTTCAGTCCGGGGGCGCAGATCCCGGTCCAAGGTGGCGGCGCGGGAACCGTGGCGACCAACGCGCTCGCCTCCGTCGCCTATCGCGACGGGTGCAAGGACACCAAACTCGACAAGATCCTCAGCGCCGACAACGAGTACCACAAGTCCACCGTCAAGGCGGGCAAACTCTCCCTCTTCACCCCCAGTCTCGGCGAGGCCTACAGCCACGCGATCGAGACCCGGCTGCTGGGCGCCGCCCGCAAACCCCTCATCCAGGCCTTCGGCGCCGACCCGCAGACCGTCGTCGAGCACTGCCTCGCCGCGAGCCGCATCCGCAAGGAACGCGACCGCAAGCTGATGGTCATCACCTTCCTGTGCGGGATCGTGTTCCTGCCCGGCATGCTGCTGTGGCTGGGGCTGTTCCAGCTGCGCAAGACCGTCTCCGGCAGCGACGACAAGCGGTCCTCGTGGCTGGGCACCGCCGTCCTCGTCGGCATCGCGCTCATCGCCCTGGTGGCGATGTTCCGGCTGCCCTACACCGGCTTCTGGGCGTACTACCTGCGCGGCATGATCGTCGCACCGGCCGTCGGCTGGTTCCTGTCCCGCCGGATCTGCGAGAACACCACCGCCGACCTGCGCTCCCGCTGGGAGGCGCTGCTCTCCGGCGGCGGCGTCCCCGCCAAGATCCCCGAGGCCGTCCCCGGCAACCCCGGCGACAAGGCGGCCGAGGAGCTGCGCCACCAGCTGGCCAAGCTCACCGCAGAGGACCGCAGCAACTCGGTCTTCTACGCCGGCCCCAAGGGCATCCTCGGCATGGGCACCCGCTGGGGCAGCTGGCAGATGGCCGAGGACCTCGAACCCCGCGAGGGCCTCACCGAGATCCACCCCTTCCGCAGCTGGGACGTCATCCGCGCCATCCACGACCAGCTGGGCCAGATCAACCGCGGCCCGCTGCACACCGGCGGGCTCCCCGCCCCCGACGTCAAGCACTGGATCGTCACCCCGGTCGGCGAGAAGGCCGGGGAGGTCGCCCGGCCCACCGGCGACGGCGTCCACGACTTCCAGGTCAAACCGCACGAGATCACCCGGATCTGCAACGACCAGCAGTTCGGCGCCGGAAACCGGCACTACCTCGGCATCCAGTGGCCCCTGTGGGACGGCCAGCTCGTGATCACGATGCTGATCACCGTGACCGTGCTGCACAAGACCCTGCGCGTGGAGGTCACCGGGCACGCCCTCGGCCCGGTCAACGGCCTGTTCACCAGCAAGCCCGAGGCGGACAAGATCGAGGTGCCCAAGACCTTCCGGTTCTGGGAGACCACCGAGCGGGTCCTGCCCGTCTGCAACACCGAGGAGGTCGTGCGCCAGATGGTGCGCGCCCCCCTGACCTGGTACCCCCCGCTGCTGAACTGGCTCGGCGGCAAGCTCGTCCTGCCCGAGCCGTTCGGGGTCCGGCACGTGTGGGCCGACTCGATGTGGCGGCACCGCTTCATGGCCGACGACGTGATGCGGGTGGCCACGCCCGTGCTGCGCGTGGTGCACGCCGCCGCCATCGGGGTCCTGGAGCAGAACGGCGTCGACACCGAGAAGTTCACCGGCCGCTCGTCCGTGGTCAGCGGTTTGATCCAGGACCCCAGCCCGCGCAAGGCGGACGTCTACGACGCCTAGAGCGGCCAGGCGTCGGCCAGCATCTGCCGGGTGTCGGCCAGCAGCTGGGGCAGCACCTTGGTGTGGCCGACGACCGGCATGAAGTTCGTGTCCCCGCCCCAGCGGGGCACGATGTGCTGGTGCAGGTGCGCGGCGATCCCGGCCCCGGCCGCCGCGCCCTGGTTCATGCCGATGTTGAAGCCGTGGGCGCCCGAGGCCTTGCGCAGGGCGACCATGGCCCGCTTGGTCAGGTCGGCGAGCTCGGCCGTCTCGTTGTCGTCCAGCTCGGTGTAGTCGGCCACGTGCCGGTACGGGACCACCATCAGGTGGCCGCCGTTGTACGGGTACAGGTTCAGCACGGCGTAGACGTGCTTGCCGCGCGCCACGACCAGCCCGTCCTGGTCGGACATCTCCGGAATCCCGCAGAACGGGCAGCCGTCGCCGGCCTCCGGGCCGCTCGGCTTGTTCTCGCCCTGGATGTAGGCCATCCGGTGGGGGGTCCACAGCCGCTGGAACGCGTCCTGCGTCCCAACGCCGTTCTGCTGCTCCGGCTGAGTCGTCATGCCATGCAGGATATGACCTGCCCCTCCGTCCGCGTGTCGCCAGGGCGGAGATCACCGCCGCGGGCGGGATGCTGGCCCGATGCACGACACCGCGCACTCCCGACTGCAGCGCTGGGAGGACCGCACCGAGCTGCCCCTGCTCGCGGCGTCCCTGCTCTTCCTCGCCGGTTACGCGGTCCTGGTCCTGGCCGACGGCACCCAGGGGCCCTGGCGGGACGTGGGGCTGCTCGCCGTCGCCGTGACCTGGGCCTGCTTCGTCCTGGACTACGCCGTCCGGCTGCGGCTGAGCCGCCTGCGCCCGCTGCGCTTCGTCCGCCGCCACTGGCTCGACACCGTGGTGCTCGTCCTGCCCCTGCTCAGGCCGCTGCGGGTGGTCAAGGTCTACGCGGCCGTCCGGCGCCGCCACGACCAGCCCCGGCTGAGCCTGCACGCCCGGGTGATCACGTACGCCGGCCTGTCCGCCGCGCTGCTGGGCTTCGCCGGGGCCCTGGCCGTCTACCAGCAGGAGCGCGGGGCGGCCGGGGCGTCGATCCGCACCTTCGGGGACGCGGTGTGGTGGGCGTGCGCGACGCTGACCACGGTCGGCTACGGGGACGTGGCCCCGGTGACCCCCCTGGGCCGGGTGATCGCGGCGGCCCTGATGGCCTGCGGCCTGGCCCTGCTGGGCGCGGTGACCGGCTCCTTCGCGTCGTGGCTCCTGGACGTCTTCGGCCGCGAGGGGGACGACGAGGCCCCCGGGAGGTGAACCTCCCGGGGGCCTGGTCGGCTCGGGCTCAGACCTGGACGCGGTCCTCGACGACGGGCTCAACCCCGCTTGCGCGGGGACAGGTCAGACCTGGACCCGGCGCTCCACCACATCGACGAGCTTCGCCAACGCCTGGTCACGGGGGATGCCGTTCTCCTGCGAGCCGTCGCGGTAGCGGAAGGAGACGGTGCCCGCGGCCATGTCCTCGTCACCGACGATGATCATGAACGGGACCTTGAGCTTCTGGTGGTTGCGGATCTTCTTCTGCATCCGGTCGGAGGAGGCGTCCACCTCGACCCGCAGCCCCTTCTTCTTCGCCTCGGCGGCGAACTCCTGCAGGTACTCGACGTGCGCGTCACCGATCGGGATGCCGACGGCCTGGACCGGGGCCAGCCACGGCGGCATGGCGCCGGCGTAGTGCTCCAGCAGCACCGCGAAGAACCGCTCGATGGAGCCGAACAGCGCGCGGTGGATCATGACCGGGCGCTGACGGGAACCGTCGGGGCCGGTGTACTCCAGGTCGAAGCGCTCGGGCAGGTTGAAGTCCAGCTGCACGGTCGACATCTGCCAGGTGCGGCCGATGGCGTCGCGCGCCTGCACCGAGATCTTCGGGCCGTAGAAGGCCGCGCCGCCCGGGTCGGGGGTCAGCGGGAGGCCCTGCTTCTCGGCCACCTGCTGGAGGACCGCGGTGGCCTCCTCCCAGACCTCGTCCGAGCCGACGTACTTCTCCGGGTCCTTGGTGGACAGCTCCAGGTAGAAGTCGGTCAGACCGTAGTCGCGCAGCAGGCCGAGCACGAAGGTGAGGGTGCGGTCGAGCTCGTCGGCCATCTGCTCACGGGTGCAGTAGATGTGCGCGTCGTCCTGGGTGAAGCCGCGCGCACGGGTCAGGCCGTGGACGACGCCCGACTTCTCGTACCGGTACACGGTGCCGAACTCGAACAGGCGCAGCGGCAGCTCCCGGTAGGAGCGCCCGCGCGCGTCGAAGATCAGGTTGTGCATCGGGCAGTTCATGGGCTTGAGGTAGTAGTCGGTACCACCGTCGAGCTGCATGGGGGGGTACATGCCCTCCGCGTACCAGTCCAGGTGGCCGCTCTTCTCGAAGAGCGCGCCCTTGGTGGCGTGCGGCGAGTAGACGAACTCGTAGCCCTCCTCCTCGTGCCGGCGGCGCGAGTAGTCCTCCATGACCCGGCGGATGATGCCGCCGCGCGGGTGGAAGACCGCGAGGCCGGAGCCGATCTCGTCCGGGATGGAGAACAGGTCCAGCTCGTTGCCCAGCTTGCGGTGGTCGCGCTTCTCGGCCTCGGCGAGGAAGTCCAGGTGGGCCTTCAGCTCGTCCTTCGACGGCCAGGCGGTGCCGTAGATGCGCTGGAGCATCGGGTTCTTCTCGCTGCCGCGCCAGTAGGCGGCGGCGTTGCGCATGAGCTTGAACGCCGGGATGTGGCGGGTCGAGGGCAGGTGCGGACCGCGGCAGAGGTCCTTCCAGCACAGCTCGCCGGTCTTGGCGTCCAGGTTGTCGTAGATGGTCAGCTCGCCCGCGCCGACCTCGACGTTCGCGCCGTCGTCGGTGGAGGCGGAGCCCTTGATGCCGATGAGCTCCAGCTTGTACGGCTCGTCGGCGAGCTCCTCGCGGGCGGCCTCGTCGGAGACGACGCGGCGCTCGAAGCGCTGGCCGCGCTTCTGGATCTCCTGCATCTTCTTCTCGATGGCCTTGAGGTCATCGGGGGTGAAGGGCTTCGCCACGTCGAAGTCGTAGTAGAAGCCGTCCCGGACCGGCGGGCCGATGCCCAGCTTGGCCTCGGGGAAGAGCTCCTGCACGGCCTGGGCCATGACGTGGGCGGTGGAGTGGCGCAGGATGTTCAGGCCGTCCTCGGAGGAGATCTCCACCGGCTCGACGGTCTCGCCGTCCTGGACGGCGTAGGAGAGGTCCTTGAGCTCGCCGCCGACGCGGGCGGCGATCACGGAGCGCTCGCCGCCGAAGAGGTCCGCCGCAGTGGTGCCCGTGGTCACCACGCGCTCTTCCCGCTCGGAATCGCGTTGGATGATCACACGGACGTCTGACACCGGTCTCTCCTGCCTGAAAGGGGTGCGGCAGCGGTCACTGCGCGCGTGTGAATCGTACCGAGCCCGGGGGGCGCCCCGCGAAACGGTTTGAGGGACGGATTATGGGGTCGCCCGGGATCGCGCCCTTGGTTAGCGTGGCGGTCGACCGAAGGGGGCCCGCTCTTGTCCGACCTGCTGCTTCGTCCGCTGGACCTGGCCGACGACGCCACCGCCGCCGCCGTCCACCGGATCGGCCGCGCCGCCTACGCCGTGGAGGCGGGCCTGATCGGCTTCGACGGGATCCCGGCGCTGCGCGAGAGCCTCGCCGAGCTGCGGGCGAGGCCCCTGAACTGGCTGGGCGCGCTCGCCCCCGACGGCGCGGTCGCCGGCTTCCTGGCCTGGGAGGACGACGGGGACGGCGGGGCGGCGGGCATCGACCGGCTGTGCGTGGATCCCGGCTGGTTCCGCCGGGGCGTCGCCTCCCTGCTGGTGCGGCACGCGCTGGACGAGGTGCTCGCCGGCCGCCCGGTGACGGTCACGACCGGCGCGGCGAACACCCCGGCGGTCACCCTCTACGAGCGCCTGGGCTTCGTCCGCGGCCCGGACTTCTCCCCCGTCCCCGGCCTGCGCATGGCGTCGTTCACCCACCACCCGGTACCGCCCCGCCTGCTGCCGCTGCTGGCGCAGTTCGACTTCGCCACCCGCCGGCTGCTGGACCGGCTCGCGGCGGGACTGCGGGACAGCGGGAACGGCTCGCCGGTGCCGGAGACCGCGCTGACGGACGCCGAGTACCTGTGGGAGCCGGTGCCCGGGTGCTGGTCGGTGCGCCCGCGCGCCGCCGGGCCGGGGCCGCGGGCCACCGTGCTGACGGGCGCCGGGGACTTCGGGCGGGACGCGACGCCGGCGCCGCACCCGGTGCCGCCGCCGTTCACGACGCTGGCGTGGCGGCTGAGCCATCTGACGGAGCTGCTGACGCTGCGCGCCGACCACACCGCCGGCAGCCGCTCACTGACCCGTGACGACGTCGTCGTCCCGGGTGACGCGGCCGGCGCGGTCGCCGCCTTCACGGCGGCCGCGGCGGCGTGGCGGGCGGCGCTGGTGGCCGCGGACGACGCGGCGCTGGACACCGTCGGCCACAGCGCCTACCCCTACGGCAGTGATCCGCAGGACCCGTTCCTGCGGACGGTCTGGTGGGTGAACCAGGAGGTGCTGCACCACGGCGCGGAGATCGCCCTGCTGCGGGACCTCTACCGGCACCGCTACCGCGGCCCGGTGGAGTCGTCGTCGCCCTCGTAGTTCTCCCGCAGGGTCTTCATCAGGCGGTCGCGTTCGACGTCGTCCAGGACGACCGGGGTCACGTCGGTGGCGTCGGTCAGGCGGCGGAAACCGCCGCGGCGCTGGAGGCGGCCGCTGACGGCGACCGGCAGGCCGACGAGGTGGGCCTGGCCCGCGACCCGGTACGCCTCCTCGTCGAGGGCGGCCCGGACGTGGGGGACCTCGGCGCCGGACAGGACGCGGAGCCGGACCGTGCCCCCGCCGCCGGCGGCCGAGCGGCGCATGCGGACCACGGTGCCGGTGACCCGGACCGGGACGGCGGGTTCGTCGCGGGTGTAGCGGGCGGCCGCGTCGCGCAGGACGGACAGGTCGCCGGGGGTGAACTCGACCGGTTCGGGTCGGGCGGCGCAGCCGGCGGGGACACCGGCGGCCGGTGACCAGGCCAGCTCGATCCGGGCTCCGCCCGAGCCGCGCACCAGGGCGATCAGGGCGTCGGCGAACTCTCGGCTGACACCGGCCGCGACGGCGGCGTCGAAGGCCTCCATGCCGCCGGTGGCGCGCCGGTAGTCGACGGCCTCGCGGGCGGCGTGCAGGGCGTGGTGGAGCCGGATCACGGTGCCGCGGCCGCCGTCGACGGGCACGTGGGCGGTGAGCCGGCCGGCGTCGGGGGCGGGGCCCACGAGGACACCGTCCAGGGCCCGTTCGGCGGAGCCGCGGTGGCGGGCGCCGTGGTAGCCGACCAGGGCCCGGTCGGCGAGGGCCGCGGCGAGCAGGAGCTTGCGGGCGGCGGAGCGCAGCTGTTCCTGGGCGGTCCAGACGGCGTCGACGGGCGGGCCGTAGGGCCGGCCCTCGGGGATCTCGCGGGTCCAGCGGACCTCGTCGCTGGGCACCCGCAGCCCGAGGAGCACCTGGCGGGCGGAGGGCAGTCCGCTGCGGGCGAGGGCGGTGAGGGCCTCCTCCAGGAGGTCGGCGCAGTCGGGGAAGGCCCGGGTCTCGGGCACCAGCACGCTGGTGCCGGGCCGGCCGGGCGGGGTCCAGCGGCCGTAGCGTCCGGCCGGTCCGCCGCGGCGCTGCCAGCCGTACCGGTGCAGCAGCGCGCCGAGGACGGCGGGGTCGACCCGGGCGGGGTCGGGCACGGCGGGGCCGGCGTCGGGCCCGTACGGGTCGGCGGGCCCGTACAGGTCGGCGGGCCCGTACGGGTCGGTGTCGGCGGTGCCGGGCCCGGGCCGGAGTCCGGGGATCTGCGGTCGTCCGTGCGGCGGCCAGTGCATCAGGGTGTCCCTCCCGACCCGACCCGGGTCATGATCTCGCAGAGCGCCCGGTCGTCGAAGATCCGCGAGGTCGGGATCCGTACGGTGGTCCGGCGCCGGCCGGTCACCGGGTGACCGGCCAGATTGGTCCAGTAGCAGCAGTGCCGCAGGTCGAGCTGGTCGTGCCCGGCGCTGATCCAGGCGGCGCGGTCGCGCGGGACGAGCATCACCACCAGGATCTTGGGGACCAGGACGGGGGTGCGGGCGAGCTTGACCAGGTGCTCGTTGTCGAGGGTGAAGGCGAACGACGGCCCGGCCGGCCGCGCCGGCACCTGGTAGGTGGCCTTCAGCTGGACCTTGAGGGTGACCTCGTCGTCCACGGCGTGGGTGGCCGCGCCGTGGCTGACGTGCCAGTCGATGCCGTTGTCCGGAAAGGGCTGGGACAGGGAGCAGCCCGCCGCGGCGGCGACGGCGTGCAGGTATCCCACCTGGAGGGTCTCCATGCATGCGGTGACGGCGAGGCTGCCGCGCAGCACCTCGCCCGGTTCGGGTCGGGTCAGGGCCATGGCTCCCCGTGCCTTCCAGGCCGACGGGGGGTGCCGTCCGGCGGCCGGAGGGTGACGGCCGCTCACCTGTACGGTCCCCCACGGGAGTTGTCTCCGGACCCGGCCGTCCCCAAACGGCGTACGGGGCGAACGGGGCGGGTATCACGGTTGCGGGCAGGTGCAGCGCGGCTGGCCGCGGGGGTAGCCATCTGCCGTTCGGGGACGAGGAGTTGCCATGTCGCGCTGGTACGAGGGGCCGCTGGCCGCATTCGACACGGAAACCACCGGGGTGGACGTCGAGCAGGACCGGATCGTGTCCGCCGCGCTCGTGGTCCAGGAGTGCGCGGGCGGGCGGGTCCGCACGACGCGCTGGCTGGTCAATCCCGGGATCCCGGTGCCGCAAGGCGCCACGGAGGTGCACGGCCTGACGGACGAGCACCTCCAGCGGCACGGGCGGTGGCCGGCGCCGGTGGTGGAGGAGATAGCCCGGGCGCTCGCCGAGCAGCAGATGGCCAACCGTCCGGTGGTGGTGATGAACGCGCCGTTCGACCTGACGCTGCTGGACCGGGAGTTGCGCCGGCACCGGGCGTCGTCGCTGGGCAAGTACCTGGACAACAGGCCGCTGACGGTGCTGGACCCGCGGGTCCTGGACAAGCACCTGGACCGGTACCGCAAGGGCCGGCGCACGCTGACGGACCTGTGCGCGCACTACGGGATAGAGCTGGCGGAGGCGCACGACGCGGCGGCCGACGCGCTGGCCTCGATGGAGGTGGTGCGGGCGGTGGGCAGGCGGTTCGCGGGGCGGCTGGAGCGGCTGACCCCGGCGGAGCTGCACACGCTCCAGGCCGTGTGGCACGCGGCGCAGGCGCGCGGGCTCCAGGCGTGGTTCGCGCGGAACGGCTCGGAGGAGGCGGTGGATCCGCACTGGCCCCTGCGCCCGGAGCTGCCGGCAGCGGCGGCGTAGCGGGGCGGCGCCGGCGGGTGCGGCGAAGCGGTTGCGGCGGTGTGGCCGCGGAATGCGGAGCGGCGCGGCATGCGGAGTGGCTGCGGAATGCGGAAGGCCGGTCCGTCTGACGACGGACCGGCCTGTCCCGGTGGGCGATACTGGGATCGAACCAGTGACCCCTTCGGTGTGAACGAAGTGCTCTCCCGCTGAGCTAATCGCCCGGGAACGCACTGAACCATACAGGGGTCGGGGCCCTCGGTTCAAACCGCATCCGCCCGGGCGGCCAGATAGGCGGCCAGCCCGCGGCGCCCGGCACGCATCATGACCGCGTGGTTGAGCCGGAAGACGGCCCGGCCGGGCACGGCGAGCCGGCGCATCAGCGGCTTGCGGACGACGACCTCCTGCTCGTAGAGCGCGCGGGTGCCGCGGCCGGGGCGCGGGGTGACCGTCCAGCGGGCCCAGCCGTCGAGGTCGCCGCGCAGGGCGATCTCCAGGACGCCCGCGCGGGGGTCGCGCCGCCGCTCGGAGGCGGTGACGTGGAGCTCGATGGGCAGGAAGGACCGCAGCCGGGCGGTGCCGGTGCGCTCGTCGAGGGCCTCGACGCGGCGGACCTGGGGCCACCAGCGGGGGTAGTCCTCGGGGCGCTCCAGGGCGGCGTAGACGCGGACGGGGTCGGCGGGTATGTCCCACACACTGCGGAAGCGGTAGTGGCTCCAGTCCATGCCCCCAGTCTGGACCGCGTACCGGACCGCGTACTCAAGTATGCGAATGAGTAGCCGCACCCATGTCCCGGGCGCGTGACCGCCACCACACTCCGGAGGTATGGACGTGCATCTCCCACCGGCCGAAGAGCTGGTGCTGATCGACCGTGAGCTCGCGCAACTGGACGCGCGGCGCACGCAGTTGCTGCTGCGGCGGGACTGGCTGGTACGGCTGCTGGCGGGTACGGCCCCGGCGCCGGCCGCGTGGGGCCCGCGGCCGGCGGCCGGGGCGGCCGGCCGGGAGGCCCAGGCGCCGAGCGCGCAGGCCGTGCTGCTGACCCTGGGCGCGGTGCTGCTGGGGGTGGCCGCGCTGGCCTTCACCCTGGTCAGCTGGGGATCGATGGGGATCGGCGGGCGCAGCGCGGTGCTGTCGCTGGTGACGGCGGCGGCGCTGGTGGTGCCGGCGGTGCTGGTGCGCCGCGGGCTGGGCTCGACGGCCGAGTCGGTGGCGGGCGTGGGGCTGCTGCTGACGGTGCTGGACGCGTACGCGCTGTACGCGGTCGGGCTGCGGGACGTCGACGGTACGGCGTACGCGGCGGCGGCGACCGCGGTGCTGGCGGCGGCCTGGGCCGGGTACGGGCTGGCGCTGCGCGGGCTGCGGCTGCCGCTGCCGGCGGCGGTGGTCGCGGCGCAGCTGCCGCTGCCGCTGGCCGCGGTGGCGGCGGGCGCCGGCCCCCTGGGTGTGGGCTGGGCGCTGCTGGGGACGGCCGTGCTGGACGTGCTGGTGGTGGCCGCCGGGCGGCCGGGGCCGGTGGTGCGCGGATTGGCCGGGGTGTGGGCCGTGGTGCTGGGGGCCGGGGCGGCGCTGACGGCGCTGGAGTCCTCGCTGGCGGCGGGCTCCCCGGCCGG
>NZ_JAJAUY010000136.1 GCF_020532625.1 Streptomyces antimicrobicus | reverse complement strand
GCCGGTGGTACGGGCGGGGCCCGTCGGCCGGGCCCCGGGCGGCCGGACCCCGCCGTGGACCCGCGGACCCAGGCGTACGGCATCCGGATCCCGCGCCCCACCGCCCCCGGCGACGGCGCCACCCACGCCACCGGCGCGACTCCCGGCCCGCTCGGCCCGCACGCCGCGCACCGCACGCACGCCGCCCCCCTCGGCCCGCCCGCCGCCGCCGCGGCCGACGACCGCGATCCCGCCACCTTGGCCGCCGGCTTCACCGCCGCCGTCACCCTCGCCCGGTCCGGCCGTCCGCAGGACGCCCTGCCGGCGCACACCCGCGTCGCCGAGGGCAGGGCGGCCGTGCTCGGCCCCGACCACCCCGACACCCTGGCCGCGCGCCAGGAGATCGCGTACGTCCTGGACCAGCTCGGCCGGCACCAGGAGGCCCACGAGGCCTACCGCGCCGTGCTCGCCGCCCGCGAACGCGCCATGGGCGCGGACCACCCCGAGACCCTGCGCTGCCGGCACAACCTGGCCTGCAACCTCAGCCGCACGGGCCGGACCCGCGACGCCTTCCGCATCGCCGCCGAGGTCGCCGCCACCCGCGGCCGGCTGCTCGGCGAGGACCACCCCGACACCCTGCTCACCCGCTACGAGGCCGCGTACGCGCTGGGCCAGCTGGGGCGCTGGCAGGAGGCCCTGATCGCCTTCCGGGAGATCGCCGCCGCCCGCCTGCGCACCCTGGGCCGCGACCACCCCGACACCCTGGCCGCCCGCTACGAGGTCGGTATCGCCCTCGGCCGGCTCGGGCGCGCCGCGCAGGCGTACGACCTGTTCCGGGCGCTCGTGCGCGACCGCACCCGGGCGTACGGGGCGCGGGACCCGGAGACCCTGCGCGCCCGGCACGTCCTGGGCGTGAACCTCGGCCGGATGGACCGCTGGGAGGAGGCCGTGGCCGAGGCCCGCGAGGTGGGCCGGCTGCGCGCCGAGGTCCTCGGCCCGACCCACCCCGACACCCTCGCCAGCCGGCGCGAGGTCGCCGTGGGCCTCGGCCGGCTGGGCCGCTGGCCGGAGGCGCTGACGCTGTACCGGGAGATCGCCGGGGTCCGCGAGCGGACCCTCGGCCCCGAGCACCCCGACACGGTGGCCGCCCACGCCGACGAGGCGCACTGTCTGGAACAGCTCGCCCAGCTGAGCCGCCAGGGTGTGCGGGAGGGGGCCGATGTGCTAGGCAGGTCGCCATGACCGACAGCCGAGGGTTCCGGCAGGACGTGTACGACGCGGTGGTCGTGGGCGGCGGGCACAACGGCCTGGTGGCCGCCGCCTACCTGGCCCGGGCGGGGAGGTCCGTCCTCGTCCTCGAACGCCTGGGGCACACCGGGGGAGCGGCCGTGTCCACCCGCCCCTTCCCCGGCGTCGAGGCCCGGCTCTCGCGCTACTCCTACCTGGTCTCGCTGCTCCCGTCGAAGATCGTGCGGGACCTCGGCCTGAGCTTCGCCGTCCGCAAGCGCGGCATCTCCTCGTACACCCCGGCCGAGCGGGACGGCCGCCCCACCGGTCTGCTCGTCGGCGGGGGCGAGGCCCGCACCCGGGAGTCCTTCCGCCGGCTGACCGGCTCCGACCGGGAGTACGAGCGCTGGCGGGCCTTCTACGGCACGACCGCCGAGGTCGCCGCGAAGGTCTTCCCCACGCTCACCGAGCCGCTGCCGAGCCGGGAGGAACTGCGGGCGCGGGTCGGGGACGAGGCGGCCTGGCGGATGCTGTTCGAGGAGCCGCTGGGCCGGACGATCGAGGACCGCTTCGACGACGACCTGGTCCGGGGCGTGGTGCTGACGGACGGTCTGATCGGCACCTTCGCCGACGCCCACGACCCGACGCTGCTGCAGAACCGCTGCTTCCTCTACCACGTCATCGGCGGCGGCACCGGCGACTGGGACGTGCCGGTCGGCGGGATGGGCGCGTTCACCGACGCGCTCGCCGCCGCCGCACGGGGCGCCGGGGCCGAGATCGCCACCGGGCACGAGGCCGTCCGCATCGACACCGACGGCACCGGCCGCGCCGAGGTGGCCTTCCGTACCGCCGCGGGCGAGGGCTCCGTGGCCGCCCGTACGGTCCTCGTCGGCGCCTCGCCGCGCGCGCTGGCCGAACTCCTCGGCGAGACCCCGCCGGAGCCGGCCCCGGAGGGCGCCCAGTTGAAGATCAACATGCTGCTGCGGCGGTTGCCGCGGCTGCGCGACACCTCCGTGGACCCGCGCGAGGCCTTCGCCGGGACCTTCCACATCGCCGAGGGCTACGCCGCCCTCGCCCGCGCCCACGCCGAGGCGGCGGCCGGGGAACTGCCCTCCGCCCCGCCGTCGGAGATCTACTGCCACTCGCTGACCGACCCGAGCGTGCTGGGGCCGGAGCTGGCGGCCCGGGGTCACCAGACGCTGACGCTGTTCGGCCTGCACGCCCCGGCGCGGCTGTTCGAGCGCGACAACACCGAGGCCCGCGAGGTCCTGCTGACCGCCACCCTCGCCCAGCTCGACGCCCACCTGGCCGAACCCCTCACCGACTGCCTGGCCATGGACGACGACGGCCGCCCGTGCATCGAGGCGAAGACCCCGCTGGACCTGGAACGCGACCTGCGGCTGCCCGGCGGCCACATCTTCCACCGCGACCTGTCCTGGCCGTACGCCGAGGAGGCCGGAGGCACGGGCCGGTGGGGCGTGGAGACCGCGCACCGCAACGTCCTGCTGTGCGGCGCGGGCGCCGTCCGCGGCGGCGGCGTCAGCGGCATCCCGGGACACAACGCGGCGATGGCGGCCCTGGGCCGCTAGGGCCTCGGCCGGGCGGGCGATCCGGCCCGGGTGAATCCTTTCCGCCCCTCCTCCCCTCTCATCCACGTGACCGGCCGCACGGGCCGGTCCGCGGAACCCCCGTCGGGGCCAGGAGGAGAAACAATCATGGTGGTCGTCGGTATCGCAGTCATCGGCACGCTGCTCGTGGGCGCGTGCGCCTGGCACCTGGTGAGGCGGATGAAGAGCCGGGCCTGACCAGCGGGTACGGGATCGCGAGGAGAACCACATGAACCGACGTCAGAGCTGGCCGGACGCGCGGCTGATCGAAGCCGCCCAGGCAGGCGACGTCACCTCGCTCACGGCCGTCGTGATGGAGTCGCAGCCCCACGTCCGCAGGTTCGCCCTGTCCTTGTGCGCCTCGCCGCAGGACGCGGAGGACGCGGCGCAGGAGGCGCTGATCATCCTCTACCGGAAGATCGGCACGCTGCGGGCGACCGGCGCACTCGCCTCATGGGTGTTCCGGATCGTCCGCAACGAATGCCTCCGGCAGGTGCGCCTGCTCGTCGCCCGCGCCGACGAGGCGCCGGGCGCGGACGACGGGCCCGGCGGGGACGCGGAACCGTCCGCCGAGGAGGCGGTGCTGCGCAGGCTGGAGGCGGAGCGGATCGCGGCCGCCGTCAGTTCCCTGCCGCGTGACCAGCGGCAGGTCCTGATCATGCGGGACGTCCAGGGCCTGCCCGGCAGGACGGTGGCCCGCGCGCTCGGGCTGAGCACCCCCGCGATGAAGTCGCGGCTGCACCGGGCCCGCGCGGCGCTGCGCGACCGCCTGGCCGGTCCCGTCGAGGACGCCGATCCGCCCGTTCCCGCTGATGAACGATGCGCGGGAGTACGACCCGCACCACATGGAGGAGAACACCGATGAACGCCACCGCTACACCGCCCCGAGGGGATTTCGCCAGTACCTCCGTACCGCGTCACCTGGCCCGCGGCCTCATCGGCTTCGGGCTGATCGCCGGCTCGGTCGCCCTGACCCTGTTCACCGGTCCGGTCGCGCTGCTGGCGGCGCCGCTCGGCCTGATCGCCCTTCGCGGCTGCCCGGTCTGCTGGATGGTCGGCCTGGCGCAGACGATCTCCCGGGGCCGCCTGGAGCGCGAGTGCGTGGACGGCGCCTGCAGCCTGGTCGCCGCGCGGCCCTCGGGCCCGCGGGCGTAGGCCCCGTCCCGACCGGCCCCTCCGGACCGATCGGCCGAACTGCGGGCGTGCGGCGGCTGGTTGGCGTACATTGGTGGCCCTTTGGGGAGAGGGGGACGGGTATGGGGAACGCCCGTGAAACGCGGCTGACCGACGACAGGGGCGTCCGGGTCGAGGTCGTCGACGCCGGCGGCGGTCTCGACGCCACGGCCGACGGCGGCCCCGGTCCGGGCGGCGGCCCGGGGGCGGCGTAGCGAAGGCCGCCGGGGATGACCGCCGTGCACGAGGAGGAGGCCCTCACCCGGTCCGTGGTACGGATCCGGGCCGGGGGCGCGGTCGGGGACGCGGTCGCAGGCGCGGCCGGGGACGTGGTCGGGGCCGGCTTCCTGGTCGGCCCCGACATCGTGTGCACCTGCGCCCACGTCGTGGCCCGTGCCGCCGGCCTGCCCGACACCCCCGACGAGGCCCCGCCGGGGCCGGTGTCGCTCGACTTCCCGCTGGTCCGGGACGACACGGGGGCCGTACGGGCCGCCCGCGCGACCGTCGTGGCGTGGCGGCGGATCGCCGACGACGACACCGGGGACGTGGCCCTGCTGCGACTGGACCGGCCGGTGCCCGGCACCCGCCCGGCGCCGCTGGTCGACGGCACGAAGGTGTGGGAACACCCGTTCCGCGCCCTCGGGTTCCCGGCGGGCTTCCCGCACGGCCTGTGGGCCCGGGGCACGCTGCGCGGGCCGCAGGGCGCGGGCTGGCTGCAGATGGAGACCCCGGTCGGCGAGCCGCGGATCACTCCCGGCTTCAGCGGCTCCCCGGTCTGGGACGCGCGGCAGGACGGCGTCGTCGGCATGACCGTGGCCGCCTGGAGCGGCGCCGGTGCCACCACCGCCTACCTGATCCCGTCGGCCCGGCTCGTCGACGAGGACGTGCTGCGGCCGCGCTGCCCCTTCCGGGGGCTGGCCCCGTTCACCGAGGACGACGCCGAACTGTTCCACGGGCGGGCCGAGGAGACCGCTCGCCTGCGGGACGCCGTCGCCCGGCACCCGCTGACGCTGGTGGTCGGCCCGTCCGGCTCCGGCAAGTCCTCGCTGGTACGGGCCGGGCTGCTGCCCCGCCTCCACCGCGAGGGGTTCACCGTGTCCGAGCTCCGGGCCGTGCCCGGGGCCGACCCGGCGGCGGCGCTGGCCCGCGCCGTGGTCCCCGTACTGGAGCCCGGTCTCGGTGAGGTCGGCCGGATGCGGGCGGCCGCCGAACTCGCCGGGCTGCTGTCGCAGGAGACGGCCGGAGCGTTACGGGACCGGCTGCTCGCGCACGGCGGAGCGGGCGGCCACGTCCTCTTCGTGGACCAGCTGGAGGAGTACGCGGTCGAGCGGCCCGACGCGGCCCGCCACCTGCTGGGCCTGCTGGTCGCCCTCGGCAGCTCCCCGTCCGCGGGCGATCCGGGACCGCCGGGTGCCGGGCCCGCGCTGCGGGTGGTGGCCACCGCCCGCCCCGAGTCCCTCGACGTCCTGGTCACCTCCGGCACGGCCGCTGCGCTCAGCGGTGGCGCCGCCCAGTTCCTCGCCCCGCTCTCCGGCGAGGGCCTGCACCAGGCGGTCACCGCCCCCGTGGACTCCGTACCCGGCCTGTGGTTCGAAGCGGGCCTGCCCGAACGCATCGTCGCCGACGCCGCCGGCGAACCCGGCCGGATGCCGCTCGTGGAGTTCGCCCTGACCCGGCTCTGGGAGGAGCGGGAGCGGTCCATGCTCACGCACGCCGCCTACACCCGGCTGGGCGGGGTCGCGGGCGCCCTCGTCGGCTACGCCGAGGAAGCGCTGCGGACGCACGTCGCGCAGGACCAGGCGTACCTCGCGCGGCGGCTGTTCGCCCAACTGGCCCGGCCCGTCGAGGGCGGCGGCTTCGCCCGCCGCCCCGCCCGGACCGCCGATCTCGCCCCGGACCTGCAGGCCCTCGCCCGCCGCCTGGCCCCCACCAAACTCGTCGTCCTGGGCCAGGACCAGGACGGCGCCGAGATCGTGGACCTGGCCCACGAGCAACTCGCCACGCTGTGGCCCCGGCTCCAGGCGTGGCTGGCCGACTCCCGGGACTTCCGGCAGTGGCAGGAGCAGCTGCGCCGGGACCTGGACCGCTGGCGGGCCGGCGGCCGGGAGCCCGGGGCGCTGCTGCGCGGCGGCATCCTCGACACGGCGACGGAGTGGTTGGCCCGCCGGCCCGAGGACATCCCGGAGGCGGAACGCGACTACATCCGGCAGAGCCGACGCCACCGGCTCCGCGGCGTCCGCCGCTGGCAGGCGGTCGCCGCCGCCCTCACCGTGCTCGTCCTGCTGGCGGGCGTGCTGACGGTGTTCGTGCAGCGCCGCGGCGAGACGGTCGAGGCGCAACTGCGCACGCAGGCGTCCCGGGTGCTGGCGGACCTGTCCCACCGCCACGAGGCGGGCCGCCCCGCGCTCGCGCTGCAGTTCGCCCTGGCCGCGTGGCGGACCGAGCAGACCCCGGAGGCGTACGGGGCGCTGCTGCGGCAGTACCCGCGGGGGCAGCGGCTGACGGGAAGCCGTCCCGGCCTGTGGCCGGGCCGGTTCCTGGCGCTGCGCACCACCCGGGACGGCTCCACCGCCGTGGTGAGCTCGGTCCGCGACAGCGGCGAGTACGTCCTCACCCTGCTCACCGGCCTGCACACCGGGCAGCCGGGACACCGGACGCTGCGCGAGCTGCCCGGCGTCCGCTCGGACGCGCGGGGGGACGCCCTCAGCCCCGACGGCCGCAGCTACGCCATGGCCGGGACGGACGGCAGCGTGTGGGTGTGGGACCTGACCGGCGACGCCCCGCCGGTGCGCCTGACGTCCGAGGACACCAAGGGCCGCAAGGTGGTGAAGTCCCACCTCCTGGACTACAGCGGGGACGGGCGCCGGCTGCTGCGGGTCGTGCGGTTCTACGACGGGTCCGGCGCGGCCGGGACCCACGACCGCTACGCCGCGCTCTCGGTCTGGGACCTGCCGTCCGGCGGACGGGTGCCGACGCCCCCCGATCTCGTACCGGGCGACATCAGGGACGCCGCGTTCACCGCCGACGCCGGGCAGGTGGTCTTCACCCCCCAGTACGACACGAACCGGCCGGGGCGGACCGTCGTGCGGGAGCTGCGCACGGGCCGCGAGGTCGCCGCGTACGACCCGGTGGGCCTCACGGTCCTCGCCGGTGACGGTGAGCTGCTGCTCGAAGAGGTGAGCGGCGGGACCGGCCCGGGCGCGGCCGACAGGACCACCCGGACGCGGCAGGCGGGGGCGCAGAGCGGCCCGGCGACCCCGCTGCCGGACCTGGTGGACACGCAGAAGCTCGACGTCACGGGCGAGTTCGCGATCGTCGGGCAGCCGACCACCGAGAAGAACTACCAGGAGGTGACCCTGATCGCGCTGCGCACCGGCCGGATCCACCGGACCAGGGTGCCCGCGCAAGGGGACGGCGACCTGACCCTCGCCGCCGTTCCCGGCCCGGACGACCGCGTCACCGTCATGCTCCCCACGGCGGACGCCCTGCTCACCGCCACGGCGGTCCCGGTCGACGGGGCGACGGCACTCACCGCGGCCACCGCGACCGCCAACGGCGCCCTCTCGCCCGACGGCCGCCTGCTGGCGCGTACGGACGCCAGCTCGCTGGAGATCGTCACCGCCGACCGCGGCAGCAGCCGGCGCGCGCCGAGGGACCCCACGACCGGCAACCCGCCCGAGCCGGTCTGGACCGCGGACTCCCGGTGGGTGGTGCTGGAACGCTCCGGCGGGGGCCTGGCCGCGTACCGGGCGGACGATCCGGCCCGGCGGGTGGACCTCCACTGGGAGGCCGGTCCCGGCCCGGCCCGGCGGGGCCCGGCGGTGGAGGCCGTGGAGCCCATGACCGGTTCGGAACTGGCGGTCTTCACCGCCGACGGCCGGCTGGTGCTCGTCGACGCGGCCACCGGAGGGCCGGTGGGCCCGGCCACCCAGGTGGAACGGAAGTCGGAGGCCCAGGCCGTCGAGCCGGTCATCTTCACCGGGCTGGCCCAGCTCCGCGCGCGGCCGGGGCACCCGGACGAGGTGGCGGTCGTCACCAGCTCCGGAACCACCACCGGCACGGTGGAGATCCGCAACGTCCGCACCGGCGCCCGGACCGGGACCCTGACCGTGGGGGAACTCCCCGCCCGCTTCGAGTTCTGGGAGTCCACCCCGCTGCTGTTCGACGCCGAGGGCGGCCGCCTGGTGACGCGCAACGCGGACGGCTTCCTGCACCAGTGGGCCCTGCCGGACGGAGCGCCGGACGCGCGGCCCCTGGCCGTCGCCGGGGCCAAGGTCTCCGAGCTGATCGGGTTCGGACCGCGGGGGACCCTGATCACGACCGGGGGCGACGGCGAACTGCAGTTCTGGGACCTGGCCGGCGGGCTCCTGCTCACCACCCACCCCACTCCGGCGGACCTGGGCATCGCGCTGCGCGGCACCCGCCTCGGCATCGCCGGGGAAGGCTGGTACCAGGACCTGGACCTGCGCCCGGAGGAGATCATGAAGACCCTGTGCGCCGGGGTGGGACGGGACTTCACCGAGGGCGAGCGCGAACTGCTGCCGGCCGGCGCCGTACGGACCCCGCCCTGCGGTCACCCGAGGGGGCGTGCGGCGAAGGCCGCCCGGGGGGAGGGCAGGGCGAATCCGTCGTACAGGTCGTCCACGGCGCGCAGACCGAGGCGGGCGGGGGTGGCGCGGACGGCGAAGTCGCGGACGGCGGCCGCCAGCGGGTTGCGCAGTGCGGCGACGCGGCCGGCGCGGCGGGCCCGTACCCGTATGGCGTCGGTCCGGTCGCGGCGGGCCGCCGAGTAGGCGGCGAGGGCCCGCGGCGCGCCGTCGCGGTCGGCCCCGTCCAGCAGGTGGGCGAGGACCACGGCGTCCTCGATCGCCTGGCAGCCGCCCTGGCCGAGGTTCGGGGTCATGGCGTGGGCGGCGTCGCCGAGCCAGGCGAGGCGGCCGTGGTGGAGGCGGGGGAGCGGGGCCGCCAGGTCGTACAGGTCGTGCTGGAGCAGCGCGTCCGGGTCCAGCCGGTCCAGGAGGGCCGGCACCGGGTCGTGCCAGCGGCCGAACCGCCGCGCCAGTTCCGTCCGTACGTCGGCCGGCCGGGTGCCGGGCGGCACGACGGCGGTCGCGTACACGTACACCCGCCCGTCGGCCAGCGGCACGACGCCGAACCGCTCGCCGCGGCCCCAGGTCTCCGTGGTGACCAGCGGCGGCAGGCCCTCGGCGGTCACGACGGTCCGCCAGGCGGTCTCGCCGCTGTGGTGCAGGCCGGGGTGGGCGGGGAAGTACTGGCGGCGCAGGGGGCTGTTGATGCCGTCGGCGGCGATCACGACGTCGGCCCGGACGTCGTCGCCGCCCGCGGTACGGACGACGGGCGCGGCGCCCTCGGCGTCGTCGACCCGCCGGACGGTGCTCGCGTAGCGGATCGTCCCGGGGGGCAGTGCCGCCGCGAGTCCGGCGGTGAGGGCGGCGCGGTGGACGGCCAGGGGCGGCCGTCCGTAGCGCCGCGTCAGGGCCTCGGTCCGGGCGCGCTGGAGCCAGCGGCCGTCGGGCCGCCGCAGGCCCACGGCGGCGGGTACGGCACTGCCGGTGGCCCGTTCGACGTCGAACCCGATCGCGTCGAAGGCGCGCAACGCGTTGGGGGCGAGCACGATTCCGGCGCCGGGTGCCGGATCGGCGCTCCGCTCGTGCACGCCGACCTCCCAACCGCGCCGGTGCAGGGCCACGGCCGCGGTGAGCCCCCCGATCCCGGCTCCCACGACGACCGCGCGACGTCGAGACATGTCCACTCCTTCCGCCCGGCCTCTACATCCGTAGAGGCCCTCATGGACCTCACTCTACAGCTGTAGAGTGAGGTCCATGCCGCCCGTGCCCGCCACACCGCCCACACCGCCCACGCCCGCCCCACCTCCCACGCCCGCGCCGCCTGCCGCTACCGCGCCGCCGGACCGCAGGACGCTGATCGCCGACACCGCGATCGCCACGGTGGCCGCCGCCGGTCTGCGGGGGCTGACCCACCGGGCGGTGGACCGGGCCGCCGGTCTGCCGGCGGGCAGCACCTCGTACTACTTCCGCACCCGGACGGCCCTGATCGAGGCCTGCTACCGGCGGCTGGCCGAACTGGACCTGGCCGACGTGGACCAGGACGCGCCGCCGCCGGACCCGGCGGCCCTGGGCCGCGACGAGGTGGCGGCCGCCTTCGCCGCCGTCCTGCACCGCTGGCTGACCACCGGCCGCGAGCGCCAACTCGCCCGCTTCGAGCTCTCCTTGGAGGCGGCCCGCAACCCGGACCTGCGCACTGGCCTGCACCGGGCCGGCCTGGGCGCCCGCGCCCGCGCGGCCGCGATCCTCGCCGCACTCGGTGCGCCGAGGCCGGAGGAGTCCGGTGACCTCCTGGTCGCCTGGACCGAGGGCCTCCTCTACGACCACCTGGCCGGCGCCCTCGCGGCCACCCGCCCGACCCCCACCCCCGCCGCCCTCACCACGACGGTCCGCCGCATGCTGGACGCGGCCCTGAGGGACCTACCGCCGACGCCGTGAGCCGCACCCGAGTACCGACTACGAGGTCGGCGTGGCTCGGTCAGCAACCAGGCGCATGCCGAAACGCTCCCGCGCGGCAGTCAGTCGCCCGAGCGGATCCAGCCCTCCGCCCGGATCGCGCCGGCCTGTTCGGGGCGGTCCTCCGTGAAGAGCAGGCGGGTGCGTTCCGAGACGCGCACGGCGTCCACGTAGCAGCCCCGGCCCACGTAGCGGCCGGTGGCCTCGTGGCGCAAGCGCAGGTGGACCGGTCGGCCGGGCGGTCCGGGGAGCGGGGCCTCCAGGTGGTGCCAGATGCGGCCCGACCAGCCGCTGACCCGGCCCTCGGGCCAGGTCTCGGGGCTGCCGCCGGTGGTACGGACGGTGCGGAAGGGGAGGGGGTGCCAGGTGGTGCCGTCGGGGGAGGATTCCAGGTGGAGCGCGCCGTCCCCGGGAACGGTGTCCCACCACAGCGCGCAGCGCAGGCGGGCGTCGGGGCCGGACGGGGTGACCGGGGGCAGGGTGAGGGTGCCCGAGGCGCCGGGGGTCTGCCCCGAGAACCAGGCCGGGCCGCCGTGCCGGGTGCGGACGGGTACGGCGCGGGCGAAGGCGTTGCCGACGGCGACCCGGGGCGCGCTGCCGGCCCGCCAGGTGCGGACGGGGTGCACCGAGTTGCCCAGCAGGACGAGGTAGGAGTCGGTGGACGGGTCGAGCACGAGTGAGGTGCCGGTGAACCCGGTGTGGCCGGCGGAGTGGGGCGTGGCCATGGCGCCCATGTACCAGTGCTGGTAGAGCTCGAAGCCCAGGCCGTGGTCGTCGCCGGGGAAGGCGGTGTTGAAGTCGGTGAAGAGGAGTTCGACCGAGGCGGCGCGCAGGATGCGGCGGCCCGCGTAGGTGCCGCCGTCCAGGAGGGTGCGGGCCAGGACCGCGAGGTCCCAGGCCGTGCCGAAGACGCCGGCGTGCCCGGCCACGCCGCCGAGGGCGTACGCGTTCTCGTCGTGCACCTCGCCCCACACCAGCCCGCGGTCCAGGCCGGACCAGGGCGGGCGCTGCACCTCGGTGGCCGCGGTGACGCGGCGCCACGAGAGCGGGGGGTTGAAGCGTGTGCGGTGCATCCCGAGCGGAGCGGTGATCTCGTCGTGGAGCAGCACGTCCAGAGTGCGACCGGTGATCCGTTCCAGGAGCAGCTGCAACGCGATCAGGTTGAGGTCCGAGTAGCGGTACACGGTGCCCGGGGCGTCCTGGGGGCGCACCTCCCACAGCAGGCGCAGGCGTTCCTCTCGGTTCGGCTGCGAGTAGAACGGCGCCCACGAGCGCAGGCCCGAGGTGTGGGTGAGCAACTGCCGGACGGTGACCGCCTCCTTCCCGCCGCCGGTGAACTCCGGCAGGTACCGCCGCACCGGGGCCTCCAGCTCCAGCCGCCCCCGCTCCATCTGCTGGACCGCCAGCACCGACGTGAACAGCTTGGTCAGCGAGGCCAGGTCGAAGACGGTGTCCTCGGTCACGGCGATCCGTTCGGCGGGCGGGAACTCCCGGGCCCGGTCGGTGCGTCCGTCGTAGTCGGCGTAGCGCACGGCGTCGCCCATCGCGCGGTGCAGGGCCACCGTGCGTCCGCGCCCGGCCAGCACCACGGCGCCGGCGTAGTACGGGTGCCGCGGCGAGGGGCCGAGGAACCGCCGGGCCTCGTCGGCGACGGCCTCCAGGTGCCGTTCCACCAGCCCGGCCTGCCGCGCCGACCCGTAGCGCAACCGCAGCCCCTGCGCTCCCCGCCGCTCGGCCGCCCCCGCCCCGCCCGGCAGGGCGGCGTGCAGCAGCAACACCCCGCCCAGCGCCAGCAACCGCCCCCCGAGCCGCCTGCGGCTGACCCGGCCGCCACTGCGGTGCGACTGCGCTGCCCCCGTGTCCGTCGTCATGTGCCGCCTCCTGTCCGCACGTTATCCACTATCTGCCCGCCCGCCCCCTTCCCCCCGCGCCTCTGGGGCCGTAAAGAATCTGACACAGCATCAGAAACTCTCTTCCCTCGGCCGCCGGCCTGCGGCACCATGGCCCGCCATGGAGACCGAGCTGAGCAGGAAGCTGGGAGTCGAGCACGCCGTCTTCGGGTTCACGCCGTTCCCCGCGGTCGCCGCCGCCATCACCCGCGCGGGCGGCTTCGGGGTGCTCGGGGCGGTGCGGTACGCCGATCCCGACGAGCTGGCCCGGGACCTCGACTGGATGCAGGACCACACCGACGGCAAGCCGTACGGCCTCGACGTCGTCATGCCCGCCAAGAAGGCCGTCGACGGGATCAGCGAGGCCGACATCGAGGCGATGATCCCGGCCGAGCACCGGGCGTTCGTCCGCGACACCCTCGCCCGGTACGGCGTGCCCCCGCTCCCCGAGGGCGAGACGTCCGGCTGGCGCATCACCGGCTGGATGGACCAGGTCGCCCGCAGCCAGCTCGACGTCGCCTTCGACTACCCCATCAAGCTCCTGGCCAACGCCCTCGGTTCACCGCCCGCCGACGTCGTCGCCCGCGCCCACGACCACGGCGTCCTCGTCGCCGCCCTGGCCGGCAGCGCCAAGCACGCCCGCCGGCACGCCGAGGCCGGCATCGACATCGTCGTCGCCCAGGGGTACGAGGCAGGGGGCCACACGGGCGACATCGCCACCATGGTCCTGGTCCCCGAGATCGTGGAGGCCGTGGCTCCGCTCCCGGTCCTCGCCGCCGGCGGCATCGGCAGCGGCGAGCAGATCGCGGCCGGTCTCGCCCTCGGCGCGCAGGGCGTCTGGCTCGGCTCCCTCTGGCTCACCACCACCGAGGCCGAACTGCACTCCCGCGCCCTGACCGACAAGCTCCTGGCGGCCGGTTCGGGGGACACCGTGCGCTCCCGGGCCCTCACCGGAAAGCCCGCCCGGCAGCTGCGCACCGAGTGGACCGACGCCTGGGACGACCCGAACGGCCCGGGGGCCCTGCCCATGCCGCTCCAAGGGCTCCTCGTCGCGGAGGCCGTCTCCCGCATCCAGAAGTACGAGGTGGAGCCGCTGCTCGGCACCCCGGTCGGGCAGATCGTCGGCCGGATGACCGCCGAACGCAGCGTCCAGGCCGTCTTCGACGAACTGACCGGCGGATTCGAGAAGGCCATCGACCGGTTGGGCCGCATCGCCGGCCGTGGGAGCAGCGAGGAGAGCGCGCGATGACCGACCCCCGCCCCGCGGCGGCCCCCCGGCCGCAGACCCCCGGCGGCTTCTGGGCCCAGGCGACCGCCGACCCGGACCGGATCGTGATCACCGCTCCGGACGCGGAGCAGTGGTCCGCCGGCCGGCTGCACGCCGCCGTCAACCAGCTCGTCCACGGCCTGCGCGCCGCCGGCCTGCGCGAGGGCGACGCCTTCGCCGTCGTGCTGCCCAACGGCGTGGAGTTCTTCACCGCCTACCTCGCCGCCACCCAGGCCGGCCTCTACCTGGTCCCCGTCAACCACCACCTGGTCGGCCCCGAGATCGCCTGGATCCTCTCCGACTCCGGCGCCAAGGTGCTCATCGCCCACGAACGCTTCGCCGAGGCCGCCACCGCCGCCGCCGACGAGGCGGGCCTGCCGGCCGGCCACCGCTACGGCGTCGGAACCGTGCCCGGCTTCCGCCCGTACGCCGAACTCCTCGCCGGCCGGCCCACCACGCCCCCGGCCGGCCGGACCCTGGGCTGGGTCATGAACTACACCTCCGGCACCACCGGCCGCCCGCGCGGCATCCGCCGTCCGCTGCCCGGCAAGCTCCCGGAGGAGACGCACCTGGGCGGCTTCCTCGGCATCTTCGGCATCCGGCCGTACGACGGCAACGTGCACCTGGTGTGCTCGCCGCTCTACCACACGGCGGTGCTCCAGTTCGCCGGCGCCTCCCTGCACATCGGGCACCCGCTCGTCCTGATGGACAAGTGGACCCCCGAGGAGATGCTCCGCCTGATCGAGACGTACCGCTGCACGCACACGCACATGGTCCCCACCCAGTTCCACCGCCTGCTCGCGCTCCCCGAGGCCACCCGGACCGCGTACGACGTCACGTCCATGCGGCATGCCGTCCACGGCGCCGCGCCCTGCCCGGACCACGTCAAACGGGCCATGATCGAGTGGTGGGGCCACTGCGTGGAGGAGTACTACGCCGCCAGCGAGGGCGGCGGCGCCTTCGCCACCGCCGAGGACTGGCTCAAGAAGCCCGGAACCGTGGGCCGGGCCTGGCCGATCAGCGAACTCGCGGTCTTCGACGACGACGGCCACCGGCTGCCCGCCGGTGAGCTGGGCACCGTCTACATGAAGATGAACACCGGCGGCTTCAGCTACCACAAGGACGAAGCCAAGACCCGCAGCAACCGCATCGGCGACTTCTTCACCGTCGGCGACCTCGGGTACCTGGACGAGGAGGGGTACCTCTTCCTGCGCGACCGCAAGATCGACATGATCATCTCGGGCGGGGTCAACATCTACCCGGCCGAGATCGAGTCCGCGCTGCTGACCCATCCGGCCGTCGCCGACGCGGCCGTCTTCGGCATCCCGCACGCCGACTGGGGCGAGGAGGTCAAGGCCGTCGTGGAACCGGCCGGCGGGTACACCCCCGGGGACGCGCTCGCCGCCGAGATCCTGGCCCACTGCGAGCGGCGGCTCGCCGGCTACAAGCGGCCCCGGACCGTGGACTTCGTCGCGGCCATGCCCCGCGACCCCAACGGCAAGCTCTACAAGCGCCGGTTGCGCGACCCGTACTGGGAGGGGCGCGAGCGGGCCGTGTGAGGCCCGGGCGGGCACGTCGACCGGCCCGCCCCCACCGGCGGCGACCCCGGCCCGCCGCCCGTGGGCCGCCCGGCCCAACCTGGCGGGCCGGTCGGGTTATACCCCGCCGTGCCTGCCACGGGTCCGGGTCCGGAACTCGGTGAGATGTGCGGCGGACCGACGTTGGTCCGATTCTTTCCGACCTCACCGCACTCCCTCCGACCGTCGCGGCCGGAGGGGGGTAAGGACGACATGTACGCGAGCACCACTCCCCGCCGCAGGCGCCGGGCCCTGGCCGTCGCGGCGCTCACCGCGGCGGCCGTCACCGGCCAGCTGGCCGGTGTGTCTTCGGTGGCCCAGGCCGACGGCGACCGCAACAGCGCGATCCGCACGGGCATCAACCTGATGGAACCCCCGCCGGGTGAGTACGACGGACCCCCGCCGAACGGCCAGGACCCCGACCGGCCCAAGCCGCAGCCCAAGCCGAAGCCGACGGCCACCGTGCACGGTGTGCAGGAATTCACCAACGACGGCTCGTTCGTGCCCCCGCCCGGCGTCACCTCGGTCTTCGTCCAGGCCTGGGGCGCCGGCGGTGGCGGCGGCGGTGGCGGCGGCGGCTTCGCCGGCACCGAGGGCGGCCCCGGCGGCTCCGGCGGCGGTGGCGGTGGCGGCGGCTTCGCCTGGTGCTCGGTGCCGGTGAAGCCGGGCAAGACCTACACCGTCGTCCTCGGCGACGGCGGAGCCCTGGGCGGCGGCGGCGCGGCCGGCGACTACGGCGTCAACGGCGGCATCGGAGGCACCGGCACCGGCGGCCGCGACGGCTCGGCCCGGTCCGTGGCCTCGCC
>NZ_JAJAUY010000135.1 GCF_020532625.1 Streptomyces antimicrobicus | reverse complement strand
TGGAGGTCACGGCGCTGGAGTACGAGGACGCGGCCGGGGCCGGGGCCGCCCAGGGCGCGCAGGCGGCGGCCGAGGAGGTCTACCACCCGCAGCCGCTGGACGAGGACACCGGCTCGTACGGCATCCAGAGCTTCGCCCCCGCCGCGCAGGCCGGGCAGCCCGACCCGGCGCAGACCGCCGCCTTCGGCTCGCCGTTCGGGATGCCCGAGCAGGACTCCCACCAGTACGCGGCCTACTACGACCCGCAGGGCCAGGGCGGTTACGACTACGGGCAGCAGCAGACCTACGCCGCCTACTCGGACCCGTACATCGGCACCGGCGGCGGCGTCGCGCAGCCGTACGGCGGCTATCCGCAGTACACCGACCCGCAGTACGCCACGGACACCCCGCCCGGCGGGGTGTGGGTGCCGCAGCAGCGGGACGCGGACGCGCCGTACCCGCAGGCCCAGCCCTACCCGGGGCAGGAGCCCCAGTACCCGCACCCGCAGGGGTACCCGTACCAGGGCACCGGGGAGTACGAGCAGTACCGGTACTAGCGCGACCGGTACCGGCAGACCCGGTACCGGTCGTACTGGTACCGGCAGCCCCGGTACCGGCAGCCTCCGCAGCAGGCGGCGGTCCCCGGTACCACGCGCCGCGTACCCGGCCGCGGCCCCGACGCACGCCGGGGCCGCGCCGGGGTCACTGCGAGCCGCGGAAGTCCGGGCCCTCCACGATCAGCCCCGTCACCAGGGCGCCGGTCATGCCCGCGTGGGGCAGCCCGCCGCCGGGGTGGGACCAGCCGCCGGCCAGGTAGAGCCCCGCAAGCGGGGCGGCGTTCGACGGGTGCAGGAAGGCCGCGCCGGACCCGGCCAGGGAGGGCGCGGGGACCGCGCCGCCCGGCGCCCCGGTGGCCGCCTCGACGTCGGCGGGGGTGCGCACCTCGTGCCACAGCAGCCGCTCCCGCAGGTCCGGCAGCGCCCTGGTGGCCGCGTCGAGCAGCCGCTCGGTGTACCGGGCCACCAGGGACGGGTCCGTCCAGTCCAGGACGCCCTGGGGGGCGCAGACGGCGCTCACGGTGACCGCCTCGTGCGCGGCGTCGGGACGGGTCGTCGGGTCGTCGGGGCGCAGCACGGTGACCGTGGGCCGCTCGGTGTGCTCACCGGCGAACGCCGTGCGGGCCTCCGCGGCCAGGTCGGGGGAGTGCACCACCGTGCGGTGGACCGTGCCCCCGGGGCGCGGGCCGCGCAGCGCCAGGAACACCGTGAACCGGCTGGGCCCGCCCGGCCGCGGCGGCACCGCTCCGCCCGGCCAGCGCCCGCCGCGCAGCGCCGGGGCCACCAGCGGGCCGGGAGCGGCCCCGCAGACCACGGTGTCGGCCGCCACCTCGGTGCCGTCGGCCAGCAGCAGCCCGGCCGCCCGCCCGTCGCGGACCAGGACCTCGCGGACCTGCGCACCGAGGACGAACTCCACCTTCCGCTCGCGGCAGCGCTCGAAGACGGCGGTCGCCAGGGCCCGCATCCCGCCGCGGACGTACCAGCTGCCGAAGGTGTGCTCCATGTACGGCAGGATCGCGGCCGAGGCGGGGACGGCCGCCGGGGCGAGGCCCCGTTCCAGCGCCGGTACCTCCAGCAGGGCCGCCAGCGGGCCGCCCAGCTCCCGCCGGGCCACTTCCGCCAGGGTCGGCGGGCGGCGGCGCAGCAGGCCGCTGCCGCGCAGGGCGGGGTAGGGCTCGCGGCCCAGGACCTCCCAGTTCGGCCACAGGGGCTCTTCGAGCAGGGGGCGGCGGGTGCGGTCCCAGGCCTCCCGGGCCCGGCCCAGGACGCCGCTCCAGCGGGCTCCCGCGCCCGCGCCGAAGACCTCGTCCAGGACGGCCGCGACCCCGCCGCGGGAGGCGTTCGGCAGGCTGACGCCGGTGCCGTCGGCCAGCAGGTGGCGCACGGCCGGGTCCACCTGGACCAGGTCGACGCAGTCCTCCAGGGGCCGCTTGCCGGTCTTGACGAACAGGTCGCGGTAGACGGCCGGCAGGTGCAGCAGGCCGGGGCCGGTGTCGAAGGCGAAGCCGTCCCGTGCGTGGCGCCCGAGCGAGCCGCCGTAGGTGTCGCCGCGCTCGTACACCGTCACCCGGTGTCCCGCCACCGCCAGCCGGGCGGCCGTCGCCATCGCGCCCATCCCGGCGCCGATCACCGCAATTCGTGCCATGCGGCCGACCTTATCCGCCGCCGTCCCGGGGCCCGCCCGGCGGGGCGGCGGTCCGCTCCAGGGCGGCCAGCCGCTTCTCCTCGCGGCGCTGGGCCCGGCGCCGCAGGAAGCGGCGGATCCGCGCCCCCAGGTGGACCAGGAGGGCGAGGCCGGCCGCCAGCAGGACGGCGGCGACGATCGCGGCGGCCTCCGGGTGGAACATCGCGAAGGTGACGACGGTGCCCACGCCCAGGTCCTCGGCGGTGCTCATCACGATGTTGCTGACCGGTTCGGGGGAGGTGTTGATCGCCATCCGGGTGCCGGCCTTGACGGCGTGGCTGGCCAGCGCCGTGGAACCGCCGAGGGCCCCGGCCGCCAGGTCGGGCAGCGAGCCGCTCTGCCCGGCCAGCAGGGCGCCGACGACGGCCCCCGAGACCGGCCGGACCACCGTGTGCACGGCGTCCCAGGCGGAGTCCACGTACGGGATCTTGTCGGCGACGGCCTCGCAGAGGAACAGCACGCCCGCGGCCACCAGGACGTCGGTGCGCTGGAGCGACTCGGGCACCTGGTCGGTGAGCCCGGTCGCGCCGAACAGGCCGAGCAGGAGGATCACGGCATAGGCGTTGATCCCGCTGGCCCAGCCGCTGGTGAAGACCAGGGGCAGCACACTCACCCGGCCATCATGACGCAGCGGCCCGGCGCCCGTCGGGTGAACGCGCGAGGGGGCGGCCGCCAGCTGCGGCCGCCCCCTCGGGCTCGGTCTGCTACGGGCTCAGTGGCCCTGCTCGTCGCGGCGGCGCTGCCACCGCTCCTCGATGCGGTTCATCATCGACCGGCGCTGCCGGGGGTGAGCGCGGCCCGGGCCGGCCGGCCCGACGGGGTGCTCACCCGGCTTGGGGGCCTTGCGCCATCCGGTGACCGCGAGAACCGCACAGCCCAGCATGACGAGGAAGCCCACCACGCTGATCCAGAGCAGGTTCGGCGCGACCATTCCGGTCATGAGGAGCGCGATACCCACCAGAAAGCCTGCGACCGCCTGGTAGACCCGTCGCCGGGTGTACGTGCGCAGCCCGCTTCCCTCAAGCGCTGTCGCGAACTTGGGATCTTCGGCGTACAGCGCTCGCTCCATCTGTTCGAGCATTCGCTGCTCGTGCTCCGAGAGCGGCACGGGAGTTCTCCTCATCCGTCGGTCGCGGGGGGAGCGACCGGGGGTCCCCTTCAGGATAGGCAGGGAATCGCCCCCGTGAAACCCGCCCCTCTACGCCACGTTGCTTTTCGACGAGAGCGCAGCCCCCACAGGCACTGCACCCCAAGCACTGTCATCCACATTGCGCCAAACCGTACCGTCGCGTGGGCGGGCGCTGAGGCCGTTATTCCCCGAAGGCCCGTCCACCATGCCGGTGCGTGTCCTCGATCATACGGCGCCGGCGGCCCGTTCGGAGGGTCTGCGGCAGACCGGACCGCCGGACAGCGCCGCAGTTCAGGCCTGCTTCTCGCCCAGGACGTGCAACTGCGTGGCGACCGCGTGGAAGGCGGGCAGCTCGGCGGCCGCCTCCTCCAGCTTCAGCAGGGCCTGCGCGGCCCCCGGCTCGGTGTCCACCAGGACGCCCGGCACCAGGTCCGCGAAGATCCGCACGCCGTGCACGGCGCCGACCGCGAGCCCGGCCCCCGCGACCAGCTCGGTGAGCTGGTCGGCGGTGAACCGCCGCGGCACCGGGTCGCCGGCGCCCCAGCGGCCCGCCGGGTCGGTCAGCGCGGTCCGGGCCTCGGTGAAATGGCCGGCCAGCGCCCGGGCCAGCACCGCCCCGCCGAGGCCGGCGCCGAGCAGGCTGAGCGTGCCGCCGGGCCGCAGCGCGGCCACGGCGTTGGCCACACCCTCGGCGGGGTCGTCCACGTACTCCAGGACGCCGTGGCAGAGCACCACGTCGTACGCCTCGCGCTCGACGACGTCCAGCAGGCCCTGGGCGTCACCCTGCACGCCGCGCACCAGGTCGGCGACGCCCTCCTCGGCGGCCCGGCGCTCCAGCCCGAACAGCGCGTTCGGGCTGGGGTCGACCACGGTCACCCGGTGGCCGAGCCGGGCCACCGGGACGGCGAACTTGCCGGTGCCGCCGCCGGTGTCCAGCACGTCGAGCACGTCCCGCCCGGTCGCCTTGACCCGGCGGTCGAGGGCCTCCTTGAGGACCTCCCACACCACGGCGGTGCGGAGGGAGGCACGGGGGAGGGAAGTGTCCGACACGGCTGATGACTCCTCGGCGCGGGAAGGGAGGGACGAACGTGCCCTCCCACCCTATTGCCTCCCGCAGCCGAGCCGGTCATCCCGCGTCCGGGCGCTCCGGGCGTGGCTGGGGGAGCACCGGCTGGAGGGCGAGCATCCGCTCCACCAGGCGCAGGAACATCGAGGCGGCGCGCAGCAGGTCGTCCGCGTCCCGGCTGCTGGCCGCGTCGGGTATGCCCGCCTCGGCCCGGGCCCGCCGGGCGGCCCCGGAGGCGAACAGCGCGCTCCACTCGACCAGCTCCGGGGCGATCTCGGGGAGCACCTCCCAGGCGCTGCGGATGCGCGGCCGCCGCCGCGGGTTGACCGGCTCGGGCCGACCCCGGGCGGCGAGCACGGCCGCGGCCGTGCGCAGGGCGGCGAGGTGGGCGGTGGCGTAGCGCTCGTTGGGCCGGTCGAGCAGGGCGGCCTCGGCCAGGCCCTGGTGGGCCTTGGCGAGCAGGTCGAGGGCGGCCGGCTCCGCGGCCGACCTCCGCAGGACGGGGTGGACAGGGGACGGGGACGGTGTGGCCATGACGAACCTCCTGTCGTTGCGTGCTGTCGAGTTGCGCTGACCCCATCGTGACGCCCCCCACTGACAATGCCCCTGACCTGCGACGTTCCGGGACATCCGGGCCAACTCGCCCCCCTGGTGGGCGGATCCGCCCCTCGGGGTGTAGTTTTTGAACTGACCAGTCAGTTCAAAACGGAGGGGGAGGGTGTGGACAGCCCGCAGGGCGCGGCCGTCAAAGCCGTGGACTTCGGACTCAAGGGACCGCGCGGCTGGGTGTTCCGGGGGGTCGGCCTCGACGCCGCGCCCGGTTCGCTGATCGCGCTCGAGGGGCCCTCCGGCAGCGGCCGGACCTGCCTGCTCCTCGCCCTGACCGGCCGGATGAAGGCCACCCACGGCCACGCGGAGGTCGCCGGGCACCGGCTGCCGCGCCACCTGGCCGCCGTCCGCAAGGTCGCCGCGCTCGGCCCCGTGCCGGGCGTCACCGACCTCGACCAGGCCCTGACCGTCGCCGAGCAGCTGCGCGAAGCCGCGCTGCTCCAGCGCCGCTACGACGGACCGGTACGGGCCCTGCTCAAGCGCCCGGCCGAACGCGCCGCCGCCACCCGGGCCCGGATCGACGCGGCCCTGGCCTCGGCCGGGCTGGACCTGGCCGCCCTGCCCAAGGCCGAGCGCACCTCGGTGCGGGACCTGGAGCGGCTGGAGTACCTGCGGCTGTCCGTGGCCATCGCCCTGCTGGGCCGGCCCCGGCTGCTCGCCGTGGACGACACCGACCTCAAGCTCTCCGACGCCGAGCGCGCCGAGGTGTGGACCCTGCTGCGCGGCGTCGCCGCCGCGGGCACCACCGTCCTCGCGGTGTGCAGCGAGGCCCCGCAGGACGCCCTCGTCCTGCGGACGGCCCCCGCCGCCGCGCCCGCCGGGCGGGACGAGCCCGCCCCCGCGGAGCCGACCGCCCCCGCGGAGCCGACCGCCCCCGCGGAGCCGACCGCCCCCGCGGAGCCGACCGAGCCGACCGAGCCCGCCGGGCCCGGGTCCGCCGCCGCGGCCACCGACACCACCGACGACACCACGAAGGGGACCGACGAGGATGCGCTCGCCGAAGCTCGCCGCGCTTGAGCTCAAGCGGTTCGGCCGGGGCAAGCTGCCCCGGGCCGCGCTCGTGGCGCTGCTCCTGCTGCCGCTGCTCTACGGCGGCCTGTACCTCTGCTCGTTCTGGGACCCGTACAGCCGCCTCGACAAGGTGCCGGTCGCGCTGGTCAACGCCGACCGCGGCGCCACCGTGGACGGCAAGCGGATCCAGGCCGGTGACGAGATCACCAAGAAGCTGCTGGACAGCAAGACCTTCGACTGGAAGCAGGTCAGCGCCGAGCAGGCGGCCAAGGGCCTGGAGAACGGGACGTACTACCTGTCCCTGACCATGCCCGCCGACTTCAGCGAGAAGATCGCCTCCAGCTCCGGCGACGACCCCGCCACCAGCGCCCTCCAGGTCAAGACCAACGACGGCAACAACTACGTGGTCGGATCGATCTCCCGCACCGTCTTCTCCGAGGTCCGCGCGGCCGCGTCCACCAACGCCTCCCGCGGCTTCTACGACAAGATCTTCGTCAGCTTCTCCGACCTGCACGACAAGACCGCCGAGGCCGCCGGCAACGCCGACAAGCTCGCCGACGGCGCCTCCCGCGCCCAGAAGGGCGCCGCCGAGCTGGCGGACAAGCTCGACACCGCCAAGGAGAAGACCGGCGAGCTCACCGACGGCCTGCGCACCCTCAACGGCGCGGCCGGCAAGCTCAAGACCGGCTCGCGCGGCGTCGCCAACGGCACCCAGTCCCTGGCGGACAAGGTCAACGGCATCAACGCCAAGGCGCAGCCGTTCCTCCAGGAGAACCAGCAGCAGATCATCGACACCGCGCGGCTGGTCGCCGACACCGCGAAGACGGTCAACACGCACCTGGAGACCTTCGCCAAGAAGGCCCCGGCCGCCGAGGCCGCCAGCAAGCGGGTCTCCACCGGCGCCGCCGACGTCTACACGCAGATGTGCACCAACACCGGCACCCAGCCGGCGCCCGCCTCCTGCCCCAAGCTGAAGAAGGTCCGGGACGACGCGGCCGAGGCCGCCGTCCTCGCGGCCGACGCCAACACCCTGGTCAAGAACTCCGGCGGCGACCTCAACAAGCTCCGCGCCCAGCTGACCACGCTGGAGAAGAAGGCCAACGAGCTCGTCGCCAAGGGCCCCTCGCTCTCCGCCGACCTCACCAAGGCCGTCTCCGACGTCAACGCCCTCAACGACGGCGCCCAGAAGGTGGCGAACGGCATGGCCGAGCTCCACAAGGGACTCGGCTCCGCCACCAACGGCTCCGCCAAGATCGACACCGGTGTCGGCAAGCTCGGCGACGGCGCCCACAGCCTCAGCGGCGGCATCTTCAAGGTGGCCGACGGCAACGGCGCCCTGGCGGGCGGCCTGCACGACGGCGCCGGGCAGATCCCCGACTACGACCAGCAGCAGCGCGACGGCCGCACCGAGGTGATGGCCGACCCGATCAAGCTCGCCAACGAGTCCCTGCACAAGGCGCCCAACTACGGCACCGGCTTCGCCCCGTACTTCATCCCGCTCTCCCTCTGGGTCGGCGCGATGGTCGCCTACATGCTGATCCAGCCGCTCAACCGGCGCGCCCTGGCCTCCGGTGCCTCGCCCTGGCGGATCGCCCTGGCCGGCTGGCTCCCCGTCGCCTCGCTCGGCGTGGCCCAGGTCGCCATGCTGATGGCCGTGCTCCACTGGGGCCTCGGCCTGGAGATGACCCACCCCGCCGCCACCGTCGGCTTCCTCGCCCTGGTCACCGGCTGCTTCGCGGCGATCGTGCAGTGGCTGAACGCCAAGTTCGGCGCGGCCGGCCGGATCCTGGTCCTGGTGGTGCTGATGCTCCAGCTGACCTCGGCCGGCGGTACGTACCCGATCCAGACCAGCCCCGGCTTCTTCAACGCGGTCCACCCCTACCTGCCGATGTCCTGGGTCGTGGAGAGCCTGCGCCGGCTCATCACCGGCGGCGACCTCGCCGTCGTCTGGCAGAGCTGCGCGGTCCTGGCGGCCTTCACCGTGGGCGCCCTGGCCCTGACCGCGCTGGCCGCCCGCGGCAAGCAGGTGTGGACCATGGACCGCCTGCACCCGGAACTGAGCCTGTAGAGGACCTGTGACAATCAGCGCCATGGACAGCAGCACCAGCACCGGCCCCGCCGCCGGTCCCGGCCCGGCCCCCGGCGCGACGCGCCGGCAGGCCACGCGCCAGAAGCTCTACGAAGCGGCCGTCACCCTCATCGCCGAACAGGGCTTCTCCGCGACCACGGTCGACGAGATCGCCGAGCGCGCGGGGGTCGCGAAGGGCACCGTCTACTACAACTTCGCGAGCAAGACCGAGCTCTTCGAGGAGCTGCTGCGGCACGGGGTCGGCCTGCTGACCGCCTCGCTGCGGGCCGCCGCCGACGAGACCGAGCAGCGCGGCGGCAGCCGAATCGAGGCCCTGGACGCGATGATCCGGGCCGGCCTGGTCTTCATCGACCGCTACCCGGCCTTCACCCAGCTCTACGTCGCCGAGCTCTGGCGCACCAACCGGGCCTGGCAGTCCACCCTCATGGTGGTCCGGCAGGAGGCGGTGGCCGTGGTGGAGACGGTGCTGCGCGAGGGCGTCGAGCGGGGCGAGCTCAGCGGCGAGATCGATGTGCAGCTGACCGCCGCGGCGCTGGTCGGGATGGTGCTGGTGGCCGCACTCGACTGGCAGTCCTTCCAGCGGGAGCGCTCGCTGGACGACGTCCACTCGGCGCTGTCGCTGCTGCTGCGCGGACGGGTGAGCGGAAGCCGCTGAGCACCCGCCGGACGCGGTGACCCGGTCGGCGGTGCCGTGCGCCGCGCGGGCCGCGTACAACTAGGTATCCGTACCTAGTCATCGGGATGAGTATGCGTACGGATGGGCTCCCACCTGCGGCAACAGCAGAATGGGAGGCACGGACGGGGGTGCCCGCCCGCACCGCGGACACGGGGCCGCGGAGCGGAGCGGGCACCTCGCTCCGGACCCCCGGGGGAGGGGGAAACGGAACGCCGGTGCGGCGGGCCCGGGGGGATCGGGCCGACCGCACCGGCGTTCTTCTGCGTCCGCGTCTGCGTCTGCGTCTGCGTCCGCCTCCGGGTCCGGGTCAGCCCCGCCCGCGCAGCGGCAGGGCCGGGAGGCGGTCCTTCCAGGCCGTCAGCCGGGCCGCCACCGCCGTGACCACCGCCGACCAGCGGGCCGAGAGCGCCCGGCCCACCCGGGCCGCCGACCGCGGCAGCAGCAGCGCCCGCAGCCGGGCCCACCGGCCGGCACCCGCCAGCAGCCCGGCCCGCACCAGCAGCACGTCCGCCGCGAGGCCCTCGTACCCGGCCGAGGTGCCCGGCGGCGCGTACAGCAGCCGCTCCACCGAGGCAGCCACCCGCAGCGCCGCGTCGGCGGCGTCCCGCTCCAGCTTGCCCAGCACCGCCACCCGCTGCGCCGCACGCCGCGGCGAGAGCGCCCCGTCCGGCGGGATCCCGACGTCCCAGGCGGCGTCGCCGAGCTCCCGCCAGGCGCTGAGCACCTCCTGCCGGCCCAGCCGGCGGGCCCGGACCCGGCCCCGCCACAGCATCGGCAGCAGCGGCAGGACCAGCGCCGCGACGACCACGGCCGTCCAGCCGGCGATCGTCCCGGCCGACGGGCCGCCCGAGCCCGAGCCGGCGTCCTGCCCGGCCACCGGGCCACCGCACTCGCCGAGCTTCTTCAGCTCCGGCGGGCAGTCCTGCGACTGCGAGGGCGCCGGGGCCGGCGCCTGCGCGCTCTGCGAGGGCAGCGCCGTCGGCGCGGTCGGCTGGGTCACCGGCGTCTCGGGGCGCGTGTAGTCGGGCGTGGTGCCCTGCCCCGGCGTCGGCTCGAAGCGGGTCCAGCCCACGCCCTCGAAGTACAGCTCGGGCCAGGCGTGGGCGTTCTTCATGCTGACGACCATGCTGCCGTCGGCCTGCTGGGTGCCCGGCGTGAAGCCGACCGCGACCCGCGCGGGGATGCCGAGCGAGCGGGCCATCGCCGCCATCGAGAACGAGAAGTGGATGCAGAAGCCCTCCCGGTCCCTCAGGAACCGCTCGATGGCCTGCGAGCCCGTGCCCGACGACACCTTCGTGTCGTAGCGGAAGCCGCCGTCCTCGGCGAACCAGTCCTGGAGCTTGACCGCCTTGGCGTAGTTGTCCCGCGCGCCCCTGGTGACCTGCCGCGCCGTCTCGGCGACGACCGACGGCAGGTTGTCCGGCAGCTGGGTGTACTCGCTCAGCACCGCCGCGGGCGGCGGCGGCGCCGCCGACAGCTGCTGGGCGGTCGGCCGCAGGAGCAGACTGCGCACGGTGTACTGCACGCCCTGCACGGTCTGGAACTTGTCCTTGCCCGTCTGGTCGCCGACCAGCGTCCGCCCGGCCGGCTCGTACCGCCAGCGCCCGGGGATGTCCACCTGCGTCGCCGGGTACGGCATCGGCAGGTAGCGCTGGCCGTAGGTGCCGGCCGCCGAGATGCTGGTGCGCACCTCGGTGGCGGTCAGCCGCACCTGGTCGCCGAGCCCCTGCGGGGCGGGCAGCCGGGCGGGCACGTCGGTCAGGGAGCGGCCGGAGGCCTCCCACTTGACGCCGTTGAACTCGTCGAGCGCCAGGATCCGCAGGTACTGGTCGGAGACCTGCCGGTTGTCGGTGCGGTAGCGCAGCACCTCCCGGTTGTCCTGGGAGTTCAGGCTGCTCTGCAGCGACACCAGCGGGTTGACCGCGGAGATGGTGCCGCCGGGGCCGCCCTTGCCGTTGTCGCCGCCCTTGCCGCTGTCGTCCAGCAGGCCGCCGTTCAGCGCGGGCAGCGCCGCCGGCAGCGCCAGCGCGATGCCGAGCGCCACCGCGCCGATCCGCCGGCCGGTGCGTACGGGCGCCAGCGCCCGGCCGCCCTCCAGGGCCCCGCCGTGGCTGCCGGCCCCGGCCCCGGGCCCGCCGGTGCGCGGCGCCCCGCCGAAGACCCGGCCCCACTGGGCCAGCCGGTCCCGGCCCTCGGCCAGGAGCAGCAGCAGGTAGCCGGAGCCGGCCAGCAGGAACCACAGCCAGGACGCGCCGCTGCCGGACAGCCCGGCGGCCACCGAGTACAGCGCCAGCAGCGGCAGACCGGCCGCGGCGGCGGTCCGGAAGGTCACCGCCAGCAGGTCCACGAGCAGGCCGACCACCAGCACGCCGCAGACCAGCAGCAGCCGGATCCCGGGCGTCAGCGGCGCCGGGATGGCGAACTCCGACACGTCCTGGACGCCTTGGCGGAACAGCCCGCCGAAGTCCGTCAGCAGGTACGACAGCGCCCCGCCGCCGGCGGTCCCCTCGCCCTCGCCGATGAACAGCAGCGCGAGCAGCAGCAGCGACACCAGCACCTGCGCGGCGACCGTCAGCGAACGCGCCAGCGGGATCCGCCGGGCCACCGCCCCGACCCCGCTCTGCACGGCCAGCAGGACCGCGCCCTGGAGCAGCCAGGTCGCCGGGCGCACCAGCGGCAGCAGTGCGGCCGAGGTCAGCAGCGTCGCCAGCAACGAGAAGATCGTCAGTCGCGCGCGCCCGCTCATGCCCACTCCCCGGAAGTACTCGCCTGGGTGCCCGGCCCGGCCGGGTTCCGTGCCGCCATCCGCCACAGGTCGCCGAAGCCGGCTCCCGGTGGCACGTCCACCGCCGTCCAGCCCGCCTCGGCCAGCCGGCGCAGCCGCTCGTGCCGGTCCGGCACCGCCGGCTCCTGCGGCGGCACGCCCGTCCACGCGGCCGAGTCCAGGACGAAGGCCAGCGCGGCCCCGTTCTTCGGCCGCAGCTTGGCCGCCAGCGCCGTCTGCGCGTCGTCCAGGTCGCCGAGGAAGGCGACCAGCATGCCCTCGCCCCGTTCGGCACGCAGCGCGTCGTGGGCGCGGGAGAGCCCGGCGCCGTCGGAGTGCCCGATCACCGCCAGGGTGTCCATCATCAGCCCGGCCGCCTCGGCGGCCTCGTGGCCGGCGGCGGAGAAGGAGCTGCCGCCGTCGCCCGCGGTGTTCCCGGTGTCGGTCAGCAGCCGCACCGAGAACCCGCGCTCCAGCAGGTGCACCAGCACCGAGGCGGCCGCCGAGACCGCCCACTCGAAGGCCGAGTCCGGCCCGCCGCCCTCGTACGCCAGGCGCCGGGTGTCCAGCAGCACGGTGGCCCGGCTGCGCTGCGGCTGCTCCTCCCGGCGCACCATCAGCTCGCCGTAGCGGGCGGTGGAGCGCCAGTGCACCCGGCGCAGGTCGTCGCCGTGGCGGTAGGTGCGCGGGATGACGTCGTCGTCGCCGGCCAGCGCCAGCGAGCGCCGGCTGCCGTCGCCGTAGCCGCCCGCCTCGCCGGCCAGCGGCACCGGCGGCAGCGGCTCGGTGCGCGGGACCACGGTGAGGGTGTCGTAGGAGCTGAACGATCGGGTCAGCTCGACCAGCCCGAACGGGTCGGTCAGGCGCAGCTGGAGCGGGCCCAGCGGGTAGCGGCCGCGCAGGTCGGAGCGGACCCGGTAGGACACCTCGCGGCGGCCGCCCGGCTCCACCCGGTCCAGCACGAAGCGGGGCCGCGGGCCCAGCACGTAGGGCACCCGGTCCTGGAGCATGAGCAGCCCGGTGGGCAGCCGGGAGACGTTGTCCAGCCGCAGCTGCACCCGGGCCTCGCCGCCCGCCGCCACCCGCATCGGCGTCAGCCGGCGGCTGCCGGAGACCCGGTACCGGGTGCGGTGCAGGGCGTAGACGCAGACCAGCGGCAGCACGGCGAGCAGCAGGCCGACCCGCAGCAGGTCGTCCTGGCCCAGGACGTAGGCGCAGGCGGCGGCGGCGACCCCGGCGGCCAGGAACGACCGGCCGCGGGTGGTCAGCCCCGACAGGGCCGTGCGCAGGCCCGTGCGCTCGCCGCCGGCACCGTCACGGGCACCGGCCGCCATCAGAAGCCCCGCACGCCCGCGCCGGGCGGCTGCTCACCGCGCACCTGGGCGCTGGGGACCGGGGTGCGCTGGAGGATGTCGCCGACGACCTGCTCGGCGGTGCGCCGGGCGAGCTGGGCCTGCGCGGTCGGCAGCAGCCGGTGCGCGAGGACCGGCCCGGCCAGCGCCTGGACGTCGTCGGGCAGCACGTAGTCGCGCCCGGACAGGGCCGCGGAGGCCTTCACCGCGCGCAGCAGGTGCAAGGTGGCGCGCGGGGAGGCGCCCAGCCGCAGGTCGGGGTGGTGCCGGGTGGCCGAGACCAGGTCCACGACGTAACGCCGCACGGGCTCGGCGACGTACACGTCGCGCACGGCCTCGATCAGCTTGACCACGTCGTGGGCGTGCGCGACCGGCTGGAGGTCGTCGAGCGGGGAGATCCCGCCGTGCACGTCCAGCATCTGCAGCTCGGCCTCGGGGCTGGGGTAGCCGACCGAGACGCGGGCCATGAAGCGGTCGCGCTGGGCCTCGGGCAGCGGGTAGGTGCCCTCCATCTCCACCGGGTTCTGGGTGGCGACGACCATGAACGGCGAGGGCAGCTCGTAGGTGGCGCCGTCGACGGTGACCTGGCGCTCCTCCATCGACTCCAGCAGCGCCGACTGCGTCTTGGGCGAGGCGCGGTTGATCTCGTCGCCGATCACGATCTGGGCGAAGATCGCGCCCGGCTTGAACTCGAACTCGCGGCGCTGCTGGTCGTAGATGCTGACGCCGGTGATGTCGGAGGGCAGCAGGTCCGGGGTGAACTGGATCCGCTGCACCGAGCAGTCGATGGACCGGGCCAGCGTCTTGGCCAGCATCGTCTTGCCGACGCCGGGGACGTCCTCGATCAGGAGGTGTCCCTCGGCGAGCAGCACGGTCAGCGCGAGCCGTACGACCTCGGGCTTGCCCTCGATCACGCGCTCCACGGAGCGGCGGACCCGGTCCGCCGTCGTGGTCAGATCCGCGAGGCTCGCACGGTCGTCAAAGGTCGTCACCAGGTTCTCCTCGGCCCTTTCCCGGGCCGACGCCCACGGCGCATCACCGGCCCACCCCGAAACAGGGACGCCGGTCGGGAAGGGTTCCCGGCGGCGTCTCCCCGCATTCTTGACGGCTGCACGGCCCGGTGTCACTCACTTGTGTCACCTACGAGGCGGGATCGATCTCCCGCAGGAGCCCGGTGTGCACGTCGAAGACGAAGCCTCGCACATCGTCCTTGTGCAGCAGGAAGGGGTTGGTCCGGACCCGCTGCATGGACTGGCGCACGTCCTGGTCGACGTCGCGGAACGCCTCCACGGCCCAGGCCGGACGCTGGCCGACCTCGTCCTCCAGCTCGTGCCGGAAGTCCTCGGTGAGGCTCTCCAGGCCGCAGCCGGTGTGGTGGATGAGTATCACACTGCGGGTGCCCAGCGCCCGCTGGCTGATGGTGAGCGAACGGATCACGTCGTCGGTCACCACACCGCCGGCGTTGCGGATGGTGTGGCAGTCGCCGAGCTCCAGGCCGAGCGCGGCGTGCAGGTCGAGGCGGGCGTCCATACAGGCCACGACGGCGACCCGGAGGACCGGCCGGGCGTCCATGCCGGGGTCGGTGAAGGACTCGGCGTAGTGGCGGTTCGCGTCGACCAGCCGCTCGGTGACGCTGTCGCCGCCGGCGGCCGGCGAGGAGGAGTGGCCAGGGAGGTGCGCGGAGGTCGTCATGACTACGACGTTAGTGGTCACGGTCGGTGCGGGCAGGGCGTGAGGAGGGACAAAGAACGTCAACGCACCTTGTTGTGAGCTAACCCACAGGGGTGGGCCGGGGGCCGCCGACCGGGTGATTCGCCGCTTTCGGGGGTTGGGCGGGGGCGGGGCACACCGGGCGCGGGCCGGTTCGCCCCGCGCGGGGAGCCGTCGACTAAAGTGGCGCGAACCGGCCCGGGCCCGGTCCCGACCGGCCGCCCGGCCCTGCCGAATCCCGCGTGCGCGGCGCGTACGCGTGCCGCGCCGTTAGCTTGAGAGGGCGCTGTGAGTAGCGAGTCCCGACATGTCCCGGTGATGCTCCAGCGGTGCCTGGACCTGTTGGCCCCGGCACTTCAGGAGCCCGGCGCGGTCGTGGTCGACTGCACCCTCGGGCTCGGCGGGCACAGCGAGGCCATGCTGCGGCGCTTCCCCGAGGTCCGCCTGATCGGCCTGGACCGCGACACGGAGGCCCTGCGGCTGTCCGCCGAGCGCCTGGCGCCCTACGGGGACCGCGCCACGCTGGTCCACGCCGTCTACGACGAACTGCCCGAGGTCCTCGACCGGCTCGGCCTGCCCACCGTGCAGGGCATCCTCTTCGACCTCGGCGTCTCCTCCATGCAGCTCGACGAGGCCGACCGCGGCTTCGCGTACGCCCAGGACGCGCCGCTGGACATGCGCATGGACCAGACCGTCGGCATGAGCGCCGCCGAGGTGCTCAACACGTACCCGGCCGGCGAACTGGTGCGGATCCTGCGGGCCTACGGCGAGGAGAAGCAGGCCAAGCGGATCGTCGCGGCCGTGGTGCGCGAACGCGAGAAGGAACCCTTCACCACCAGCGCCCGCCTGGTCGAGCTGATCCGCGACGCCCTGCCGCAGGCCGCCAAGCGCACCGGCGGCAACCCGGCCAAGCGCACCTTCCAGGCGCTGCGCATCGAGGTCAACGGCGAGCTGGCCGTCCTGGAGCGGGCCATCCCGGCGGCCGTGGACCGGATCGCGGTCGGCGGCCGGATCGCCGTGCTGTCGTACCACTCCCTGGAGGACCGCCTGGTCAAGCAGGTCTTCGCGGCGGGCGCGGCCAGCACCGCGCCGCCCGGCCTGCCGGTGGTGCCGGAGAAGTACCAGCCCAAGCTCAAGCTCCTGACCCGCGGCGCCGAACTTCCCACGGAGGAGGAGATCGCCGAGAACCGGCGGGCGGCCCCGGCACGGTTCCGCGGCGTCGAGCGCATCCGCGAGGCGAATCTGTGAGCCCGGCCGCTGCGGCGGCGGAGCACGAGGAGGTCTGGTGAGCAAAGGGGCGGCCACGCTGACGCGTATGCGCCTGGGGCGGACCAGGACGGTCCGCCCCGCCGGGAAGAGCGGCGGGCAGGCGGCCCGCACCCCCTTCGTGCTGCTGGTCGTGGCCCTCCTGGGCGGCGGACTGATCAGCCTGCTGCTGCTGAACTCGGCGCTCAACGAGGGCTCCTTCCAGCTGAGCCGGCTGAAGAAGGAGACCACCGCCCTCACCGACGAGCAGCAGGCCCTGCAGCGCGACGTCGACGCGCACTCCGCGCCCGACGCCCTGGAGCGCCGGGCCCGCGAACTGGGCCTGGTGCCGGGCGGCAGCCCCGTCTTCCTCGGCACCGACGGCAAGGTCAGCGGCGCGGCCACCGCGGCCGAGGCCCCGCCCCC
>NZ_JAJAUY010000134.1 GCF_020532625.1 Streptomyces antimicrobicus | reverse complement strand
CGCAGGGGACCCGGCCGGACGCGGGGGCGGCACCACGGCCGGCGGGGGTGGGGGCGGCGAGTCCGGCGGTGGCGGGCCCGTGACCCGCAGGGCGGACGCGTAGCGGCTGTCCAGGGTGTCGCCCGGGGCGGCCCCGCTGGTGGTCGGGTCGGCCGACGGGTCGTCGTAGAGCTTGCGCCACCAGTCGTCCGGGGCCGCCCCCTGCTGATTCATGCCCTTATTGTCGGCCGCGCGGGGCACCCGGAAACGCGGAACGGGGCCACCGGACACCCCGCCCGGCGACTCCTTGTCCATGCGTTCGACCTACGCCCGCACGTCGTACGCCCGTACCCCGGCGCCTCGCCCTCCCGAGGCACGTTCCGGCCACCGACGCCCCACTGCCGCCGACCGCGTTCAAACGCGCCCAACCGCACCCGACCCCGCTCAACTGCGCCCAACCGCAGCCTTACCGGGCAAAGTTGCCGGTTACGCGGCAAACGGCCGGCGGATGTCGGATCCCCTCCGCCGCCACCGTGGCAGACGGGTGCGACGTGCGGTGATGATGTCCGCGGCGGGTTCGCGCCGTGGCCGCTTCCCGCCAGGGAGGCGCCGGGCGCGGGGGGACGACATGGGGGGCTGGTGGTCACGGTGCTGGGTGCGCTGGGTCTGGACGAGGGGCAGGAGTCGGCGTACCGCGCCCTGGTGGCGCTGGGCGCGGCGGAGGTGCCCGACCTCGCGCACCGGCTGACGCTGCCGGTGCCGCAGACGGAACGCGCGCTACGGCACCTGGAGCGGCACGGCCTCGCGGCGCGGTCCTCGGCCCGGCCCGGCCGCTGGGTGGCGACCCCGCCCGGGGTGGCGCTGGGGGCGTTGCTGACGCGGCAGCGGCACGAGCTGGAGCAGGCGGAGGCCGCGGCGGCGCTGCTGGCCGAGGAGTACCGGGCGGAGGCGGCCGAGCCGCCGGTGCACGACCTGCTGGAGGTGGTGACCGGGGCGAGCGCGGTGGCGCACCGCTGGCACCAGCTCCGGCTGGGCGCGGTGGCGGAGGTGTGCGCGCTGGTCCCGGGCCGGGCCGAGGGGGTGTCGGGCCGGGACGAGGCCGCGCAGGACCGGCCGGCGCGGCGCGGGCCGGCGGCGCACCGGGTCGTCGTCGAGCGGGCGGTGCTCACCGAACCGGACGGGCTGGCGCGGGCCCGGGCGGCGCTGGGCCGGGGCGAGCGGCTGCGGGTCCTGCCCCGGGTGCCGACGGAGCTCGTGATCGCGGACGGGAGCCTGGCCATGGTCCCGCTCACGGCGCGGGGCGCCGAGCCGGCGGCGCTGGTGGTGCACGCGTCGGGTCTGCTGGAGTCGCTGCGCGGCCTGTTCGAGGCGGTGTGGCGCGAGGCGCTGCCGCTGCGGCTGGGCCCGGGCGGCGTCGAGGAGGACCCGTCGTGCGCACCGGACGCCACGGATCTGGAGATCCTCTCCCTGCTGCTGGCGGGCATGACGGACGCGAGCGTGGCCAAGCACCTGGAGCTGGGGCTGCGGACGGTCCAGCGGCGGGTGAAGGGCCTGATGGAGCTGTGCGGGGTGACGACGCGGCTGCAGCTGGGCTGGCACGCGTACGAGCGGGGCTGGGTGGCCCGATAGGGTCGGGTCGGTCACGCTGGGCACGTGGACGTGCCGCAGCTGCTCCTGGTGGGCCTGGTCCTGGTGCTCGGGGTGGTGGGCGTGCTGGTTCCGGGCGTGCCCGGCACCTGGCTGGTGTGGGCGGGGCTGCTGTGGTGGACGATGCAGGAGCCGACGGCCCTGGCCTGGTCCCTGCTGGTTGCCGCGACGGCCCTGCTGCTGGTGGTCCAGGTGGTGAAGTGGCAGCTGCCGCCGCGCCGCCTGCGCGACGTCGGCGTGACCCGCCGCATGGCCGCCGCGGCGGGCGCGGGGGCCGTCCTCGGCTTCGTCGTCCTCCCGGTCCTGGGCGCCGTACCGGGCTTCATGGGCGGTATCTACCTCTCGGAACGCCTCCGCCTGGGCACCCACGGCGAGGCCGTGGCCTCGCTACGGGCGGTGATGCGGGCGGTGGGCACGAGCGTGCTGGTGGAACTGCTGGCCTGCCTGATGGTCCTGGCGGCCTGGCTGGGCGCGGTCCTGACCACCTGACCGCGACCCGGACCGCGACCCGGACCGCGACCCGGACCCCGACCCGGCCACGGATCCCGACCCGGCCCCCGGCCGGGGTCGATGGCCAGGGGCGAGGGGTCGGGGGCCGGGACCAGGGGTCGGGGCCAGGAGCCGGGGCCAGGGGCCGGGACCAGGGCCGTGGGCCGGCCCAGCTCCGCGGCGGGTCAGAAGCGTGCGCCGCCGCGTTTGGCGGCGTAGTTGGCCCGGCCTTCGGCCGACTTCTGCTTCCAGTCGCGGCGGAGGTCGGCCCGCAGCCGGGCGTCGGTCTTGGCGACGATGCGCTGGTTCTCGCGCATCAGCTTGCGGTACGACTCCAGCCGGCGTTCCGGCAGGAGCCCGTCCGCCACCGCGGCCAGCACCGCGCAGCCGGGCTCCGCGACGTGCGCGCAGTCGTGGAAGCGGCACCGCGCCGCGAATTCCTCGATCTCCGAGAACACCTGGCCGACACCGGCCTCGGCGTCCCACAGGCCCACCCCGCGCAGGCCGGGGGTGTCGATGAGGACGCCGCCGCCGGGCAGGACCAGGAGGTTGCGGGTGGTCGTGGTGTGCCGGCCCTTGCCGTCCACGTCTCGCGTGGCCTGCACCTCCATGGCGTCCGCGCCGAGCAGCGCGTTGGCGAGGGTGGACTTGCCCGCGCCGGACACGCCGAGCAGCACGCTCGTGCCGTCGGCGACGATCGCGCCGAGGACGTCCGTGCCCTCGCCGGTGTGCGAGGAGACGGTGAGCACCTGCACGCCCGGCGCGGTGGTCTCCACGTCCTGGACCAGGTGCGCCAGGGTCACCGGGTCCGGCACCAGGTCCGCCTTGGTCAGCACGACCAGCGGCTGCGCGCCCGACTCCCAGGCCAGGGCCAGGAACCGTTCGAGGCGCCCGAGGTCCAGCTCGACGGCGAGCGAGACCGCGATGATCGCGTGGTCGACGTTGGAGGCCAGGATCTGGCCCTCGGAGCGCTGCGAGGAGGTGGACCGGACGAACGCGGTCCGCCGCGGCAGGTACGCCTTGACGTAGCGCGGGGTGCCGGCGGCCTCGACGGCGGCCCAGTCGCCCGTGCAGATCACGCGGAGCGGGTCGTGCGGGGTGACGAAGGCGGTGTCGGCGCGGACCAGGCCCTCCTCGGTGAGGACGTCGCACTGGCCCCGGTCGACCCGGACCACGCGCCCGGCCACCAGGCCCTGTTCGGCGTACGGAGCGAACTCCGCGGCCCACGCGTCGTCCCAGCCCAGGCCGGCGAGGGCGTCGGGGACGGCAGCGGAGGAAGCGGAGGGAGCGGAGGAAGAGAGGGAGGAACGGGAGGAACGGGCGTCGGAGGACAAGGGGAACCCTTCACAAGGGTGGCCCCGGCAACGCGCGCACGGCGCGAGGAAGTCGACGGAGTGTCAGCCGGTGGCCACAGGGATGAGATTGATGGTCTTCGGGATGCGGGCAGCGCCCTGCGCAGCGACAGTCATCAATGGACTCACCTCCTGTGCCATGCACATAGCAGTAGTGGTTCGGCGTCACTCGACGTGAACGGCTTCACCGTAACAACGAGGCGGTGGAGCGCGCCACCGGTTATCCCGGCCTGCCCCGCGCCAGCCGGTCGACGGCGGCCAGGACCGGGCGGGCGCCGTCCTCGCCGGCGAGGGCGGCGGCCAGGCTGCGGGCGCGGGCCCGGTGACCCGGCTCGGTGACCGCCGCGCGGAGGGCCGCGGCAAGGGCCTCGGCGGTCAACCGCCGGTACGGCACCGGCCGCGGCGCCGCACCGAGCGCGGTGAGCCGGGCCGCCCAGAAGTGCTGGTCGAGCTGGACGGGCACGGGCACGGCCGGCACCCCGGCCCGCAGCCCGGCGGCCGTGGTGCCCGCCCCGGCGTGGTGGACCACGGCGGCCGTGCGCGGGAACAGCCAGGAGTGCGGGACCTCGGCCACGGTCAGCAGGTCCGGGCCCTCGGCGTGCAGACCGCTCCAACCCGCCTGGATGACCCCGCGCACCCGGGCCAGCCGGCAGGCCCGGGCCAGCAGCCGCGAGAGCCGTTCGGCGTCGGTGGTGACGAAGCTGCCGAAGCCGAGGAAGACCGGGGGCGGGCCGGCGTCCAGGAAGTCCGCGAGACGGGGGTCGGGGCGCCAGTCCGGGCCGGGGCCGGCCGGCCACCAGTAGCCTTCGGCCCGGTGCCCGGCCGGCCAGTCCGCGGGCCGGGGGACGACGCGCGGACTGAACCCGTGCACCACGGTCCGCGCCCGGGGCAGGGCCAGCGGGCCGGACAAGACGCGGCGGGGCAGGCCGAGTTCGCGTCGCAGGGCGGCGACGGCCGGGGCGAAGAGCGGCTCGGCGGCGGCGCGCAGGAGGTGGCCGGCGAGGCGGTTGGCGGGGGCGCCGAGCGAGCGGGTGCTCGCGACGAGCGGGGGGTGGCCGGCGGTGGGGGTGACGGGCTGGAGGTACGCGCCGACGACGGGCAGGTCGAGGGCGTCGCCCAGGACATGGCACACGGGTTCGGCGAGGGTGGCGGCGAGCAGCGCGTCGACGGGGGCGGCCCGGACGGCGTCGGCGATGCCCTGGGCGAGGCGGGGCATGAAGGTACGGGCCAGGCGCGCCATGCGGGCCATCTCCATGGCGGGGCCCGCGGCCCGGGCGAGGCCTTGGCCGTCGGGCGAGGCCAGTTCGTCCCGGGGGTCGACGGGCAGGGGCCGGAAGCCGAGGCCGCAGGCGGTGACGGCGGCCTCGAACCGGGCGTGGGTGGCCAGGGCCACCGTGTGCCCGGCTCCGGCCAGCCGCTGCCCGAGCCCGGTGTACGGGGCGACGTCGCCCCACGACCCCACGGTCACGATCAGAACCCGCACGCCCCCACCATGCCACGCTCCGAGCCCCGCGCCCCCGCCTGGCTCAGTGGTGGTTGCGTTCCTTGCGGAGTCGGGCCGTGTAGTCGTCCGGGGGGAGGAACTTCGACCAGCGCTCCGGGAACTCCGAAGGCGTCCCGGTGTCCTCGTCGTCCTCCGACTCCCCCTCCGCCAGCGCCCGCCACGCCGCCGCCCGGGCCACCAGCTGCGCGGCCTCCGCCTCGCGGACCCGCTCGTTGGCCTCGCGGGCCGCCGCCGTGGCCACCGACGGCCAGACCCGGTCGATCGCGGCGTTCACCGCCGCCCCCACCAGCACCGCGAACGCCGAGATGCCGATCCACAGCAGCACGGCCACGGGCGCGGCCAGCGAGCCGTAGATGGTCGGGCCCTCCACCGTGCTCGTCAGGTAGATCCGCAGCAGGAAGCTGCCCAGCACCCACATCGCGAGCGCCACCAGCGCCCCCGGCACGTCCTCGATCCACGGCGAACGCACCGGCACGGACACGTGGTACAGCGTCGTCAGGAAGACGATCGACAGCAGGGTGACCGTGGGCCAGTACAGGACCGCGATGACCTCGGTGCTCCACGGCACGAGGCGGATCACCGCGTCCGGCCCGACCACCATCAGCGGCAGCACGACCGCGCCGATCAGCAGCGCGACGACGTACAGCAGGAAGGCCAGCAGCCGCGTCTTGACGATGCCGCGGACGCCGTCGAGCCCGTACATGACGGTGATCGTGTCGATGAAGACGTTGACGGCCCGCGAGCCCGACCACAGGGCGAAGGCGAAGCCGAGGGAGATGATGTCGGGGCGGCCCTGCCGCGTGACGTCGTCCAGCAGCGGTTTGGCGATGTCGTTGACGCCCCGGTCGGACAGGACCGTGCCCACGGCCCGCAGGATGTTCTCCTCGATGCTGGCGACCGTGCGGGTGTCCGTCCAGTTGTCGACGTAGCCGAGCAGCCCGAGCAGGCCCAGGAACAGCGGCGGCAGCGACAGCAGCGTGAAGAACGCGGCTTCCGCCGCGAGCCCGAGGATGCGGTACTCGATGCACGAGTTGACGGTGTCCTTGAGGAGCAGCCAGCCCGTCCTGCGTTTGGACACGTTGCGGTACAGGGCACGGGCCCGGTGGAGCCGGCCGGGGGGCCGCTCGGGTGTTTCATTTGCAGGCTGCACGTCTTTACCGTATCGGCATGGCAGCCACCACCCACACAGTCAGCAACCAGGCCCCGCCGCTCGTGGGGCACGACGTCTACGGCGCCGACGCGGCCCTCGCCGAGGGCGTGGAACGGCACCTGGGGGCCGAGGACCCCGCGGTGCGCGAGGAGGTGACCGCCGAGCTGGGCGCGCTCGGGCGGACCGCCGGTTCGGCGCAGGCCCAGGAATGGGGCCGGCAGGCGAACGAGAACCCGCCGGTGCTGCGCACCCACGACCGCTACGGCAACCGGATCGACGAGGTGGAGTTCCACCCGGCCTGGCACCGGCTGCTGGGGCACGCGGTCACCTCGGGGCTGACCGACGCCTGGGGGCGCCCGGCCGGGCACCTGCGCCGGGCGGCCGGGTTCTTCGTGTGGTCGCAGGCGGAGGCCGGGCACGGTTGCCCGGTGTCGATGACGCACGCCGCGGTCCCGGCGCTGCGCGCGGATCCGGAGCTCGCCGCCGAGTGGGAGCCGCGGCTGACCTCGCACGTGTACGAGCAGGGACTGCGGCCGGCCGCGGAGAAGGCCGGAGTGATCTTCGGCATGGGAATGACCGAGAAGCAGGGCGGCAGCGACGTACGGGCCAACACCACGCGCGCGACGCGGCTGGACGCTCCCGGCGAGTACCTGCTGACCGGCCACAAGTGGTTCTGCTCGGCGCCGATGTCGGACGGGTTCCTGGTGCTGGCGCAGGCGTCGGCCGGCGGGGAGGACCGGTTGACGTGCTTCCTGGTGCCGCGGGTGCTGCCGGACGGCAGCCGCAACGTCTTCGCGATCCAGCGGCTGAAGGACAAGCTGGGCAACAAGTCGAACGCTTCCAGCGAGGTCGAGTTCGACGGCACCTGGGCGCGCCGGGTCGGTGAGGAGGGGCGCGGGGTGCGCACCATCATCGAGATGGTGGCGGCGACCCGGCTGGACTGCGTGATCGGTTCGGCGGCGCTGATGCGCCAGGCGGTGACCCAGGCGGTGCACCACACGGCGTACCGCTCGGCGTTCGGGGCCCGGCTGATCGAGCAGCCGCTGATGCGCAACGTCCTGGCCGACCTGGCGCTGGAGTCGGAGGCGGCGACCACGCTGATGCTGCGGCTGGCGGCCGCCCAGGACGCCGTCCAGCGGTCGGGCGACGCGCAGGAGCAGGCGCTGCTGCGGATCGCGGTGCCGGCGGCGAAGTACTGGGTGACCAAGCGCTGTACGCCGACGGTGGCCGAGGCGCTGGAGTGCCTGGGCGGCAACGGGTACGTCGAGGAGTCGGGGCTGCCGCGGCTGCTGCGCGAGTCGCCGCTGAACTCGATCTGGGAGGGCTCGGGCAACGTCCAGGCCCTGGACGTGCTGCGGGCGATGCAGCGGGAGCCGCGGGCGCTGAACGCGTTCCTGACGGAGGTGGGGCTGGCGCGCGGCGCGGACCACCGGCTGGACGCGGCGGTCAAGGACCTGCTGACGGACCTGGCGGACCTGGACGGGATCGCGGCGCGGGCCCGGCGCGTGGTGGAGCGGATGGCGCTGGTGCTGCAGGGTTCGCTGCTGGTGCGGTTCGCCCCGGCGGCGGTCGCGGACGCGTTCTGCGCCTCGCGGCTGGGCGGGGACTGGGGGGCGGCCTTCGGCACGCTGCCGCACACGCTGGACCTGAAGTCGGTCGTGGCACGGGCACGGATCGAGGGTTAGGGAGTCCCCAACCCCCCGCTCCCCCGGATCCGGGCCCGTTCACCTGCAGGGGAAGGGGTGGCGCCGCGCCGACTCGGCACCACCCCCGCCCCGGGAAGCCCCGAGGAGGAGCTGTCACGCCGCGGGGCGGCGTCGGCACAGTTTCGGTCGGGCGACCGGGCCATGGCGAGAGTTGCGTACCGTTGCATCGCCACGCCTCGCACGTCCGCCGCACAGGGGGAGGATCCGGGTGTCCCACACCGCTGTCGATCTGGCTCGTCTCTCGGCCATGGACGCGCGCGACGCGATGCGCCTGCTGCAGGGGGTACGGGCGGCCGCGCTGGCCGGGACCCGGCCGCCGGCGCAGCCGCGCCCGGACATCGCCGAGTCCTGGCGGCGGATGCTGGCGGGCGGGGTGCACCCGGACCGGGACACCCGTTCGCGGATGCTGTCGGCGGCCGAGACCGAGGAACGGCGGCAGCTCTCGCCGCTGCGGAAGGTGCTGCCGGTGCTGCGCGAGGGCCTGCTGCCGAGCCTGGACGAGGCCCTGCACATCATGGTGGTCGCGGACGCGGACGGCCGGCTGCTGTGGCGGGAGGGCGCCTCGGCGATCCTGCGCAAGGCGGACCGGCTGGGTTTCTCGGTGGGCGCGGACTGGGGCGAGGGGGTGGTCGGCACCAACGGCGTGGGGACCGCGCTGGTGACCCGGCGGCCGGTGCAGGTGTTCTCGGCGGAGCACTTCGTCTCCAGCCACCACGAGTGGACGTGTGCGGGGGCGCCCGTGCACGACCCGCGGGACGGGGCGCTGCTGGGGGTGGTGGACGTCAGCGGTCCGCTGGCCACCATGCACCCGGCGACCCCGGCGTGGGTGAACGCGGTGGCCAAGCTCGCCGAGCGGGAGCTGCGGATCCGGCACCTGGAGTCGCTGGAGCGGCTGCGGACGGTGGCGGCGCCGCTGCTGGCGCGGCTGCCGGGCCGGGCCCTGGCCGTGGACCCGCACGGCTGGACGGCGGCGGCCACGGGCCTGGCCCCGGCGGAGCGGGTCCCGCTGCCGAAGGGGTTCGGCCCGGGCCGGGCCTGGATCCACCCGCTGGGCGAGTGCGCGGCGGAGCCGCTGCCGGGCGGCTGGCTGCTGCGGCTGGGCGAGGACCGGGAGCCGGCGGCGGCCGGCCGGGTGGTGCTGGACCTCAGCCGCCCGCGGGACTGGTCGGCCACGGTGTACGGGGCGGCCGGCAGCTGGTCGCTGGAGCTCAGCCCGCGCCACGCGGAGCTGCTGTTCCTGCTGGCGGAGAGCCCGCGCGGGCGGTCGGCGGCCGAGCTGGCGCAGGAGCTGTTCGGCGACCCGACGCGGACGGTGACCGTACGGGCGGAGATGTCCCGGGTGCGCCGCACCCTGGCGGGGGTGCTGGCGCACCGGCCGTACCGGTTCGCGGACGACGTGGAGGTGGAGGTGGTCCGCCCCGCGGACCCGCTGACGCTGCTGCCGCACTCCACGGCGCCGGGGGTGATCAGGGCCCGCCTGGGCCGGCCGGGGCCGGGCGTGGTTCCCTGAACGGCATGAGCGAGCGCACCATCACCTTGACGACCTGGTCCCTGGCCATGGACTCCCCGGCCGAGCTGGTCCCCGCGACCGCGCCCGGGCCGGAGGTCCGTATCGAGCGGGCCGAGGTGCCCTCGCCGGAGTTCAGCCGGTTCCTGTACGCCTCGGTGGGCGGGGACATCCACTGGACGGACCGGCTGGGGCTGACCCGCGCCGAGTGGCTGGCGCACCTGGACCGGCCGGGGGTGGAGACCTGGGTGGCGTATGACCGGGGTACGCCGGCCGGATACGTGGAGCTGGACCCGCAGGACGACGGTGTGGTGGAGATCGTCTACTTCGGTCTGCTGCCGGACTTCCGGGGGCGCCGGATCGGCGGTCACCTGCTCACGGTGGGCACGGCCCGGGCCTGGGACCTGGCGAGCCGCTGGCCGGGGCGGGCGGAGACGACGCGGGTGTGGCTGCACACGTGCAGCCAGGACGGGCCGACGGCCATGGACAACTATCTCAAGCGCGGCTTCAAGGTCTTCCGGACGGAGACCGAGGAGAAGCCGGAGACGGCCACGCCGGGCCCCTGGCCGGGCGCGTAGCCGCCGGTCGGGGGGCGAGGGGCGGGCGGTCCCGGCTTTTCGGACATCCGCCCCTCCTTCATAGGGTGACCCGGGCCACACCCGTCCGGGATTCGGGACGGTTCTGTCCACATTGCGGACAGTAGTGGACTCCTCCAAGAGGCGCATGACACGCTTCCGCCATGAATGGAGCTGGAATCGCCTTGGTGAGTCGACGTCACGTCGACCTCGGCCGCATGTCCAGCGCCATCTGTCCGGCGAGCTGACAGATCCAGCCACCCGCCGTCGACCCCTTGCACCCCCTGCACCAGCGCCGGTCCGCTGCCTGACAGCAGCGGACACGATGAGCCACATCTGCTGGCGAAACCGCAGGTCAACGTAGACCGACAGGGCCCACCCGCAAGGTCCTCCACCCCTGCCCGCATTCGCCGAAGAAGGACACACCGCCATGGCCGAGACCACTCCGAAGCCCGCTGCCGCACCCGCAGCCGCGCGCCGCAAGACCGGCCGTCACCGCGGTGAGGGCCAGTGGGCCGTCGGCCACCACACGCCCCTCAACGGCAACGAGCAGTTCAAGAAGGACGACGACGGTCTCAATGTGCGGACACGCATTGAGACGATCTACTCCAAGACCGGATTCGACTCGATCGACCCCAACGACCTGCGCGGACGCATGCGCTGGTGGGGCCTGTACACCCAGCGCAAGCCCGGGATCGACGGCGGCAAGACCGCGGTCCTGGAGCCGGAGGAGCTGGACGACAAGTACTTCATGCTGCGCGTGCGCATCGACGGCGGCCGGCTGACCACCGAGCAGCTGCGGGTGATCGGCGAGATCTCCGAGGAGTTCGCCCGGGGCACCGCCGACATCACCGACCGGCAGAACGTGCAGTACCACTGGATCCGGATCGAGGACGTCCCGGAGATCTGGCGCCGGCTGGAGGCCGTCGGCCTGTCCACCACCGAGGCCTGCGGTGACACCCCGCGCGTCATCCTCGGCTCCCCGGTCGCCGGGATCGCCGAGGACGAGATCATCGACGGCACCCCGGCCATCGAGGAGATCTACCGCCGCATCGTGGGCAACAAGGACTTCTCCAACCTGCCCCGCAAGTTCAAGTCCGCGATCTCCGGTTCGCCGCTGCTGGACGTGGCCCACGAGATCAACGACATCGCCTTCGTCGGCGTCGAGCACCCCGAGCACGGCCCGGGCTTCGACCTCTGGGTCGGCGGCGGCCTGTCCACCAACCCCAAGCTCGGCGTGCGCCTGGGCGCCTGGGTGCCGCTGGACGAGGTCCCCGACGTCTACGAGGGCGTCATCTCGATCTTCCGCGACTACGGCTACCGCCGGCTGCGCACCCGCGCCCGGCTGAAGTTCCTCGTCGCCGACTGGGGCGCGCAGAAGTTCCGCCAGGTGCTGGAGGACGAGTACCTGCACCGCAAGCTGGTCGACGGCCCCGCGCCCCAGGAGCCGACCGGCCGCTGGCGCGACCACATGGGCGTCCACCGGCAGAAGGACGGCCGCTTCTACATCGGCTTCGCCCCGCGCGTGGGCCGGGTCGACGGCGCCACCCTGAGCAAGATCGCCGACGTGGCGGAGCAGCACGGCTCCGGCCGGCTGCGCACCACCGCCGACCAGAAGATGATCCTGCTGGACGTCGAGGAGGCGCGGATCGACTCGGCGGTCGCCGCCCTGGAGGCGCTGGACCTGCGGGTCAACCCGTCGACGTTCCGCCGCGGCACCATGGCGTGCACCGGCATCGAGTTCTGCAAGCTGGCGATCGTCGAGACCAAGCACCGCGGCCAGACCCTCATCGAGGAGCTGGAGCGCCGGCTGCCGGACTTCGACGAGCCGCTCACCATCAACATCAACGGCTGCCCGAACGCCTGCGCCCGCATCCAGGTGGCGGACATCGGTCTCAAGGGGCAGCTGGTCCTGGACGACGACGGCAACCAGGTGGAGGGCTACCAGGTCCACCTCGGCGGCGCCCTCGGCCTGCAGGCCGGCTTCGGCCGCAAGGTCCGCGGCCTGAAGGTCACCAAGGACGGGCTGCCGGACTACGTCGAGCGGGTCGTCAAGCGCTTCGAGGCGGAGCGCGAGGACGGCGAGCGGTTCGCGGCCTGGGTCGGCCGCGCGAGCGACGAGGCACTGTCGTGAGCGAGCGCGCCGCCCCGTTCTACTGCCCGTACTGCGGCGACGAGGACCTGTTCCCGAACGAGCAGGGCCACGGCGCGTGGGAATGCCGGTCCTGCAACCGGGCCTTCCAGCTGAAGTACCTCGGGCTGCTGACCCGGGGGCTTCGGTCCGACTCCACCGGAGGGGAAGACATATGACGACCGCTCACGAGGTGAACACGCTGAAGGAACTCGCCGAGCAGGCGGGCCGCGACCTGGAGGACGCCTCCGCCCTGGAGATCCTCACCTGGGCGGCCGAGACCTTCGGCAAGAAGTTCTGCGTGACCTCCTCCATGGAGGACGCGGTCGTCGCCCACCTCGCGTCCCGCGCCATGCCGGGCGTGGACGTGGTCTTCCTCGACACGGGCTACCACTTCGAGGAGACCATCGGCACCCGCGACGCGGTCGAGGCCGTGATGGACGTCAACGTCATCACCCTCACCCCGCGGCAGACGGTCGCCGAGCAGGACGCCGAGTACGGCCCGAAGCTGCACGACCGCGACCCCGACCTGTGCTGCGCGCTCCGCAAGGTGGCGCCCCTGCGGGAGGGCCTGACCGGGTACGACGCGTGGGCGACGGGCCTGCGCCGCGACGAGTCCCCGACCCGGGCGAACACCCCGGTGGTCGGCTGGGACGAGAAGCGGCAGAAGGTCAAGATCTCGCCGATCGCCCGCTGGACCCAGGACGACGTGGACGCGTACGTCCTGGAGCACGGGGTCCTCACCAACCCCCTGCTGATGGACGGCTACGCCTCGGTGGGCTGCGCCCCCTGCACGCGCCGTGTGGCGGAGGGCGAGGACGCGCGCGCCGGCCGCTGGGCCGGCCGGGCGAAGACCGAGTGCGGACTGCACGGCTGATGACGGAACGTACGGAGAAGCAGATGAGCGTGAGGACCCAAGGCGCCACCGTGTGGCTGACCGGTCTGCCGAGCGCGGGCAAGACCACCATCGCCTACGCGCTGGCCGAGCGGCTGCGCGCCGAGGGCCACCGGGTGGAGGTCCTCGACGGCGACGAGATCCGCGAGTTCCTGTCGGCGGGCCTGGGCTTCAGCCGCGAGGACCGGCACACCAACGTGCAGCGGATCGGCTTCGTGGCCGAACTGCTGGCCAGCAACGGCGTCAAGGCGCTGGTCCCGGTGATCGCGCCGTTCGCCGACAGCCGCGAGGCCGTCGCGAAGCGGCACGCCGCCGCCGGGACGGCGTACCTGGAGGTGCACGTGGCCACCCCGGTCGAGGTGTGCTCCGAGCGTGACGTGAAGGGCCTGTACGCCAAGCAGGCAGCGGGCGAGATCTCCGGGCTGACCGGGGTCGACGACCCGTACGAGGCACCGGAGTCCCCGGACCTCCGTATCGAGTCGCACACCCAGTCCGTGCAGGAGTCGGCCGGCTCCCTGTACGCGCTGCTCACCGAGAGGGGTCTGGCATGACCACCGCCGCGCACCTGCACGACGCCGCCGCGGACGCCGACGCGCCGTACGCGCTGTCGCACCTGGACTCCCTGGAGTCCGAGGCCGTGCACATCTTCCGCGAGGTCGCGGGCGAGTTCGAGAAGCCGGTGATCCTGTTCTCCGGCGGCAAGGACTCCATCGTCATGCTGCACCTGGCGCTGAAGGCCTTCGCCCCGGCTCCGGTGCCGTTCGCCCTGCTGCACGTGGACACCGGGCACAACTTCCCCGAGGTCATCGACTACCGCGACCGCACGGTGGCCCGGCACAACCTGCGCCTGCACGTGGCCTCCGTCCAGGAGTACATCGACGCCGGCAAGCTGCGCGAGCGCCCCGACGGCACCCGCAACCCGCTGCAGACGGTCCCGCTGACCGAGGCGATCCAGCAGCACGCGTTCGACGCCGTGTTCGGCGGCGGGCGCCGGGACGAGGAGAAGGCCCGCGCCAAGGAGCGGGTGTTCTCGCTGCGCGACGAGTTCTCCCAGTGGGACCCGCGCCGCCAGCGCCCCGAGCTGTGGCAGCTGTACAACGGCCGGCACGCGCCCGGCGAGCACGTGCGCGTCTTCCCGCTGTCCAACTGGACCGAGCTGGACGTGTGGCAGTACATCGCGCGCGAGGGCATCGAGCTGCCGGAGATCTACTTCGCGCACGAGCGCGAGGTGTTCCGGCGGGGCGGCATGTGGCTGACCGCCGGCGCGTGGGGCGGCCCGAAGGAGACCGAGCAGGTCGAGACCCGGACGATCCGCTACCGGACCGTCGGTGACATGTCCTGCACCGGTGCCGTCGACTCCGACGCCACCACGCTCGATGCCGTGATCGCCGAGATCGCCGTCTCCCGCCTGACCGAGCGGGGCGCGACCCGCGCCGACGACAAGCTGTCCGAGGCCGCGATGGAAGACCGCAAGCGCGAAGGGTACTTCTAGCCATGACCAGCACCACCGAGCAGCTCAGCGCCACCACGCTGCTGCGCTTCGCGACCGCCGGCTCCGTCGACGACGGCAAGTCCACCCTGGTGGGCCGGCTGCTGCACGACTCCAAGTCGGTCCTGGAGGACCAGCTGGAGGCCGTGGAGCGGGTGTCCGCCGACCGCGGTCAGGACGCCCCCGACCTCGCGCTGCTGACCGACGGCCTGCGGGCCGAGCGGGAGCAGGGCATCACCATCGACGTGGCCTACCGCTACTTCGCCACGGCCCGCCGCCGGTTCATCCTGGCCGACACCCCCGGGCACGTGCAGTACACCCGGAACATGGTCACGGGTGCCTCGACGGCCGAGCTGGCCGTGGTCCTCGTCGACGCCCGCAACGGCGTGGTCGAGCAGACCCGCCGGCACGCCGCCGTGGCCGCGCTGCTGCGCGTCCCGCACGTGGTCCTCGCCGTGAACAAGATGGACCTCGTCGGCTACGAGGAGTCCGTCTTCGCCGCGATCGCCGACGAGTTCACCACGTACGCCTCCGAGCTGGGCGTCCCGGAGATCACCGCGATCCCGATCTCGGCGCTGGCCGGCGACAACGTGGTGGAACCCTCGGCGAACATGGACTGGTACGGCGGCCCGACCGTGCTGGAGCACCTGGAGACCGTCCCGGTCAGCCACGACCTGACGGCCTGCCCGGCGCGCTTCCCGGTGCAGTACGTGATCCGCCCGCAGACCGCCGAGCACCCCGACTACCGGGGCTACGCCGGCCAGATCGCCTCCGGTGTGCTGCGGGTCGGCGAGGCCGTGACCGTGCTGCCGTCGGGCCGGACCTCGGTGATCGAGGGCATCGACGCGCTGGGCGAGTCGGTGGACATCGCCTGGGCCCCGCAGTCGGTGACGCTGCGCCTGGCCGACGACATCGACATCTCGCGCGGCGACCTGATCGCGCCGACCGCGACCGCCCCGGCGACCACCCAGGACGTCGAGGCGACGGTCTGCCACGTGGCCGACCAGCCGCTGACGGTGGGCGCCCGGGTGCTGCTCAAGCACACCACGCGCACGGTCAAGGCGATCGTCAAGGAGATCCCCTCCAAGCTGACGCTGGACGACCTGTCCCAGCATCCGGACCCCGGGCAGCTGGTGGCCAACGACATCGGCCGCGTGGTCGTCCGTACCGCCGAGCCGCTCGCGCTCGACGCGTACGCCGACTCGCGCCGCACCGGCTCGTTCCTGCTGATCGACCCGGCCGACGGCACCACGCTGGCGGCGGGCATGGCGGGCGAGTCCTTCGCCTCCCAGGCGCCGCGGGCGGCCGGCCAGGACGACGAGGGCTGGGACTTCTAGCCGATGCGGACCGACATCTACGCGGGCTTCGCCAAGGAGGGCGGCCGTATCGGCAGCGGCCGCACCGGCAGCGGACAGGGAGGCGTGGCGCGATGTGTGCGATGTGCGCGATGACGTACGCGCACCGCATGCGCGCCCGCACCCCCCACGCCCCTGAACCACACCCGTTCCACAGACGAAGACGCGCGTCATGAGCTGACGCCGTCCGAGAGGAAGTCCTCCGTGCCTGCCACCCGTCGTACCCTCCCGCGTCGCGGCCTCGTCGCCGCTTCGCTGCCGCTGCTGATCGGCGTTCTCGCCTCCTGCGGCTACGGCTCCCAGGCCGAGCAGACCGGGGACACGTCCTCCTCGTCCGCCTCCGGCGGCCAGAAGCTGTCCGCCGCCGAGGTCCGCGTCGGGTACTTCCCCAACCTGACGCACGCCACCGCCCTGGTGGGTGTCCAGGAGGGCCTGATCGCGAAGGAGTTGGGCGGCACCAAGCTCAAGCCGCAGACGTTCAACGCCGGCCCGTCGGAGATCGAGGCGCTCAACAGCGGTTCGCTC
>NZ_JAJAUY010000133.1 GCF_020532625.1 Streptomyces antimicrobicus | reverse complement strand
GCCCCCGCCCGTCGTCCCGGCGTACGGCGCGGGCGGCCACGGCGGCACCGGCTGGGGGGTGCCGCTGACCACGGACGGCGGCGCCGCCAAGCCCAAGAAGTCCGGCAAGGGGGGCCTGGTCGCGGCGGTGCTGGCGGCGGCCCTGCTCGCCGGCGGCGTCGGCGGTGGCGTGGGCTACCAGCTCGCGAAGAACAACGGCACCTTCACCGGCTCCACCACGGTGAGCGCCGGTGACAGCCCCCGCGACCTCAAGCGCGAGCCCGGCTCCGTCGCGGGCCTGGCAGCCAAGGCTCTGCCGAGCGTCGTCACGATCAAGGCGCAGGCGGGCGACGGCGAGGGCGGCACCGGCACCGGCTTCGTCTACGACCAGCAGGGCCACATCCTCACGAACAACCACGTGGTCGCCTCCGCCGCCAACGGCGGCAAGCTGTCCGCGACGTTCTCCAACGGCAAGGAGTACGAGGCCGAGGTCATCGGCCGGGCCCAGGGCTACGACGTCGCCGTCCTCAAGCTCAAGAACCCGCCCGCCGGGCTCGCCCCGCTGCCGCTCGCGGACTCCGACAAGGTCGCGGTCGGCGACGCCACGATCGCCATCGGCGCCCCCTTCGGCCTGTCGAACACGGTCACGACCGGCATCGTCAGCGCCAAGAACCGCCCGGTCGCCTCGGGGGACGGCTCCGGCAGCAAGAACTCGTACATGAGCGCCCTGCAGACGGACGCCTCGATCAACCCGGGCAACTCCGGCGGCCCGCTCCTCGACGGCCGCGGCGCGGTGATCGGCATCAACTCCGCGATCCAGTCCGCGGGCAACGGCGGCTTCGGCGGCGGACAGGCCGGCTCCATCGGCCTCGGCTTCGCCATCCCGATCAACCAGGCGAAGAACGTCGCCGAGCAGCTGATCAAGACCGGCAAGCCGGTCTACCCGGTGCTGCTGGTCTCCATCGACCTCCAGGCCAAGGTGGACGGCGCCAAGATCTCCGAAGGCGGTGCGTCCGCCAACGAGCTGGTCGACCCCAACGGCCCGGCTGGCAAGGCGGGGCTGCGCCCCGGCGACGTGATCACCGAGTTCGGTGGCAAGCCGATCGACAGCGGCCCGACCCTGATCAGCGAGATCTGGACGTACAAGCCGGGTGACACCGTGAAGCTGACCTACCTGCGCGGGGGCAAGCCGACCACGGTCGACATCACGCTCGCCTCGCGGGTGGGCGACAAGTAGCGGCGGGCTGGCTCGATGGTGAGGGGCCGTAGGCGTGATTACGCCTACGGCCCCTCCCAACGTCCGCTTATGCTTCCGGTGTGTTCGATTCGCGGCATATACGGACCTTCCACGAGGTCGTGACCTCGGGGTCGTACTCCGCTGCCGCCCGGGTCCTGGGGTACACCCAGCCCGCGATCACCCAGCAGATGAAGGCCCTCGAACGGGCCGTCGGCACCCCGCTGTTCACCCGCGTCGGCCGCAAGATGCAGCTCACCGAGGCCGGGACCTCCCTGGCCCGGCACGCCGAGACGATCCTCGGTTCGCTGTCCGAGGCGCAGGCGCAGATGAAGGCCTACGCGAGGCTGAGGACCGGCCGGGTGCGGCTGTGCGGGTTCCCCAGCGCCAACGTCACCCTGGTCCCGGAGGCCCTGAGCGGGCTGGCCAAGCAGCATCCCGGGGTGCAGGTCGAGCTGCTGGAGTGCGAGCCGCCGGAGTCCTTGCACCGGCTCCAGCAGGGCGAGTGCGACATCACCCTCGCCTTCACCTATCCCGGCCTCCACGAGGAGGTCCCGGACGACGTCACCGAGGTCAGGCTGCTGGAGGACCAGCTGACCGTGCTGCTGCCGACCGGTCATCCGCTGGCCCGCCGGAGGGCCGTACAGCTCGCCGACCTCGCCGAGGAACGCTGGATCGCCGGCTGTCCCCGCTGCCGGGCGAACCTGCTGCACGAGTGCGCCGAGCTCGGGTTCGTCCCCGACATACGGTTCGCGACGGACGACAACCTGGTGGTGCAGAGCCTGGTCGCCCAGGGGCTGGGGGTGGCGATGATGCCGGCGCTGGTGCTGCCCTCGCTGTCGCTGACCCGGGTCTGCGGCCGGGCCCTGGAGCCGGCGGCGCGCCGGCACATCTCCGCGTACGTCTACCGCGACCACCTGCGCATCCCGGCGACGGCCGTGGTCCTGGCCCAGCTCCGGGAGGCGGCGTCCCGGCGGATCGGCTGCTGATCCTTCCGCGCGGACGTCGTGCGGCGGACCGCGCCTTCGCCCCAATCCATAAGCTGTCCTTGTAAGTTCAGGTCAATACTGTCGTTGGACGTGATGGATGGGCTGCCGGACGCTGCCCTTATGACCACTACGCTCCCGGATCGTTCCACGACCGCCCCGAGGCCCTCCCACGCGACGACGGCGGCCTCCGCCGCGACGGCCGAACCACGGACCACCGCGCGGCTGGGCGCCCTCGTCGAGGACATCCGTGCCGTGGTGGACCGGGGACTGCCCCCCGCCCTCACCGCCGAGCTGGTCGGGGAGTGTCTGGCACCGCACCTGGGCGCCGCCGATCTGCTCACGCCCGAGCAGCAGGAGGGCGACGCAGCCTGCTACCGGCAGCACGTGCTGCACGCCGAGCAGGACGGCAGCTTCTCCGTGGTCGCGCTGGTCTGGCTGCCCGGCCAGGAGACCTGTATCCACGACCACGTCTCCTGGTGTGTGGCAGGGGTCCACCAGGGCGAGGAGAGCGAGGTCCGCTACGCGCTCACCCCGAGCGCCGACCGGGCCCGGCTGCGGGCCGTCGCGCACGTGGTCAACCGACTCGGAGAGGTGGCGGGCTTCGCGCCGCCCGGTGACATCCACAAGGTGCGCAACTCCTGCGACACCACGGCGATATCGATCCACGTCTACGGCGCCGATGTCACGCGCCTGGGCAGCAGCATCCGCCGTATCTACAAGATGCCGGTCGACTGATGGCGCTCCTCAATCGCCCGCAGACCAAGCCGATCAGTCCTGTTTCACGTGAAACACCCACCTCCTGGCCGGGGTTGGCCATGGCCGCCGGTGGTGCGCTGCTGGCATGGGGGATACACCGGCTGGTCCCGGCCGTACCCATGCTGACCGCCTCGGTGGTCCTCGGCATCGGCGCCGCGCACCTGCCCCGGCTCCGTACCTTCGTACGCGGCACCGCCCGGCCGGGCCTGTCGCTGGCCGGGCGGCGGCTGATGCGGATCGGCATCGTGCTGCTCGGGCTGGGCCTGGGGCTGGAGGAGGTCCTGCGGCTCGGCTGGGCGACGGTGGCCATGGTCGTCGCGGTGGTGGCCGCGACCTTCTTCGGGACCCTGTGGCTCGGCCGCCGGCTCGGCCTGCGCGGGGACCAGCCGCTGCTGATCGCGACCGGCTACTCCATCTGCGGTGCGTCGGCGATCGGCGCGGTCAGCGAGGTCTCCGGCAGTGACGAGGAGGACGTGGCGGCCTCGGTCGCCCTGGTCACCCTGTGCGGGACCCTCGCCATCGCCGTACTCCCGCTGCTCCACGGCCCGCTGGGACTGACCGACCAGGGCTTCGGCCGGTGGGTCGGGGCGAGCGTGCACGACGTCGGCCAGGTCGTGGCCACGGCCCAGACCGCCGGCCCGGCGGCGCTCGGCGAAGCGGTCCTGGTCAAGCTCATGCGGGTGGCCCTGTTGGCGCCGCTCGTCGCGGCCGTGGCCTTCGCCCTGCGGGCCCGGCGGCGCGGGGACCGTACGGCCGCCGGGAAGCGCCCGGCGCCGGTGCCGCTGTTCGTGGCCGGATTCCTGGCGGCGGCCGCCCTCCGGGCGACCGGCCTGGTCCCGGAAGTGGCCCTGGACTGGGCGCACACGGCCCAGGAGGCTCTGCTGGCGGCGGCCCTGTTCGGCCTGGGCAGCGCCGTGCACCTGCCGACCCTGGCCCGCACGGGCGGCCGGGCCGCCCTGCTCGGCCTGAGCGCCTGGGTGGTCGTGGCCGGGGTGAGCTACGCCGGAGTCCTGCTGACGGTGTGAGCGCGGCGAAGTGTGAGCGCGGCGGGGTGAGGGGGGCGGCTGGGTGAGGGGTGGCCGGGCGAGGGGGCGGCCGGTCCGGGGGGACGGCCGGGCGGCGGTGCGGCCGGGTGCCCGGCGGGAACGGCCGGGGGCAGCGGGACGGCCGGTGCGGCGAGCGCCCGGCGTGAGCGGCCGGGGGCAGCGGGACGGCCGGGCGGCAGGTGCCCAGCCGGACGGCCTGGAGCAGCCGGACGGCCGGAGCAGCGGACGGCCAGGCGGCCGCTGCGGTCGGCCGGGGGTCCGGGGCCGGGCCGACCAGTGCGAAGTTGGCCAATCTGCACCGCAATCCAGCCGCAACCGACCGAACATTCTGACGGGGTCATGACACTCTCCGCGCCTCGTGCCACAGTGCCCCGGAGCGCACCCGCTCGGCACAGAACCGATCCGATCCGCACCGACAGCACTTCACCCCCACCCTGCCCGGGCCCAACCGGCCCAGGGCACGGCAGAAGGAGTCATGCGTGAATCGTCATCGCACGGCCGCGTCCGTCCTGCTGGCGGCAGGAGCCCTCGTCGCCGGCGTCCTCACCGCCGCCGCCCCCTCGGCCGCCGCGCCGGCCCCCGACGGCCAGGCGTCGTTCCGCCCGCAGCACAGCCAGGGCTTCTGGACCCCTGAGCGCATGCGCAGCGCCACCCCGCTGGACCTCACGGCCACCCCGGGCACGGGCGGCAGGGCCGTCGCCACCACCGGCGCGCCGGTCACCGTCGCCCCGACGGCGGCCGCTTCGCCGACGGCGGTCCCGGCGGCGGCCTCCGCCTCCCCCACCGCCTTCCCGCAGGCCGGCGGGGCGTGGACGGGCGGCGGCGCGGTGGTGCGGACCTCGGGCCGGGTCTTCTTCACCTTCGGCGACCGCACGGCGTCCTGCTCCGGCGACTCGATCAGCAGCGCCAACGGCAGCACGGTGATCACCGCCGGGCACTGCGTGAAGTACCAGGGCAACTGGCACACCAACTGGATCTTCGTGCCGGCGTACGCCAACGGCAACGCGCCCTACGGCCAGTGGCCGGCGACCAAGACCCTGGCCACCGACCAGTGGGCCGCGAGCGAGGACATGAACTTCGACGTGGGCTTCGCGGTCGTCGCGCCGCAGAACGGCAGGAAGCTCAGTGACGTCGTCGGCGCCCAGGGGATCACGTTCAACGGCGGCTACAGCAAGCGGATGTACGCCTTCGGCTTCCCGGCCGCGTCCCCGTACGACGGCACCAAGCTCGTCTACTGCAGCGGCAACAGCGGCAAGGACTTCCTCCTCACCAAGGACCACAGCCTCGGCTGCAACATGACCGGCGGCTCCAGCGGTGGCCCCTGGTTCCAGGACTTCAACGAGTCGACGGGCCTGGGCACCCAGGTCTCGGTGAACAGCTTCGGCTACACCTTCCTGCCGAACCGCATGTTCGGCCCGTACTTCGGCAACGAGGTCAAGGCCACCTACGACAAGGCCGTGACCTCCTGAGCCGGCAGGAACGCTCCCCCGCCCACCCGCCCGGCCCGGTACTCTGTACCGGCGAGGTGGGTTGCCCGAGCGGCCTAAGGGAACGGTCTTGAAAACCGTCGTGGCGCGAGTCACCGTGGGTTCAAATCCCACACCCACCGCCACAGCTCGTTCGACGTAGCTGCTCCGAAGGGGCGCCCCAGCAGCGGGGCGCCCCTTCGTCGTTCGTGCCGTCGGGGGTCGGGTCCTCGGTAGGGTGAGGGGCATGGGGGAAGAGATGCGTACGCTGCCGTGCCGGTCGTGCAAGAAGCCGTTGGTCCAGCGGTCGCGGTGGCGGCGGAAGCGTTACTGCGGGCCGTGGCACCGGGTGAAGTACACCGTGTCGAAGATCGTCGAACTGGTGATGGAGGCGGGCGCCGCCTAGGGCCCAGAGGCCGATCGGGTGGTGTTTGTCTGACGAACGGCGCGGGGGAGGGTGGCGCTCCGGTTGCGGTCGCATCATGACGAATGTATGCAGATCCGCCCGTCGGACTTCGCGATATGCGCGATGTACGCGATCTGAGGAGCATCGTCGTGAACCGTAGCCTTCGCCTCCTTCCGTCCTCCCTCTGGGCCGTCCTCGCCGGCGTCTTCGCGGTGCTGCTCGGACGGGTGCGCGCCCTCGGCGCGCAGGGGTTCCGGCGGACGGTCGCCGGCGGGACCGCGGCAACGGTCGCCGGCGGGACCACGGCCACGGCAGCGGCCATCGCCGCGTCCGCGCCGGGCGCCGGGGCGGGCACGGGCGCCGCCGCGAGTGCGGGGACCTCTTCCCGACGCGCCGCCGAGGCCGCAGGCGCGCCGGTCCGGCGGAGCTGGCGGCAGATGATGCGCGGCGGTGCGCTGCCGCCGACCCTCGCCCAGCGGATCCGGGCCGAGGCCCACGGGTCGTCGCCGTCCGTACGGCGTTCCACGACCGCCGCCGCCACCCTCGCCGACCGGGACGCGCTCGCGCTCGTCGCCTAGCGGTCCGGGGGAGCGTGAGCCCCGGCGGGCGCCGGGGGCGCGTAGGGGGCGCACTGCTTGGTACGACAAGGGCCGCAGGGCCGGGAGACGGTGGGGTTCCCGGACGGTGCGGCCCTTTTCGCGCGCCCGGAAAGCGCGTACGCCGTACAGGGCTTCGACCCTTGCGGGGACTGGCTTGGCCCGGTCCCCGGGCCTGTGAGCCGGGATGCCGTGGGTGCAATTGGGGTTTATCCGATGTTGCTCATACTTGCGGGGGAATCGAGGATCTAGGGGTGGTTCGCCGGGGATTCGGTGGGCAACTCTGGTCTCGCGACGTCGTGACCACGATCAACATCCGGTCGGCCAACCGGGTTGGTCCCACCCCCACTTCGGGTCCTATGGAGGATTCAGACATGGCAAGCATCCGTACCGCCCGCGTCATCGCAGCCGTCGCCGCTCTCCCGCTCGCCGCCGCCCTCTTCGGCGGAGTGGCCCAGGCCGACAACGGCGCGCTCGCGAACGACGGATCGAATGCGAGCGTCGCCAGCATCATCGGCAGCGGTGTCGGCGGGAACAACAACGGCAACTCGGCCACCACGCAGCAGGTCGCCACGGGCTCCGGCGCGTCGAACCAGAACAACAGCGCCCAGGTCAACGGTGCCGCCCTCACCGCGATCCAGCAGGGGAACGTGGCGGTGAACTTCCACCCCTGGTGGTAGTCCCCAAGCACTGAAGGCGCCCGTGCGACCGGACCGGCTGGGGTCCGGTAGCGCGGGCGCCTTCGCGCGCCCCGGGTCCCCGGCCCCCCGCCCCCTCCCTTGACATCCCTGCCAAATCTGACGGACAGTCAGATCGACGGACGACGATGTGAGCCGGGAGGCCCGTGCCGTGCACCTCGCCCCGACCGAAGGCCAGCTCCGGCTGCGCGCCGAACTACGTGCGTACTTCCGTACGTTGATGCCGGACGGACCACCCGCCGATCCGGCCGCGCAGCGCGCGCTGCTACGCCGCATCGGCGCCGACGGACTGCTCGGGATCGGCTGGCCGACCGAGTACGGCGGCCAGGGGCGCGGCGCGGACGAGCAGTTCGTGTTCTTCGACGAGGCCTACCGCGCGGGCGCCCCGGTCTCGATGGTCACCCTCAACACCGTCGGCCCGACCCTGATGAAGTACGGCACCGAGGAGCAGAAGGCCGCCTTCCTCCCCCGCATCCTCGCCGGTGAACTCGTCTTCGCCATCGGCTACTCCGAGCCGGAGGCCGGCACCGACCTCGCCGCGCTGCGCACCCGGGCCGCCCGCGAGCGCGACGGGAACTGGGTGGTCGACGGCCAGAAGATCTTCACCTCGAACGCCCAGAACGCCGACTGGATCTGGCTCGCCTGCCGCACCGACCCGGACGCCCCCAAGCACCGGGGCATCTCCATCATCCTGGTGCCCACCGACGATCCCGGCTTCTCCTGGACCCCGATCGAGACCGTCGGCGGCCTGACCACCACCGTCACCTACTACGACCGGGTCCGCGTCCCCGCGGGCAACCTGGTCGGCCCCGAACACGGCGGCTGGGGCCTGATCACCAACCAGCTCAACCACGAGCGCGTCGCCCTCGCCGCCATCGGCATGCAGGCCGAGGACTTCTACGACGCCGCCCTCGCCCACGCCACCACCCCCGACCCGGTGACCGGCGAGCGCCCGGCCGACCGCCCCTGGGTGCGGGCCCGGCTCGCCGAGGCGCATGCCCGGCTGGCCGCCGTACGGCTGCTCAACTGGCGCCTCGTCCAGGACGTCGGCGCGGGCACGCTCGCACCGGGCGACGCGAGCGGGGTGAAGTTCCTGGGCACCGAGTCCGCGATCGAGGTGTACCGGATCTGCCAGGAAGCGGTGGGTGAGGAGGCCCTCGTCCGGGGCCCGGCCGGATTCGCGGGCGGCGAGCTGGAGCGGATGAACCGGGCCGCGCAGATCAACACCTTCGGCGGTGGCGTCAGCGAGGTGCAGCGGGAGCTGGTCGCCACGATGCGGCTCGGGATGAAGGGGAGGAAGCGATGACCACCGCCGACCGGCCCGCGGCGACCCGCCCCGGCCCCCCGGCACAGCCGGGGCCCCACCCCGGCCCCCCGGCGCAGCCGGATCCCGCCGCCCCCGGCCCGGACGCCTTCCACCGCCGGCTCACCCGTTTCGTCGGGCAGCCGGCCGCCACCGCCGGCGTCGGCAAGGACCCGGTGAACGAGGCGATGATCCGCCACTGGTGCGAGGCCATGGGCGACGCGAACCCCGCCTACGCCGGGCCCGGCGCGATCGCCCCGCCGACGATGCTCCAGGCCTGGACGATGGGCGGGCTGTCCGGGCACAGCGCCCGCTCCGCCGCCTTCGAGGAGCTGCTCGGCCTGCTCGACGAGGCCGGCTGCACCTCCGTCGTGGCCACCGACTGCGAGCAGGAGTACCTGCGTCCGCTGCGCCCCGGGGACAGCGTCACGTTCGACGCCGTCATCGAGAGCGTCTCCCCCCGCAAGACCACCAAGCTGGGCACCGGCCACTTCGTGACCACCCGTACCGACGTCCGCGTCGACGGGGAGCTCGCCGGCACCCACCGCTTCCGCATCCTCAAGTACGCCCCCACCGCCCGCCGCACCGCCCCTCCGGGCCCGGCCGCCCGCCGCCCCCGCCCCGTGGTCAACCGCGACAACCAGGGCTTCTGGGACGGCGTCCGCGAGCACCGGCTGCTGATCCAGCGGTGCGCGTCCTGCCGGACGCTGCGCTTCCCCTGGCTGCCCGGCTGCAACCACTGCGCCTGCCTCGACTGGCACACCGTTGAGGCCTGCGGCACCGGCACGGTCTTCAGCTACGTCGTCGTGCACCACCCGCCGTTCCCCGCCTTCGACCCGCCCTACGCCGTCGCCCTGGTCGAACTGGCCGAGGGCGTCCGGATGATCAGCAACGTCATCGGCGTCCCGTACGACGAGGTCCGCATCGGGATGCCCGTGCGACTGGAGTTCCTGCGCGTCGACGAGGACCTCGAACTGCCCGTCTTCCGCGCCGCGGACGCCACCCCGGGGAGCCAGGCCTGATGGACTTCCGTCCCGCCGAGGAGCAGGCGGCCGCGGCCGGTCTGGCCGCCGAGATCTTCCGCGACCTCGCCACCCACCAACGGCTCGCCGCCGCCGGGACCGCCACCGACGCCGAGCTGTGGAAGGCCCTGACCGCCGCCGGCCTGCCCGCCGCCGTCCCGGACATCGGACTGCTCGGACTGGTCCTGGTGCTGGAGGAGCAGGGCCGCACCACCGCCCAGGTCCCCCTGGCCGCGACCTGCGTCTACGGCATCCACGCCGTGGCCGCGCACGGCAGCGCCGAGCAGCGCGCCCGCCTGCTGCCCGCCCTCGGCACCGGCGAGGCCGTGGCGACGGGGGCGTTCCCGGCCCGCGGCCCGGCCCGCGGCCCGGTCGGCGGCCGGGTGTCCGCCGGTCCCGACGGCCGGCTCACCGGCGTGCTGCCCGTCGTCCCCTGGCTGCGCGACGCCACACACGTGCTGGTCCCGGCCGGGGCCGGAACGCCGGGCCCCGCCCTGTGGCTCGTACGGACCGACACGGCCGGCGCGGCGGTGGAGCCGGTGCAGACCACCGCTCCCTGGGCGGCCGGCCGGCTCACCCTGACCGGCGCGGCGGCCGAACCGCTCGGCGGGCCCGGCGCGTACGACGCCGTGCTGGCCGCCGCGCGGACCGCGTTCGCCGGGCTCCAGGCGGGCGTCTGCGCCGGCTCGCTCGCCCGGGCCGTCGAGCACACCTGCTCCCGGGAGCAGTTCGGCAGGCCGCTCTCCACCAACCAGGGCGTCATGCTGCGCGCCGCCGACGCGTACATGGACACCGAGGCGATCCGGGTGACCACGTACGAGGCCGCCTGGCGGCTCGACGCGGGGCTGCCGGCCGAGGAGCACGCGCTGACGGCCGCATGGTGGGCCTCCGAGGCCGGCAAGCGGGTCGTCCACGCCGGACAGCACCTGCACGGCGGGACGGGGGCCGACCTCGACCATCCCGTCCACCGGCACTTCCTGTGGGGGCGCCAGCTGGACGCGTACCTGGGTTGCGGCAGCGAACTGCTGGCCGAGCTGGGCGACGTACTGGCCCGGAAGGAGCGCGCATGAACGTCGGCGACACGCTGCCGCCCCTGCAGATCCCGATCACCCGCACCCTAATCGTCGCGGGCGCGCTCGCCTCCCGCGACTACCAGGACGTCCACCACGACGCCGAGCTCGCCCGGGCCAAGGGCTCCCCCGACATCTTCATGAACATCCTGACCACCAACGGACTCGTCGGCCGCTACGTCACCGACCACCTCGGCCCCCGCGCCGTCCTGCGGAAGGTGGCGATCCGCCTCGGCGCCCCCAACTACCCCGGCGACACCATGACCCTCACCGGCACCGTCACCGCCCGCGCCGGGGACACCGTGGAGATCCGGATCACCGGCGCCAACGGCATCGGCCACCACGTGACCGGCACGGTCACCGCGCAGGTGCCCCGGGACGAGGAGGCCGCCCGATGAGCGTGCGCACCCGCGACGGGCTCGGCGGCCGGGCCGCCGTCGCCGGAATCGGCGCGACCGAGTTCTCCAAGGACTCCGGCCGCAGCGAGCTGACCCTCGCCGTCGAGGCCGTCCAGGCGGCCCTCGCCGACGCCGGGCTCACCCCGGCCGACGTCGACGGCCTGGTCACCTTCACCATGGACACCAGCCCCGAGATCACCGTCGCCCAGGCGGCCGGCATCGGCGAGCTGTCCTTCTTCTCCCGCGTCCACTACGGGGGCGGCGCGGCCTGCGCCACTGTCCAGCAGGCGGCCCTGGCCGTCGCCACCGGCGTCGCCGAGGTCGTCGTCTGCTACCGGGCGTTCAACGAGCGCTCCGGCCGCCGCTTCGGCTCGGGCGTGCAGCAGCGCGAGCCGTCGGCGGAGGGCGCGGCGCTGGGCTGGTCGCTGCCCTGGGGGCTGCTCACCCCGGCCTCGTGGGTGGCCATGGCCGCCCAGCGGTACCTGCACGCGTACGGACTGACGCCCGAGGCCTTCGGTCCGGTCGCGGTCACCGCCCGCAGGCACGCCGCGACCAACCCCGCCGCCTGGTTCCACGGCCGGCCCATCACCCTCGCCGACCACGCCGCCTCGCGCTGGATCGTCGAGCCGCTGCGCCTGCTCGACTGCTGCCAGGAGACCGACGGCGGCCAGGCCCTGGTGGTCACCACCACCGAACGCGCCCGCGACCTGCGCCACGCCCCCGCGGTGATCACGGCCGCCGCCCAGGGCGCGGGCCGCCGCCAGGAGGGCATGACCAGCTTCTACCGCGACGACCTGACCGGACTGCCCGAGATGGACGTGGTGGCCCGGCAGCTGTGGCGGACCTCGGGCCTGCGGCCCGGCGACATCGACGTCGGCATCCTCTACGACCACTTCACGCCGTTCGTGCTGATGCAGCTGGAGGAGTTCGGCTTCTGCGGGCCCGGCGAGGCCGCCGGTTTCGTCGCGGAGGACCGGCTCGCGCTCAACACCCACGGCGGGCAGCTCGGCGAGGCCTACCTGCACGGTATGAACGGCATCGCCGAGGCCGTACGGCAGCTGCGCGGCAGCGCGGTCAACCAGGTCGACGGCGCGGTGCACGCCCTGGTCACGGCCGGGACCGGAGTCCCCACCTCCGGGCTGGTCCTGAGCGCCGACGGGTAACCGGAACGAGGCCGCCTCCGCCTTTGGGTGGTCCGGCCAGCCCTACCCCTACGACCTGAGACGGACTTCGCTTCGGCACCTGGGGCCGATCCCCGGCGGAGCCCGGACTCCTAGCGTGGAGCTATGACCACGCCAGTGTGCACGCACGCCTCCGACCCGCTGCTGTACCCGTCGTTCTCGGCGTACGTACGGACCCGCGGGACGGTGCTCATGCGTACCGCACGCTCGCTCACCGCCAACCCCTGCGACGCCGAGGACCTGCTCCAGACCGCCCTGACCAAGACGTACGTCGCCTGGGACCGCATCCAGGACCAGCGCGCCCTCGACGGCTACGTCCGGCGGTGCCTGGTCAACACGCGCACCTCCCAGTGGCGCAAGCGCAAGGTGGACGAGTTCGTGTGCGGGGACATACCCGAGCCGGAAGCCGTGCCGGACACCGACCCGGCGGACGAGCAGGCGCTGCGCGACGCGATGTGGCGTGCGGTGACCCGGCTGCCCGAGCGGCAGCGGGCCATGGTGGTGCTCCGTTACTACGAGGACATGAGCGAGGCCCAGACCGCCGAGCTGCTCGGGGTCTCGGTCGGGACCGTCAAGAGCGCGGTCTCGCGCGCGCTGGGCAAGCTGCGCGAGGACCCCGAGCTCGGTCTCGCCTGCTGAGCGGCCGGCCACGGCCCGGCCGGCGCTGTCGGCACGGACAGAATTCCCCCGGCCGCATTTGAACTCCCGGGTAGTGACATGCCGAGCGGTATGCGCGCAGAATCGTCGGCAATTGCAGCTACCGCAGCTACGGCAGCGCCGGGCGGCGCCCTCGGGAGGACGCTTTGCTGAGCACCATGCAGGACGTACCACTGCTCGTCACCCGCATCCTGCAGCACGGGATGACGATCCACGGAAAGTCGCAGGTCACGACCTGGACCGGGGAGGCCGAGCCGCACCGCCGCAGCTTCGCCGAGGTCGGGGCCCGCGCGACGCAGCTGGCGCACGCCCTGCGCGACGAGCTCGGTGTCCAGCAGGACGACCGCGTCGCGACCCTCATGTGGAACAACGCCGAGCACGTCGAGGCGTACTTCGCGATCCCCTCGATGGGCGCGGTCCTGCACACGCTCAACCTGCGGCTGCCGCCCGAGCAGCTGGTCTTCATCGTCAACCACGCCGCCGACCGGGTGGTGCTGGTCAACGGCACCCTGCTGCCGCTGCTGGTCCCGCTGCTGCCGCACCTGTCCCCCGTCGAGCACGTGGTGGTCTCCGGACCCGGCGACCGCTCGGCCCTGGAGGAGCTCGCCGCCGAGCGGGGCGTCCGCGTCCACGACTACGAGACCCTGATCGCCGGCCGCCCGCGCACGTACGACTGGCCCGAGCTGGACGAACGCCAGGCCGCGGCCATGTGCTACACCTCCGGCACCACCGGCGACCCCAAGGGCGTCGTGTACTCCCACCGCTCGATCTACCTGCACTCCATGCAGGTCAACATGACCGAGTCGATGGGCCTGACCGACTGCGACACCAGCTTGATCGTGGTCCCGCAGTTCCACGTCAACGCCTGGGGCCTGCCGCACGCCACGTTCATGACCGGCGTCAACATGCTGATGCCGGACCGTTTCCTCCAGCCCGGCCCGCTCGCCGAGATGATCGAGCGCGAGCGGCCCACCCACGCGGCCGCCGTCCCCACCATCTGGCAGGGCCTGCTGGCCGAGGTCACCGCGAACCCCCGTGACCTGAGCTCCATGCAGCGCGTCACCATCGGCGGCTCGGCCTGCCCGCCCTCGCTGATGGAGGCCTACGACCGGCTGGGCGTGCGGCTCTGCCACGCCTGGGGCATGACCGAGACCTCCCCGCTGGGCACCATGGCGCACCCGCCGGCCGGGCTGAGCGCCGAGGAGGAGTGGCCGTACCGGATCACCCAGGGCCGCTTCCCGGCCGGTGTCGAGGCGCGGCTGGTCGGCCCCGGCGGCGACCTGCTGCCGTGGGACGGGACCTCGGCCGGTGAGCTGGAGGTGCGCGGCACCTGGATCGCGGGCGCGTACTACAACGGCCCCGACGCCGAGCCGCTGCGCCCCGAGGACAAGTTCAGCGCGGACGGCTGGCTCAAGACCGGCGACGTCGGCGTGATCAGCCCCGACGGCTACCTCACGCTGACGGACCGGGCCAAGGACGTCATCAAGTCCGGCGGCGAGTGGATCTCCAGCGTGGAGCTGGAGAACGCGCTGATGGCCCACCCCGAGGTCGCCGAGGCCGCCGTCGTCGCCGTCCCGGACGAGAAGTGGGGCGAGCGCCCGCTGGCCACCGTCGTCCTCAAGGAGGGCTCGAAGGCCGACTACGGGGCGCTGCGCGCGTTCCTCGGCCGGTCGGTCGCCAAGTGGCAGCTGCCGGAGCGCTGGGCGCTCGTGGAGGCGGTGCCGAAGACCAGCGTCGGCAAGTTCGACAAGAAGGTCATCCGCCGCCAGTACGCGGAGGGCGCGCTGGACGTGACCGCCCTCGACTGACGCCCGTTCCCGCCGCGGAACCGGCTCGGCCCTCAGCGTGCGGCCTCGGCTGTCGGCCCTCAGCCGCCGGCCCCGGCCCGCGGGCTGAGCCAGTTCCGCAGCAGGCGGCTGACCAGGGGCATCGCGACGTACGTCATCAGCGTGCTGAACACGGCCGCGAAGGCGGCGGTCCGCAGCACCACGTGCAGGTCGACCAGGAATGGCCCGAGCACCAGGTTTCCCGCCAGCGAGATCGGGAAGATCGCCAGCCCCGAGCTGATCGCCATCTTCCACCGCGGCGGCGCCGGCCGGGTCGTTCCGGGCTTGGCGAACCAGGTCTCCATCCCGTGCAGTTCGCGCCGCGCGATCTCGTGATGGTGGTGGCCCTCGCAGTCGGCGAAAAACCGCGCCCGCTCCGGGGAGCGCTGCCAGGTCTCGAACGCCGCCTGGTCGCGGAAGCGGTGCACGAGGAACCACGGCGCCCCCTCGGCCGCCGGGCGGAACAGCCCGTACCCCAGGTGGTCGGGGAAGCCGGCGGCGGTGTCGAGGATGCCGCGCGCCCACTTCTCGAAGGCCTCCTCGTAGCCCGGCTCGACCTGCCGGGCTATCAGGAGGGTCACCTCCCCGTCGTCGGCGGGGACGCTGCGCTCGGTGCGATCACTGGTGAGGGCCATCCGCCCAGAGTGGCTAATTCGTGCCGATCTTGGCCAGCAGGTCCACGATGCGGCCCTGCACCTCGGCGGTGGTGGACCGCTCCGACAGGTACAGCACGCTCTCGCCGGAACCCAGCCGCGGCAGGTCCCCGGCCGTGATCGAGTCTGCCGTGTAGACCACCAGCGGGGTCCGGTTGAGCTGCCCGCCCGCCCGCAGCCAGTCCACGATCCCGGCCCGCCGGCGGCGTACCTGCATGAGGTCCATGACCACCAGGTTCGGCCGGGTCCGGGTGGCCAGCTCCACCGCGTCGGTGTCCGCGCCCGCGCGGGCCACCTGCATGCCGCGCCGCTCCAGGGCCGCCGTCAGGGCGGCGGCGATCTCGTCCTTCTCCTCGATCAGCAGCACCCGCGACGGGTGCTGCTCGCTGTCGCGCGGCGCCAGCGCCTTGAGCAGCACGGCCGGGTCGGCGCCGTACGCCGCCTCGCGGGTGGCGTGCCCGAGCCCGGCCGTGACCAGGACGGGCACCTCCGCCGCCACCGCCGCCTGACGCAGCGACTGCAGCGCGGTACGGGTGATCGGGCCGGTCAGCGGGTCCACGAACAGCGCCGCGGGGAACGCGGCGATCTGCGCGTCCACCTCCTCGCGCGAGTGCACGATGACGGGGCGGTAGCCGCGCTCGCTGAGCGCCGCCTGGGTCTGGACGTCGGGCGCCGGCCACACCAGCAGACGGCGCGGGTTGTCCAGCGGCTCCGGCGGGAGTTCGTCGTCCAGCGGCTGCGGGACGGGCCGGTTGACCACCTCGACGGCGCCGCCGGGACCGTCCAGCGGCTCGGGCCCCTCGGCGGCCCCCGCCTCGGGCGCCCCTATGGCGAAGGCGCGGCCCTGCGGGGCGGGTTCGGCCAGCTTGCGGCGCCGGCCGGAACCGGTGGCCGGGGCGGCGCCCACCGCGTCGGGGTCCAGGGCGACGCCCTGGCCGAGCGTGCCGAGGGCGCGCACGCTGATGGGCTGCCCGGGGGCGTCCTGCGGCTGCCGGGCCCCCGGCAGCGCGACCTGCTCGGGCGCCGC
>NZ_JAJAUY010000132.1 GCF_020532625.1 Streptomyces antimicrobicus | reverse complement strand
GGCCCCAGATCGAGCGGGGGCAGCGGCAGCCGGGCGGGGAGTGCGGGAGGAGCGCTCTCGCAGCCGAGCCGGCGCGCGGCGGCGACCGCCGCGTCCCGGGCGAGCCGCCCCAGCGACCGCAGCTCCGCCTCGCCGGCCTCGGCCGACTCCCCGGAGGCGGCCGTGACCAGGACCGACGTGGCCCCGGTGCTGCTCGGCGTACGGCACGGGGCGACGACGGAGACGCTCCGCAGCCCGTGGTCCCCGAGCGTCCCGTCCCCCAGCGGCAGGCGGTTGGGCAGGTCCAGCCGGGCCGTGGCGTCCTCGCGCTCGCGCATGCCGCGGGAGGTGAACGGCTCGTCCTTCCCGACCTGGTCCGCTCCGATGCGGGCCCCGAGCGGGTCGGGCCGGACCTGCACGGTCAGCGAGAAGTGCCGGGTCGTGCGGCGGTCGCCGTCGACCTCGCGGACGGTGTCCAGCAGGCAGCTGCTGGTCCGTCTGCTCAGGTCCACGCCGCGCCCGGTCGACCCGGCCGGGTCCACCCGGTCCACGCCACCGCTCAGCCGCAGCACGGCGGAGGCGTCGACCAGCCCTCCGCACCGCTCCTCGACGGCCGCCCGGCTCTGCTGCCGGTCCTGCCAGCGCCCGTACGAGCCGTACAGCGACCAGCCGCCCACCAGCACACCGAGGACGGCGAGGGTGCACAGCAGGGCGTTGACGCGGTTGCGCACCCGGCCCCGGTCGGGCAGGAGGCGCTGGTCCGGACGCGGCCGGTCCGGGTCACCACCGCCCGGCCCGGACCCCGGCCCGGAACCCGGCCCCGGCCGGGGCATCCCCGACAGCGGATCGAACACGGCCCCACCCCCCGTTCTCGGCGCTACCCGCCCCTGTCGCTCCCCTGGTACGTCCTCGGCACTCCTGTGACGTACCAGCACCGTAGCAACGCGGGACGACAGAGGCCGGGGCCCGCCCACAACCTGTGGACAACGCCCCGGCCCCTGCTCCGTACCGGGATCAGGCCAAAATCGCCGGGATCGTCGCCTCGTGGGCCTCGCGCAGCTCGGCCAGCGGGATCTCGAACTCGCCCTGGACCTCGATCGTGTCGCCGTCCACGACACCGATGCGGGTGGCGGGAAGGCCCCGGGCACCGCACATGTCGGTGAAGCGGAGCTCCTCGCTGCGCGGGACGGCCACGACCGCACGGCCGGCCGACTCCGAGAACAGGAAGGTGAACGCGTCCAGGTCCTCCGGGACCACGATCCGCGCGCCGTTGCCGCCGCGCAGGCAGGACTCGGTGAGCGCCTGGATCACGCCGCCGTCCGACAGGTCGTGCGCGGCGTCGATCATGCCGTCGCGCGAGGCGGAGATCAGGATCTCGGCCAGCAGCTTCTCGCGGGCCAGGTCCACCTTCGGCGGCAGGCCGCCCAGGTGTCCGTGGACCACCTCGGACCAGGCCGAACCGCCGAACTCCTCGGCCGTGTCGCCCAGCAGGTACAGCAGCTGGCCGGCCTCGGCGAAGGCCATCGGGGTGCGCCGGGTGACGTCGTCGATGACGCCGAGCACCGCCACGACCGGGGTCGGGTGGATCGCGGTGTCGCCCGTCTGGTTGTAGAGCGAGACGTTGCCGCCGGTCACCGGGGTGCCCAGCTCCAGGCAGCCGTCGGCCAGACCGCGGCAGGCCTCGGCGAACTGCCACATGACGCCCGGGTCCTCGGGGGATCCGAAGTTCAGGCAGTCGGAGATCGCGAGCGGCTTGGCGCCGGTCGCGGCGACGTTGCGGTACGCCTCGGCCAGCGCGAGCTGGGCGCCCGCGTACGGGTCGAGCTTGGCGTACCGGCCGTTGCCGTCGGTCGCCATGGCCACGCCGAGGTTGGTCTCCTCGTCGATGCGGACCACGCCGGCGTCCTCGGGCTGGGCGAGCACGGTGTTGCCCTGCACGAAGCGGTCGTACTGGTCGGTGATCCAGGACTTCGACGCCTGGTTCGGCGACGAGACCAGGGCCAGGACCTGCTCGCGCAGCTCGGCCGAGGTCTGCGGCCGGGGCAGCGCGCCCGCGTCGTCAGCCTGGAGGGCGTCCTGCCAGGACGGGCGCTCGTACGGACGGTGGTACGTCGGGCCCTCGTGGGCCACGGTGCCCGGGGGCACGTCCACGATCTGCTCGCCGTGCCAGAAGATCTCCAGGCGCTCGCCGTCGGTCACCTCACCGATGACGGTGGCGATGACGTCCCACTTCTCGCAGATCTCCATGAAGCGGTCGACGTGCTGCGGCTCGACGATCGCGCACATGCGCTCCTGCGACTCGCTCATGAGGATCTCCTCGGGCGAGAGCGTCGCGTCGCGCAGCGGCACGGTGTCGAGGTCGACGCGCATGCCGCCGGAGCCGGCGGAGGCCAGCTCGGAGGTGGCGCAGGACAGGCCGGCGCCACCGAGGTCCTGGATGCCGGCGACCAGCTTCTCCTGGAAGACCTCCAGGGTGCACTCGATGAGGAGCTTCTCCTGGAAGGGGTCACCGACCTGGACGGCCGGGCGCTTGGTGGGCTTGGTGTCGTCGAAGGTCTCGGACGCCAGGACCGAGACGCCGCCGATGCCGTCGCCGCCGGTGCGGGCGCCGTAGAGGATGACCTTGTTGCCGGGGCCGGAGGCCTTGGCCAGGTGCAGGTCCTCGTGCTTCATCACGCCGATGCAGCCGGCGTTGACCAGCGGGTTGCCCTGGTAGCAGGCGTCGAAGACGACCTCGCCGCCGATGTTGGGCAGGCCCAGGCAGTTGCCGTAGCCGCCGATGCCGGCGACGACGCCGGGCAGGACGCGCTTGGTGTCGGGGTGGTCGGCGGCGCCGAAGCGCAGCGGGTCGACCACGGCGACCGGGCGGGCGCCCATGGCGAGGATGTCGCGGACGATGCCGCCCACGCCGGTGGCCGCGCCCTGGTACGGCTCGATGTACGAGGGGTGGTTGTGCGACTCGACCTTGAAGGTGACCGCGTAGCCCTGGCCGACGTCGACGACGCCGGCGTTCTCGCCGATGCCGACGAGCATGGCGTCGGAGGCGGGCTTCTTCTCGCTGAACTGCTTCAGGTGGACCTTGCTGCTCTTGTACGAGCAGTGCTCGGACCACATGACGGAGTACATGGCGAGCTCGGCGCCGGTGGGGCGGCGGCCGAGGATCTCCCGGATCCGGGCGTACTCGTCCTCCTTGAGGCCGAGCTCCTTCCACGGCTGGGACGCGTCCGGGGTCTCCGTGGCGTGCTTGACGGTGTCCAGAGTCATGATGCGTTGACCAGCTTCTTCAGGACCGAGGTGAAGAACGGAAGACCGTCGGTGCGGCCCGTCCCGATGAGCGGCTCGACCGCGTGCTCGGGGTGCGGCATCAGGCCGACGACGTTGCCTGCGGCGTTGGTGATGCCGGCGATGTCACGCAGCGATCCGTTGGGGTTGGTGTCGAGGTACCGGAAGGCCACTCGGCCCTCGGCCTCCAGTTCGTCCAGGGTGCGCTCGTCGGCGACGTAGCGGCCGTCCATGTTCTTGAGGGGGACGGAGATCTCCTGGCCCTGCTCGTAGTCGCCGGTCCAGGCGGTGCCCGCGTTCTCGACGCGGAGCTTCTGGTCGCGGCAGATGAAGTGCAGGTGGTTGTTGCGGAGCATCGCGCCGGGCAGCAGGTGGGCCTCGGTGAGGATCTGGAAGCCGTTGCAGATGCCCAGGACGGGCAGGCCGGCACGGGCCTGCTCGATGACCGTCTCCATCACCGGCGAGAACCGGGAGATGGCGCCGGCGCGCAGGTAGTCGCCGTAGGAGAAGCCTCCGGCGAGCACGACCGCGTCCACCTGGTGCAGGTTCTTGTCGCGGTGCCAGAGCGGGACCGGCTCGGCGCCGGCCAGGCGGGCCGCGCGCAGCGCGTCCTGGTCGTCGAGCGTTCCGGGGAAGGTGACGACCCCGATGCGAGTGGTCACGACTCCGACTCCACCTTGACGACGAAGTCCTCGATGACGGTGTTGGCGAGGAACGTTTCGGCCATCTTGTGGATGCGGTCGAGGGCGGCCTGGTCGACCGGGCCCTCCACCTCCAGCTCGAAGCGCTTCCCCTGACGAACGTCGGCGATCCCGTCGAAGCCCAGGCGCGGCAGTGCACGCTGCACCGCCTGGCCCTGGGGGTCGAGGATCTCCGGCTTGAGCATGACGTCGACTACGACGCGTGCCACTGGCACTCCCGGTGTGGTGGTTGGTGCAGGCGGTTCCTTCAGCGTACCCGCCCGAAATTTCTACGCGGGTAGATATCGGGAGCCCCCGATCGGGCCGCCGTTTCGGCTTCACCAACGCTTCGCAAAATCCCCCGGAAAACCACGTGTCCGGGATTGCGGCGGGACACGCGGAGCCAATTAACTGGGCATCGCAATACGAGAGAAATCGCGGTACAAAGGAATCCCCACCGAATGCGGTGGAAAGATGCTTTGCTCCGAAACATCCACACAGGTGACATCTCCGCACGTCAGCCGGGCGAGATGTCCCGCGAAGGGACCGATATCCGTGGCGCAGCGCGTAGTAGTCACGATCTCCGACGACCTCGATGGCGGAGAAGCGGCGGAAACGGTCGTCTTCGGACTGGACGGTAAGTCGTACGAGATCGACCTGAATCTCGCCAACGCAAAGAAACTGCGGAAGAGCCTGGAGCCCTACGTGGCCGCCGGCCGCCGCCAGGCGCGGTCCGGCCGGGCCTTCAAGCACACCTCGCTGGCCCCCGACCCGGCGGTCGTCCGCGCCTGGGCCCGCTCCAACCAGCTCGACGTACCGCCGCGGGGCCGGATCCCGAAGGCGATCTACGCCGCGTACGAGGAGGCGCACTGAGGCAGGGGCGCCGGCCCCGGACCCCGGTCCGGGGCCCGTGCCGGACCGTGCACCGGTCGGGTGCCGGACCCGGATTTGCCAACCACCCCCTGTGATCCGCTAGTGTGTGGATCACGCCGAGGGGCAAGGCCGCAGGTCAGAACCCCGAAGGTCGTGCGGGTGTAGTTCAGTAGCAGAACATCCCCCTTCCAGGGGGAAGGCGCAGTGTGCGATTCCTGTCACCCGCTCCGCATCGCTTTACCAACCACTCCGGTGGATCAGGTAGAGTAGTGCTCGCACCGCCCGGTGAAAGCCGGTCGGAGGCATGCGGACGTGGCTCAGTTGGTAGAGCATCACCTTGCCAAGGTGAGGGTCGCGAGTTCGAATCTCGTCGTCCGCTCAGAAGGAGAAGGCCCCGGTCACCAGACCGGGGCCTTCTTCGTTTCCGGTCCGACCCCCGCCCCCCGCCGATAATCCCCCCGGGCGGCCTCCCGATGACATATGTCATCGCCGCTCGTGACAGCGCGCACTGCTGCCCCCCGGAATCCGGCCGGAGCCTGGAGTCATGACTGACACCGACCAGGCAGTGATCGAGGTGGACGGGCTGCGGCGCGGCTACTCCGGGGGTTTCGAGGCCGTACGCGGCATCTCCTTCTCCGTCGCCCGGGGCGAGGTCTTCGCCCTGCTCGGCACCAACGGCGCCGGAAAGACCTCCACCGTGGAACTCCTGGAGGGCCTCGCCGCCCCCAGCGCCGGCACGGTCCGGGTCTTCGGCCTCGACCCCTACCGGCAGCGCGCCGCGGTGCGGCCGCGCACCGGGGTCATGCTCCAGGAGGGCGGCTTCGCCGCCGACCTGACCGTCACGGAGACCGTCCGCATGTGGAGCGGCGTGACCTCCGGCGCCCGCCCCGCCGCGGAGGCGCTGGCGCTGGTCGGACTGACCGGGCGGGCGTCCGTACGCGTCAAGCAGCTGTCCGGCGGCGAGCGGCGGCGGCTGGACCTGGCGCTGGCCCTGCTGGGCCGGCCCGAGGTGCTGTTCCTCGACGAGCCGACCACCGGCATGGACCCCGAGGGCCGCCGGGACACCTGGGAGCTGGTGCGCTCCCTCCAGGCGCAGGGCACCACGGTGCTGCTCACCACCCACTACCTGGAGGAGGCCGAGCAGCTCGCGGACCGGCTCGCCATCCTGCACGAGGGCGAGCTGGTGCTGTCCGGCACTCCGGCCGAGGTGACCGCCACCCGCCCGGCGCGGATCCGGTTCACGCTGCCCGCCGGGGTGGCCCCGGCCCGGCTGCCGTTGTCGCTGCGGGCAGCGGCGCAGGGGCGCCGGGTGGAGATCCGTACCGAGCGGCTCCAGCGGTCCCTGGCCGAACTGCTGGCCTGGGCCGAGGCGTCCGACGTGGAGCTGACCGGGCTCGACGCGCGATCGGCCTCGCTGGAGGAGGCGTTCTTGGAGATCGCGCAGCAGCGCCGCGCCGGTGGGCTCGGCGACTTCGACGACCAGATGGCAGGTGCCCGATGAACACGCTGACCCTGGCCCCCGGCCGGCTCCTGGCCCTCGGCCGTTCCGAACTGACCCTCCTGACGCGCAACCGCGCCACGCTCACCATGGCGCTGCTGATGCCGCTCGTCATGGTGCTCGTCCTGAAGAACTCGCTCGCGGCCTACGACCTCGACGGCGGCGCGGCGGCCGTCGGCGAGGCCACGCTGACCGGCGGCATCGGCATGGTGCTGGTGTTCGTCGTCTACATGAATCTCGTCAACGCCTACGTCGGCCGGCGCGAGGAACTGGTCCTCAAGCGGCTGCGTACCGGCGAGGCGAACGACCTGGAGATCCTGGTCGGCTCGGCCCTGCCGTCGGCCGTGCTGGCGCTCGTCCAGATCACGGTGCTGGTGGGGGCCGGGGCCGCCGTGCTGGACGTACGGGCACCGCGGAACCCGCTGTTGCTGGTCGCGGCCGTACTCGCCGGGATCGTGCTGCTCGCGGCGCTGGGGGCGGTGACCAGCGCGGTCACCCGCACCGTGGAGAGCGCCGGCCTGACCACGATGCCGCTGTTCCTGGTCAGCGCGCTCGGCTCCGGGATGTTCGTGCCGGTGGACGAGATGCCCGGCGTGATGGCCTCGGTGTGCGAACTCCTGCCGCTGAGCGGTGTGATGACCCTGGTGCGCGCGGGGTGGCAGGGCACGGCGGCGGGCCAGGACCTGGCCGGGGCGGCGCTGGTGACCCTGGCCTGGGCGATGATCAGCATGTTTGCTGTGCAGCGGTGGTTCCGCTGGGAACCGCGGCGTTGAGAGGAATCGGGGGACGGGAACCATGTCGAAGCTCACGGGGTGGTGGCGCAACCGCGGCCAGGCCGCGAAGGTGGAGCTCTACACCCGCTGGTCGTTCCACTTCTTCGGCGTGGTCGAAGTCCTCTCGGTCGGCGGCCTGCCCCTCCTCAACGACGGCAAGGGGCCGGGCTCGTGGGAGCTCGCGCTCGGCGCGCTGGTGTGCGTGCACGCCGTGCTGTGCGCCGTGCACGCCTCCGTGGCGCTGGACTGGGTGCTCGACCGGCGCCCGTACCCGGCACGCGCGCTGGGCGTCCTGATCGCCACGACCGTCGTGGGGATGCTGGGCACCCTGATGCTGGAGGCCACCGGACGGGTGGCCCACACGGTGGCTCCGGGAGTGGTGCTGGGACTGGGCTACTGGGGCGTCGGGTCGCTGGTGATCAGCCTGAAGATCAAGCGGATGAAGTACGTCGTCCCCGCCACGGCCGTCGCCACGGGCCTGACGGCCATGGCGGTCGGCCTGTCCTTCGGGGAGGCCGTGGGCTACACGGTGGCCATGCTGCTCGCCGGATTCTTCCTGGCCCTCACCTGCGGGTTCTCGGGCTGGCTGCTGACGACCGTGTGGGAGCTGGACCGGTCGCGGGAGTTGCGGGCGCAGCTGGCGGTGGCCGAGGAGCGGCTGCGCTTCGGCCGGGACCTGCACGACGTCATGGGCCGCAACCTCGCGGTCATCGCGCTCAAGAGCGAGCTGGCCGTGCAGCTGGCCCGGCGGGGCCGCCCGGAGGCGGTGGAGCAGATGATCGAGGTCCAGCGGATCGCCCAGGAGTCGCAGCGGGAGGTGCGCGACGTGGTCCGCGGCTACCGGCAGGCCGATCTCACGGTGGAGCTGGAGGGCGCCCGAGGGGTGCTCAGTGCCGCCGGGATCGCGTGCAAGGTGCGGCGCCGCGAGCAGCGGGCGCTGCCGCCGGCGGTGCAGTCGGCGCTGGGCTGGGTGGTGCGCGAGGCCACCACGAACGTGCTGCGGCACGGCGAGGCCACGTCCTGCCTGATCGCGCTCGGTCCGGGCGACGGCGGCTGCCTGGTGCTGACCGTGGAGAACGACGGGGTGCCGGCCGAGGCGCCGGGCGGTCGGCCCGGTTCGGGGCTGGCCGGGCTGCGGGAGCGGCTGGCCGCGCTGGACGGGACGTTGGAGGCCGGGCGGATCCCCGGCGGCCGGTTCCGGCTGCGGGCCGAGATCCCGGCACGTGAGCTGGCGGCCGGGGAGACGGCCGACGACAAGAGGGGCGACACGATGGGCGACGAACGGCACGGGCACGGGCCGGGGCGGGCGACGGGCGGTGCCACGGGCGGTGCCACGGGCGGGCCCGTGCACGGTGCCGTGGGGGCCGTGGGCGGTGCCGTTGGGGCCGTGGGCGAGTCGGAACGGGTGGTGGGCGCGTGAGCGTCGTACGTGTGCTGCTGGCCGACGACGAGCACCTGATCCGCGGGGCGGTGGCCGCCCTGCTGGCGCTGGAGGACGACATCCTGGTCGTCGCCGAGGCGGCCTCCGGGCCGGAGGCGCTGGCGATGGCCCGGGCGCACCGGCCGGACGTGGCGGTGCTGGACCTGCAGATGCCCGGCGCGGACGGTGTGAGTGTCGCCACATCCCTGCGGGCCGAACTCCCCGACTGCAAGACCATGATCGTGACCAGTCACGGCCGTCCCGGGCACCTCAAGCGGGCCCTGACGGCGGGGGTGCGGGCCTTCGCGCCGAAGACCGTCTCGGCGCAGCGGCTCGCCGAGATCATCCGGGACGTGCACGCCGGAGGCCGGTACGTGGACCCGGAGTTGGCGGCCGACGCCATCAGCGCCGGGGACTCCCCGCTGACCGCGCGCGAGGCCGAGGTGCTGGAACTCGCGGCCGACGGAGCCCCGATCGCGGAGATCGCCGAGCGGGCCTCGCTGTCGCAGGGGACCGTGCGCAACTACCTCTCCTCGGCCGCCTCGAAGCTCGGCGCCGAGAACCGTCACACCGCAGTGCGTCTCGCACGGGAGCGAGGTTGGGTATAGTGGGTCTCGCGCTACGGCGCATGCGGACGTGGCTCAGTTGGTAGAGCATCACCTTGCCAAGGTGAGGGTCGCGAGTTCGAATCTCGTCGTCCGCTCGCAGCAGAAGGGCCCCGGTCATCGGACCGGGGCCCTTCTCGTGTCTCAGCTCCAGCTCAGGCCGGTGATCCGCTCGTACGCCTCGACGTACTTGGCGCGGGTCGCGTCGACGATCTCCTGCGGCAGCGCCGGCGGCGGCTGCTCGCTGGTGCGGTCCCAGCCGGAGGCCGCCGAGGTCAGCCAGTTCCGCACGAACTGCTTGTCGTACGAGGGCTGGGCGCGGCCCGGCTGCCACTGGTCGGCCGGCCAGAAGCGGGAGGAGTCGGGGGTGAGCACCTCGTCGGCGATCACCAGCTGGTCGCCTTCGAAGCCGAACTCGAACTTGGTGTCCGCGAGGATCACCCCGCGCTCGCGGGCGATGTCCCGGGCGCGGCTGTAGACGGCGAGGGTGCTCTGGCGCAGCAGGGCGGCCGTCTCGGGGCCGACCTGGCGGGCGACCTCCTCGTAGGAGACGTTCTCGTCGTGCTCGCCGACCGCGGCCTTGGCGGCGGGGGTGAAGATCGGGGCCGGCAGCTCGGAGCCGTCGACCAGGCCCTCGGGCAGGGCCAGCCCGCACACGGTCCGGGTCTGCTGGTACTCGGCGAGGCCGGAGCCGGTGAGGTAGCCGCGGGCGACGCACTCGACCGGGACCATCTCCAGGGACTTGCAGACCAGGGTCCGGCCCTCCCAGTCGGCGGGGGCGCCGGCGGGCAGGTCGGTGCCGATCACGTGGTTCGGGACGAGGTCGGCGAGCTGGTCGAACCACCACAGGGAGAGCTGGGTGAGCACCCGGCCCTTGTCCGGGATCTCCGTCGGGAGCACCCAGTCGTAGGCGGACATGCGGTCGCTGGCGACCATGACGAGCCGGCCGGCCTCGTCGCGGTAGAGGTCGCGCACCTTGCCGGTGTGGAGGTGGATGAGGCCCGGAACCTGAACCGGCTCGGGCTTTTCGACGAATCCGGACACGGGGTCTCCCTGTGTTTCTGTATGAGACACCCTGATTCTCGCGCACGGGAGCCCGTCGCTCCGCTCTGGGGTCCGGCCGGGGAGCCGCGTGCTCAGTCGCGCTTGCAGATCCGGTCGAGGAGGTTGGCCGTGGCGCGCTGGATCCGCTCGTCGACATGGCCCGGGCGGTCGAGGGCCGGGGACCAGGCGAAGGTGCCGGAGGCGAAGACCAGGGCGCCGCTCGGGGCCCGGTAGAGGGACGTCTCCTGGTGCCGGCGGTGGCCTTCCCCGTCCTCGTACGGGGAGTGGGCCAGCAGGATCCGGTCCTGGTGGGCGGGGAGCTGGGTGCGGGGGAAGTACCGGTCGGCCTCGCCGGCGACGAGGCCGTCGAGCTGGTCGCCCTCCCCGGCGCCGGTGGACTCCCACAGCCAGTGCGTGGCGTTGCGGACCACGAGCGGGGCGGGCTCGGGGACGCGGCCCGCGTACTGGATGCCCAGGAGCTGCTGTTCGGGGCGGTCGACCTCGCGCCAGAGGGTGGGGCGGCCCGGCCCGCGGCGTTTTCGGCAGGTGAGCAGCCGGTCGGGGACGCCGGAGGGGGACGGGCTCAGTTCGACCTGCCAGTAGAGGGTGTTGGCGGAGAGGAAGACGAGCGAGGTGCCGTGGTCGCGGGCGCGCTCGGCGGTCCGGCGCATGGGCGCCGACCAGTACTCGTCGTGGCCGGGGAAGACCAGGCCGCGGTAGCGGGTGGGGTCGACGCGGCCTGCGTGCAGGTCGCGGGCGTCGGCGTAGGCGAGGTCGTAGCCGTAGCGCTCGGCCCAGCGGATGAAGTCGTAGGCGTGGCCGACGTGGAGGGGGAGGCCCGCGCCGGCGTACGGGCGGTCGAAGGAGACGGTGATGGCCGCCTCCTGCTCGCCCAGCAGCCGGCCGTCGTCGTCCCAGGCGTGGTACAGGCTGGCGCCGGTGCGGCCGTCCTCCGGGTAGAGGTTGTACGCCTGCCAGGTGACGTCCGGCAGGAGGAGCAGCAGATCGGCGGGGTGCTCGTCGCGCACCGTGAACGGGATGTGGGAGCGGTAGCCGTCGGCGGTGGTCAGGACGGCCACGTAGGCGCCGATGTTCCAGTAGCTGGGGACCTGCAACCGCCAGGAGAGCCACCAGTGGTGGCAGGAGACGGTGCGGTCGGCGGTCAGCGGGGCGGGCTGGACGATGCCGGACAGCCGGGGGCTGGAGTGGATCTTGCTGGCGCCGTCGCCGCCGTAGTGGCCGATGCGGTAGACGTCCACCGAGAACTGCTGGGGCGGGTCGACCGTGACGTGGAAGTCGATGGCCTCCCCGGGCGCCACCGCTCCGGTCGAGGCGAAGCCCTTGATCTGCTGGTGGACGTCGTCGGCCGTACGGGGGCCGCCGGAGGCGCGGGTGCGCTGGGCCGGGATGTCGACGTACCAGGGGACGACCTGACCGGTGTCGTCGAAGTACAGCTCGCTGCCCCGGAACCACGGGAGCGGGCCCTGCCCGAACGGATCGGACACGGCGTGCGCGAGCGCACCGGACTCCCACCGCCGAATGTGATCGCCCCTCATCGCGCTCCCCTCCCTGACTCCCCCGACTCGGTCCGGTCCCGGCAATCCGCCGTGACCGATCCCCAGCACATCACATAACGCACGCACTCCGTCACCGTTCGTCGCGAATTGACGTCCTCGGAACCCCCCGATCTGCGCAGCGGGTGCGGTTGCGGGTGTCCCCCGGGGCCGGGGCGCCGGGCGACGGGGGGCGTGGGCTGCGGTGGGGTGCGGTGGGGTGGGGTGGGGTGAGGTGAGGGTGGTGGGGTGCGGTGGTGGCCGTGGGGCGCGGCGGACAGGGTCGGGCGGGGTCGGGCGCCGGGCCGTCGGCAGGCCAGGCGGGGTCGGGCGCCGGGCGGGGACGAGGCCGGGCCGTCGGCAGGCCAGGCGGGGTCGGGCGCCGGGCCGTCGGCAGGCCAGGCGGGGTCGGGTGCCAGGCGGTCGGGGGTCAGGCGGGGTCGGGCGCCGGGCGGCCGGGGGCCGGGAGGGGTCGGGTCTGGGCGGCCGGGGCCCCGCGGGGTCCGGCCGCGTGGTCAGACCAGGCGGACCGGCTTCTCGGGGCGGACGCCCAGGTCCGCCAGCCAGTCACGCAGGGGGCCCGCGTCGCCGTCCTCGACGAGCGACAGCACCCGCGCGGCCAGGTCGGCGCTGCGCTCACCGGCCACCAGCAGGACCGGGCCGTCGAGCCAGTCCAGGCCGGGCTCGGCACCCGCCGAGTCCACGGCGGCGCAGCACACCATCGCGGTGACGTGGTCCGCCAGCAGGTCCCGGCCGCTGCGCGGCGGCTGGAGCGGGAACAGCGGCACGGCATCCGAGCCGCGCGCCTTCGCCGCCCCGGCTCCGGCCGCGCGCTCGGCGCGGGCCAGGTCGCCGCTGAGCCGCCCGGCCAGCGCGTCGCCGGCCGCTGCGTCGCCCTGGGCCAGGAAGGCCAGGACCCGCTCCAGGGTCGGGCCGCCGAGCGGATCCGCCGCGGCGTCCGCCGGGCCGGTCACGACGGCCGCCGGGGCCGAACCGCCCGCCGTACGCCCGTCCGCCGCGGGACCGGCCACGACACGGCCGGAGGCCGCGCCCCGGCCCACGCCGGTACGGGACAGGCCAGGGCTCTTGGACAGGGAAAGCGGCGTGGCCGCGCCGGAGCCGGAGCGCATGCCCGGGTCGGGACGCGTGGCCGCGCCGGATCCGAGGTGCGTGGCCGGGCCGGAGCCGGCTGCGGCGCCGAGGCGCGGGGCCGGGCCGGGGCCCGCCGTCGCCTCGGGATCCGTCGGCCGCAGCTGGTCCGCCGAGGTGCCGGAGGCGGGGTGCGGCCGGGGCTGCTGGGAGGTGTGGGAGGGGCCTTCGGGGGCCGAGAGGGCGTCGAGCGCCTGGTGCAGCCGGGCGGCCTCCGCCCGCCAGGTGCGGTCGACGACCTCCTCCGGGTAGGCCGACCAGGACACGGGCGCCCAGTCCGGTCCGGCCGCGGCCGGACCTCCGTGGAACAAGCGGGCTGCGAGCAGCGAGGCCGCCTCGTCCACCGCCCCGGGCTCCTCCAGGAGGTCGCACGCGGGACGCTCGCCCAGGCGGGAGGTGAACCCCTCGGCCAGGCGGTCACGACGGGACAGCTCGGTCAGCGCGGAGACCACACCCGCGTCCAGGTGGGCCGGCCAGCGGCCCATCCGCCACGCGGGCAGTGCCACCCGGGTCAGCAGCCGGTCCCAGCCCGCGTAGGCCAGCCCGACCTGCTCCTGGGCGACGATCCGCAGCCCGTAGTCCACGCTCTGGGCCCGCTCGGACGCGGCCGCGGCGACGCCCCGCTCCATCTCGGCGGCGTGCGCCCCGCACAGCCGCAGCAGCAGCCGTGCGACACGGGCGATCCAGCCCAGCCCCCGGCCGTTGCCCACGTCCACCGCGGCGTCCAGACCGCGGACGAAGCGCCGGGCGTCGGCTATGTCGGGCTGCGCGGAGGGGCCCGTACCGGCGACGACGGGCGCGAGTACGGCCCGCAGCTCGGCGACCCGCATCCACCACAGGAACGGGGAACCGATGACCAGCACCGGAGCCGCGTCCCGGGCCGTGCCCGGGGCGGCGGACCCGCCGGATATGCTCCGGCGCCGGTGCGCGGCGTGCGTGCGGTCCTCCAGCCAGCTGTCGCAGTCCGGCGTGAGGGCTATCGCCGAGGGCGCCGGCACCTCCAGCCGCTCCGCCAGGTCCCGCACCATGCGGTAGAGATCGGGGGCGGCGTCCTCCGGCAGCGGCACCGTCGGCGTCACCGCCGGCCGCGCCCGCAGCACCACCGCGGCGAAGATCCCGCCGACGAGCAGCACCAGCGCGGCGGCGACGCAGACGCCGACGACCACCAGCGGCCAGGGGTCACCCGTCAGCCGCCCGGTCATCCGGGCGGAGACCAGCACCACCGCGAGGGCGGTGGGCAGCAGCACCACGGCCAGCGCCCTGCTGCGCACCCGCAGCACGGCGAGGGCGCGGGAGCGCGCGGTCAGCGCGCCCACCTCGATGTTCGAAACGGTCCCGGACATGACCGGACCTCACCCCCCTCTGCCCTGCGGCTGCGCTTTGCTCACTCCCCCACTGTGACACCCGCCACTGACATCGCAATGCCGGTGGGCCATGTGCCGGAATGCTTGCGCCGCACCATAGTTGGGGCATGCCCGGGCGTCAGGCGGTCGAGGCATCGATCACCCGATGGAATGGCTTTGGGTAAAGCTGGGTGCGTTCGAACGCCGACTGCCGCACTCGCACGCGCGGGCCCGGGCGCGTCGTCCGCGCTCCGGGCCCGCGACCGCAGGAGGCCGGTACCGCTGCCGTCTCAGCGGCCTTCCGCCGCCTTCGCGGCGATGTCCGTGCGGTGCTGGGATCCGGCCAGCCGGATCCGCCCGACCGCCTTATACGCCCGCTCCCGCGCCTGCGCCAGGTCGGAACCGGTCGCCGTCACCGACAGCACCCGTCCCCCCGCGCTGACGACGGCGCCGCCCTCGCGCCGGGTCCCGGCGTGCAGCACGTACGCCTCCGGGCCGTCCTCGGCGGCGACCTCGTCCAGGCCCTCGATCGGGTCACCGGTGCGCGGCGTACCGGGGTAGTTCTCGGAGGCCACGACCACCGTGACGGCCGCGTCGTCGCGCCAGTTCAGCGGCGGCTCGGCGTCGAGGGTGCCGTTGGCGGCGTGCAGCAGGACGCCCGCCAGCGGGGTGCGCAGCCGGGCGAGGACGACCTGGGTCTCCGGGTCGCCGAAGCGCGCGTTGAACTCGACGACCCGCACGCCGCGGCCGGTGAGCGCCAGGCCCGCGTAGAGCAGACCGGAGAACGGCGTACCGCGGTGCCGCATCTCGTCCACGGTCGGCTGGAGCACGGTCGCCGTCACCTCGTCGACGAGCTTGGGGTCGGCCCACGGCAGCGGCGAATACGCGCCCATGCCGCCGGTGTTGGGCCCCTGGTCGCCGTCGAGCGCGCGCTTGAAGTCCTGCGCGGGCTGCAGCGGCAGCACGGTGACGCCGTCGGTGATCGCGAAGAGGGAGACCTCGGGCCCGTCGAGGTACTCCTCGATCACCACGCGGTCGCAGGCGAGCGCATGCTCGCGGGCCGCCTCCCGGTCCTCGGTGACGACGACGCCCTTGCCGGCGGCGAGGCCGTCGTCCTTGACGACGTACGGCGCGCCGAAGGCGTCGAGCGCGGCGTCGATCTCCTCGGGGGTGACGCAGACGTACGAGCGGGCCGTCGGGACGCCGGCCGCGGCCATCACGTCCTTGGCGAAGGCCTTGGAGCCCTCCAGCTGCGCCGCCTCGCGCGAGGGGCCGAAGACGGGGACGCCGGCCGCGCGGACCGCGTCGGCGACCCCGGCGACGAGCGGCGCCTCGGGGCCGACGACGACCAGCCCGACGCCGAGCTCGGTGGCCAGGGCGGCGACGGCGTCGCCGTCCAGCGCGTCGACGTCGCGCAGCTCGGCCACCTCCGCGATCCCCGCATTACCGGGGGCGCAGTAGAGCGCGGTGACGTCGGGGTCGAGGGACAGAGAGCGGCACAGGGCGTGTTCGCGGGCGCCGCCGCCGATGACGAGGACCTTCACGGCCTCAGCCTAGCCCGCGCACGGGGCGGATCTTCGTGCGGGCACCCCAACGCGGTCGCCCTACTCGTTCGTATATTCCTCCACCACCGTGGCCCCGAGCTCGCGCACGATCAGCTCGTGACCACTGAGGGCGCTCTCGACGAGATCCGGGTCGTCGTCCTCCGGTACGTCGTCCTCCGGGGCGACCGGCGGCGGCGCCGGGGCGGCGGCCGGAGGCGCCTGCACCGGGGGCGCGGCACTCGGCGCGGGCGGGGCGGCGGACGCCTGGGGCGGGGCGGCGGGCGCGGCGGGCGGCGGCGTGTACGCGGGGGCGGGCGGACTGTAGGAGGACGCGGCGGGCGCCGGTCCACCGCCGCCGACCACGGCGTCGATCTTCCAGTGGACGTGGAACTGCTCGGTCAGGACCGCCTTGAGCACGTCCTCGCTGCCGCTGCTGGAGAAGTTGTCGCGGGCCCCGGGGTTGGGGAAACCGAGCTGGAGGGTGGTGCCGTCGAAGCCGGTGACCTGGGCGTTCTGGCTGAGCAGGATCCAGGTGAAGCGCCGGCGGTTCTTGACGGCCTCCAGGATCTGCGGCCACATCGCCTGTACCTGGCCGGCGCCGGCCGCCATGCCGGGCGACGGCGAGGACGTGGGCG
>NZ_JAJAUY010000131.1 GCF_020532625.1 Streptomyces antimicrobicus | reverse complement strand
GTGCTCGCCGCCGGCGGGCTGTGGCTGCACGCCCTGCTGCGCGGCAACCTGCTGGAGACCACCACCGGCCGCACCGAGCTCGCCGCCCGCAAGGCGGCCGTCCTGGCCGACGGCCGGGCCCTGCCGGCCGACGGACGCCTGCCCGCGCCCGACGGCGGGGTCGACCTGGTCCTCGTACGCGACGCCCGCGGGCGGACGGTGGCCGCCAGCGGGGACGGCTCCGGGCTGCCCGGCCCCGACGCGCTGCGCCCCGAGGCCGGCGACGACTCCCGCTCCGCCGTGCTGCCGCCCGCACGGCCGGGCGGGGAACGGCGCGTGGTGGTGGTCGTCGACGCACCCGGCCCACCCGGGGCCCACGACCCGCACCTGGTGTACGCGATGACGGTGCTCGGCGACGTGGACGACGCGACCCGGGCCGTCGGAGCCGGCCTGCTGGCCGGGGCCCCGCCGCTGATCGCGTTCGCCGCCGTCCTCGGCCGGTGGGTGACCGGGCGGGCGCTGCGGCCCGTCACCGCGATCCGGACCGAGCTGGCCGCCGTCACCGCCGGGGCGCTCGACCGGCGGGTGCCCGACCCGGGCGGGGCCGACGAGATCGCCGGGCTCGCCCGGACGGTCAACGCCACGCTCGACCGGCTGGCCGCCGCCGACGCGCGGCAGCGGCAGTTCACCGCCGACGCCTCGCACGAGCTGCGCAATCCGCTGGCCGCGGTCCGGTCCCGGCTGGAGGTGGCCCTGGCCGATCCCGACCGCGAGTCGGTCGCCGCCGCCCTCGCCGACACCGAGCGGCTCCAGCGGATCGCGGCCGACCTGCTGCTCCTGGCCCGGCTGGACGGCCCGGCCGCGCCACCGCGCGCCGAACCGGTCGACCTGGCGCTGCTGGCCGCCGAGGACCTGGCCCGGCGCGGCCCCGCCCGCGTCCGGCTCCGGCTGGACGCCCCGGCGCCGGTCCCGGCCTCGGGCGACCCCGAGCGCCTGGCACGGGCGCTGGCCAACCTGGTCGACAACGCCGTGCGGCACGCCCGCGGCGAGGTCGTCGTACGGGCGTACCGCGACGACGGGACAGGGGCACCGGTCCTGGAGGTCACCGACGACGGCCCCGGCATCCCGGAGGCCGACCGCGAGCGGGTCTTCGAGCGCTTCGTCCGCCTGGACCCCGACCGCGCCCGCGCCGGCGGCGGCGCGGGCCTGGGCCTGTCCATCGCCCGGGAGATCGCCCGCACCCACCACGGCACCCTGACGGCGGCCCACCCCCCGACGCCCGGAGCCCGTCTGGTCCTCCGCCTCCCCCGATGACCGGCACGCGGCCCCCGGCCTCCTGAAGCCGCCTTCAGGATCCTCAGCCTTCCTTCAGGGCCGCCGCCCCAGCATCGACGGACATGAGCGGGCAGCGAAGGAAGACGACCGACCGGACCGCAGGGCGCGGCCGGCGCCGTGCCGGCCGCGCCCTGCTGGCCGGCACCTGCGTACTGGCGGTGCTGGCCGGCGCCACCGCCTGGTACCTCTACGACGACCTGGCCGGCACGATCGGCAGCTCCCGGGCCCTGCGCGGCGCGCAGAAGTCCGAGGGCGGCGACGTGAACATCCTCCTGATGGGCCTGGACAGCCGGCGCGACCGCAACGGCGAGCCCCTGCCGGACGACGTCCTGGACAAGCTGCACGCGGGCAGCTCCGACATCGGCGGCTACAACACCAACACCTTGATCCTGCTGCACGTCCCGGCCGACGGCAGCCGGGCCACGGCGTTCTCGGTGCCCCGCGACGACTTCGTCGAGCTCAAGGGCGTGCCGGGCGTCACCGGCAAGGACAAGATCAAGAAGGCGTACGGACTGGCGAAGGCGAAGCGGGAGGAGGAGCTCTCGGCCCAGGGGGTCCAGGACCGCCGGCAGCTGGAGCACGAAGGCCGGGAGGCGGGCCGCAGGGCGGAGATCGAGACGGTACGGGCGTTCCTGGGCGCGCCGATCGACCACTTCGCCGAGGTGAACCTGGCCGGTTTCCTCCACCTGGCCGACGCGCTGGGCGGCGTACCGGTGTGCCTGAAACGCCCGGTCGAGGACGCCTGGTCGGGCGCGGACCTCCCCGCCGGGCGGCAGGTCCTCGACGGGCGGCAGGCGCTGGCGTTCGTCCGGCAGCGGCACGGCCTGGCCCGGGGCGACCTGGACCGCACCCGGCGGCAGCAGGCGTTCCTGGCGGGGGCGACGTACCGGCTGAACCAGGGCGGGACCTTCACCGATCCGGGCCGGCTGGTGCGGCTGATCGACACCGCGAAGCAGGACCTGGTGACGGACGAGGGCTGGGACCTGCTGTCGTTCGTCGAGCAGGCGCGGAACCTGTCGGGGGGCCGGGTGGACTTCACGACCCTTCCCGTGGAGCGGTTCGCAAGGAACCATGGGGAGGACATCAACGTCGTAGACGATATGAAGATAAAGCGCCTCATTGCCGACCAGATCGGGCCGAAGGCTTCCCCGACCCCCGCAGCACCGGGCGCCGCATCCTCCTCACCGCCGCCCGCGCCGCCCTCCCCGAGGGGGACCGGCGGGACCGCCCTCGACGGCGGCGGCGTCCCGTGCGTGGACTGAGGCCGCTCACGGCGGCGGGCGCCCGCCGCCGTACCGAGGCGCTGCTGCTGCTGTTCGTCGTCGCGATCACCGTCCTCGGGCACGCGAGCGCGGGCCTGGCCATGAACGGGGTGCTCCCCGAGAACCTGGCCGGCTTCGCCGTCAGCATGACCCTGCTGTCCCTGGTGGCCCACCTCGGCGTACGCCGGTTCGCCGCGTACGCCGACCCGCTGGTGCTGCCCCTGGCGATGCTGCTGACGGGTCTGGGGCTGGTGCTGCTGCACCGGCTGGACCAGGGCTACCTGGAGCGGTACGGCTCCGACGCGGTCGCGCCCGGTCAGCTGCTGTGGTCGGTGGTGGGGGTCGGTGCGTGCCTGGGGGTGGTGGCGCTGCTGCGCGACCACCGGTACCTGCAGCGCTTCATCTACATCACGATGGCCGTCGCGCTGGTGCTGCTGATCGCCCCGGCGTTCTTCGGCGCGGACACCTACGGCGCGAAGCGGTGGATCATCATCGCCGGGATGTCGCTCCAGCCCGGCGAGTTCGTGAAGATCATGATCGCGGTGTTCTTCGCCGGCTACCTCGTCGTCCACCGCGACACGCTGGCGCTGGCCGGCCGCAGGTTCCTCGGCATGCGGATGCCGCCGATGCGGCAGCTGGGCCCGATCATCACGGTGTGGATCGTCTCCCTGCTCGTCCTCGTCTTCGAGCGCGACCTCGGCACCTCGCTGCTGTTCTTCGGCGTGTTCGTGGTCATGCTCTACGTCGCGACCGAGCGGACGAGCTGGATCGTGACGGGTCTGCTGATGGCGTCGCTGGGCGCGTTCGTGGTCGGCTCGACCGAGCCGCACGTGAAGAACCGCGTGCAGGCGTGGCTCAACCCGATGGGCATCTTCCTGCCGGAGGGCCAGCGGCCGCCCGGCCTCACCTCCGAGCAGTCCGCCCAGGCCCTGTTCAGCCTCGGCACCGGCGGCATCACCGGCACCGGACTGGGGCAGGGCTCGCCAGAGATGATCAAGTTCGCCGGGCGCAGCGACTTCATCCTGACCTCGGTCGGCGAGGAGCTCGGGCTGGCCGGGCTGATGGTGGTCCTGCTGCTGTACGGCCTGCTGGTCCAGCGGGGCCTGCGGATGGCCCTGGGCGCCCGCGACCCGTTCGGCAAGCTGCTGGCGGTCGGGCTCTCGGCGGGCCTGGCCCTGCAGGTCTTCATCGTCGCGGGCGGCGTGACGGGGCTGATCCCCCTGACCGGCAAGGCGATCCCGTTCCTGGCGAGCGGCGGCTCGTCCCTGCTGGCCAACTGGATCATGATCGCCCTGCTGCTGCGCATCAGCGACAGCGCCGAGCGCAGCCGCGAGGCCGACGCCCGGACCCCGGTGCACGAGCCGCCGGCCGCGCTCGTGGCGTGAGGGGCTACAAGTAGTCCTCCAGGCGCCCGATCCGGAAGCCCTGCTCCTGGATGTGCCGGAGCATGCGGGTCGTCATCTCGGTCTCCGTGGTGCCCTTGAGCTCCGACGGGCCGCGGAAGTGGGCCAGGATGATGTCGCCGGGTCTCAGGGCGCCGCCCTCGGCGTACTGGAAGTTGTTGATCTGCATCGACACCTTCCACAGGACGAGCGCGGAGACGCCGCACTCGGAGGCGGCGCGCAGGGTGTCGTCGTTGTAGTTGCCGTACGGCGGGCGGAAGAGCCGGGGGCGTTCACCGAAGCGCTGCTGGAGGCGGTCCTGCTGACCGCACAGCTCCTTCTTCTGCGCCGCGTACGGCAGGGTGCGCAGGTTCGGGTGGGTCAGCGTGTGGTTGTTGACGACGCTGCCCGCGCCCGTGTCGCGCAGCTTCTGGAAGTGGCCGTAGTCCGACGAGGCCACGCTGTCCGTCAGGAACATGCTGATCGGCAGCTTCAGGTCGGCCGCCATCCTCAGGAACTCGGGGTCCTTCTCGGCGCCGTCGTCGAAGGTCAGGAAGACGGTCTTCTCGCCGGCCGGCAGGGGTATTCGGTCGACCACCGGGACCTTCCCCGGCCCGGCGTGCGGCAGGTTCGGCCGGGCCGCCGGCCGGGGGGCGAACTCCAGCGGCCGGGTCAGGCCCCACTTCTTGTACGCCTCGTCCGCCGCGGACGGGGCCGAGGGGGAACCGGAGGGGCCGGGCTTCGGGCTCGCCGAGGGCCCGGCGCCCTGGACCTCCTGGCTCGTCTGGCGGCCCAGCCGCTCGATCGGGTCCACGCTCTCCCCGCACCCCGCCAGGGCGAGCGCGAGCGCGCCGGCCGTCAGCGTCCCGGCCAGCGACCGGCGCGCGTTCCTCACAGGTAGTCCTCCAGCCGTGCCACGGCGTATCCCTTGTCCGTCACGGTCTTCATGACCTGACGGACCATGTCGGGCATGGTGCCCTTCCAGTCCTCACGCCCGCGGAAGTGCGTGAGGATGATGTCCCCCGGGTGCAGGTCGCGGTCCCACTGCCGGTATTCCATCTTGTCGGGAAATGCTTCCGCGTTCCAGATCGGGACGTACTTGATCCCGCAGGACTTGGCGGCGCGCAGCGTGTCCTCGTTGTAGTTGCCGTACGGCGGCCGGAAGAGGGTCGGGAGCTTGCCGAACTCCTTGCGGAGGGTCTCCTGCTGACCGCAGATCTCGCGGCGCTGCTTCTCGTACGACAGGCCCGGCATGTACCGGTGGTTGAGCGTGTGGTTGTTCAGCGAGACGCCCGTGGCCTGCATGTCCTTGAAGTACTTGTAGTTGTCGCGCACGAGGTAGTCGCTGAGGAACGCCGTGTAGGGGATCTGCAGCTCCTGCATCATCTTCACGAACTGCGGGTCCTTCTCGGCCCCGTCGTCGACCGTGAGGAAGACGACCTTGTCCTCGGTCGGCACGGTGGTGAACACCGGCGGCAGGTTCTCCTGGTCCTCGACCTCGAAGCCCTCGCTGGCGGTGATCTCCGGCTTCTCCTTCGGCGCCGGCGGCGCGGCCAGCGGCACCTTGGCCAGGCCCCACTTCTTGGCGGCCGCGACGCGCGCCTGCTGGGCCGCCTTGAGCCGGGCGGCCTGGTCGACGGCGCCGCCGGCCTGGCCGCCGGCCTTGGGCTTCGGCGGCTGCTGGGCGGGCCCGGCCGGCTCGGAGGAGCCGCAGCCGGTGGCGAGGGCGGCGACCACGAGCGCGGCCAGGGCCGCCATGCCCAGGCGGGCGGACCGGCGGGCCGGCCGGGGGGCCGCATCCCGCGTATTTTGTTCCGTTTTTCCTACTAGCTGCATAGTTGCGGATGGTGTCAGCCGCCCCCGCCCGTTCCGCGCCGACACCGCGCACGGCGCCGCGCACTTCCACCGACTGGCCGACAATGAACCGGTGAACCACCACGACTTCGCCGCCCTGCTCACCCCCGAAGGCCGCGCCCTGCTCGACTCCCTGCGCGACTACGACCCCGCCCAGGAACTCGCCGTGGCCACCCGGCTGCGCCGCGAGCACCCCGCCGGGCTGGTCTCCGCGGCCCTCGGCCAGGCCCGGCTGCGACAGCGGGCGGTGGCGAAGTTCGGCGCCGAGGACGCGTACCGCATGTACTTCACGCCCGGCGGCGCCGAGATGGCCACCCGGGCCGCCGTGGCGACGTACCGCGCGGGGCGGCTCGCCGCGCTCGGCGTACGGACGCTGGCCGACCTGTGCTGCGGCATCGGCGGCGACGCCGTCGCGCTCGCCCGGGCCGGCATCCGGGTGCTGGCCGTGGACCGGGACCCGCTGACCGTCGCCGTCGCCCGGGCCAACGCCGAGGCGCTCGGCCTCGCCGACCTGATCGAGGTGCGCGAGGCGGACGTGACCGAGGTGGACACGGCCGGCTTCGACGCCGTCTTCCTCGACCCGGCCCGGCGCGGCGGGCGCACGGGCGGGCGCACCTTCGACCCCGAGGCGTACTCCCCGCCGCTGTCCTGGGCGGTCGGCGCCGCCCGCACGGCGCGGTACGCGGCGATCAAGATCGCCCCCGGGATCCCGCACGAGGCGGTCCCGGCCGAGGCGGAGGCCGAGTGGATCTCCGACGGCGGGGACGTGAAGGAGGCGGTGCTGTGGTTCGGCACCACGCCCGGCGCCGTCCGCGCGACCCTGCTGCCCGGCCCGCGCACCCTGCACACCACCGAGCCGCTGCCCGACCCGCAGGCGGGTCCCGTCGGCCGCTACCTCTACGAGCCCGACGGCGCGGTCATCCGGGCCCACCTCGTCGCCGAGGTGGCGGCCGAGCTGGGCGGCCGGCTGATCGACCCGACCATCGCCTACGTCACCGCCGACGAGCTGCGGGCCACGCCGTACGCCACCGCGTACGAGATCACCGACGTGCTGCCCTTCAACCTCAAGAGGCTCAAGGCGCTGCTGCGCGAGCGCGAGGTGGGGGTGCTGACCGTCAAGAAGCGGGGCTCGGCGATCGAGCCGGAGGAACTGCGCCGCAAGGTCAAGCCGCAGGGCCCGAACGCGGCGACCGTCTTCCTCACCCGGGTGGCAGGTGCTCCGTCGATGCTGATCGGCGCCCCGGCGCCCGGGGCGTGAGGACGCGCAGCGCCCAGCGGTAGTGGGCGGCCGCCTTGGCGGCGCCCAGCAGCCCGGTGAGCCACAGGATCGTCCCCAGGCCCATCAGGTAGGTGACCTCGCCGTACGTCGTCACGCCCGGCCGGGCGCGCAGCGCGGTCCCGAGCGCCAGCCAGAGCCCGGCCGCGCCCGGCACGCACGACACCAGCAGCCAGGCCAGGCTCCGTCCCGGCGCGCGCAGCGGGCCGTCGGCGACGGGGTCGGGTGCGGCGGCGGCCCACGCGGACAGCAGCCGGCGCACCTGGCGGTCGCGCCGCGCGCCCCAGGCGAACCAGAACCCGGCGGGCACCAGGACCCCGGCGCCCAGGACGGCGTAGACCACCCCGACCAGGTCCTCCAGGCGGCGGTCCTGCTCGAACGACATCAGGGCCAGGCCCACGCAGGACCAGCCCAGCGCCACCACGGCCGCGACCGCCCAGAGCAGCACGAGCCGCCCCGGCCCCAGCTCCTGCCGCCCGAGCTCCCTGAGGAACCGTGCCCGGTCGGCCCGTACGGCGGTCTCGTCCAGCCGGCCGCGCAGGTGCGCGGGCGGCGGCGGGGGCGGCAGGTCACGACGAGGCATGCTCATGACCATAACGGGGCCCGCCGCCCCGGGCGGCCGCCCCGTCAGGTCAGGGTCTCGACCGACTCGAAGCGCCAGCGGTGCACCGGACGGGTGATCAGGTCCCGGTCGGGCTCGGGGAGTTCGGGCAGCTCCGCGGCCGGCCCGTCGACCTCCCACCAGGTGAGCACGAGGACCCGGTCCTGCGGGGCGCGGAAGGTCTCCCGGCGCAGCGGCTCCCTGGCCAGCACCTGGGCGCGGGCCCACTCCAGCAGCTCCGCGCCCCGGCCGGCGACCGCCCGGGCCTCCCACATCAGGGTGACCGTCGTGCTCATGAGTAGAGGTTGTCCTTGCTGAGCTCGTGCACGTGGTCGTGGTCGTGCGCAGCGCCGTGGCCGTGGGAGTGGCCGTGCGCGGACCCGTCCGCGTCGGCGTGCTCGTGCCGCTCGCCCGGCACGTGCGGGTCCGTCACCGGCAGCGAGGAGTCGGCGGACAGGTCCCAGGCGGACGCGGCCCGGTTGCGCTTGACCATCTCGGCGCCCAGCGCCGCAACCATCGCGCCGTTGTCGGTGCACAGCTTCGGCCGCGGCACCCGCAGCACGATGCCGGCGTCGTCGCAGCGCTCCTGCGCCAGCGCCCGCAGCCGGGAGTTGGCGGCCACACCCCCGCCGATCATCAGGTGGTCGACGCCCTCGTCCTTGCAGGCGCGGATCGCCTTGCGGGTGAGCACGTCCACCACGGCCTCCTGGAAGGACGCCGCGACGTCGCGCACCGGCACGTCCTCGCCCGCGTTGCGCTTGGCCTCGATCCAGCGCGCCACGGCCGTCTTGAGCCCGGAGAAGGAGAAGTCGTACGCGGGGTCGCGCGGCCCGGTCAGCCCGCGCGGGAACGCGATCGCGTGCGGGTCGCCCTCCTTGGCCAGCCGGTCGATGACCGGGCCGCCGGGGAAGCCCAGGTTCAGCACCCGGGCGATCTTGTCGAAGGCCTCGCCCGCCGCGTCGTCGATGGTCGCGCCCAGCGGCCGGACGTCGGAGGTGATGTCCGGGGCCAGCAGCAGCGAGGAGTGGCCGCCGGAGACCAGCAGCGCCATGGTGGGCTCGGGCAGCGGCCCGTGCTCCAGCTGGTCCACGCAGATGTGCGAGGCCAGGTGGTTGACGCCGTACAGGGGCTTGCCGAGCGCGTACGCGTACGCCTTGGCCGCCGAGACGCCGACCAGCAGCGCACCGGCCAGGCCCGGGCCGGCGGTGACCGCGATGCCGTCGAGGTCCTTGGCGCTGACCCCGGCCTCCTTCAGGGCGCGCTCGATGGTCGGGACCATCGCCTCCAGATGGGCCCGGGAGGCGACCTCGGGGACGACGCCGCCGAAGCGGGCGTGCTCGTCGACGCTCGACGCGACCGCGTCCGCGAGCAGCGTGGTGCCGCGGACGATGCCGACGCCGGTCTCGTCGCAGGAGGTCTCGATGCCGAGGACGAGGGGTTCGTCAGCCATGGTTCTCACTTCGTACGGGAGAAGAGCCGGCGCAGGAGCCGGCCGGATCGGAAAGGCGCATCACGAGCGCGTCGACGTTGCCGGGCTGGTAGTAGCCGCGCCGGAAGCCGATCGGCTCGAAGCCGAAGCGCTCGTAGAGCTTCTGGGCGCGGGTGTTGTCCACCCGCACCTCCAGCAGCACCTCGGCGCACTCGAAGGCGGTGGCGGCACGCAGCAGGTCCTTCAGGAGCCGGGCACCGAGCCCGGTCCCCCACTGGTCGCGGGCGGCCGCGATGGTCTGGACGTCGGCCAGGTCGCCGGCGGCGGCCAGGCCCGCGTAGCCGACGAGGCGGCCCGTCCCGGGGTCCTCGGCCACCACGTAGTGGCGGGTCGCCCCGGGGCCCCGGGCATGGGCCAGCTCGGACCAGAACATGCCCGCGGACCAGGCGTCCTCGGGGAACAGCTCGTGCTCCAGTTCCAGCACGGGCTCGATGTCCCACCAGCGCATCGGGCGCAGCACGGCGCCGTCGGCCGGGCGGGCGTCGCGGTCCGGGCGGGCGTCGCCGGCCGGGCGGGCGTCGCGGTCCGGGCCGGTGGAGGGGTGGGCGGACCCGGTCACTGCGGGGTGACCACCTTGTAGTTCTTCGGCACCTGCGCGTCGGGCCGGCGCAGGTAGAGCGGGGTCGGCGGCAGGAACGTCCCGCCGGCGGCCAGCCGCTCCGCGGCGAGCGAGGCCAGGGCCGCCGCCGACTGGTGCTCGGGCCCCCGGGCGCCGGGGAAGACCTCCGGGTAGAGCAGCGCACCGGCGCCGACCGCCGGCAGGCCCGCGACCTGCTCGGCGATGTCCGCCGGACGGTCCACGGCCGGCTCCCCGACGCGGGTGCGGCCGTCCTCGTAGCGGGCCCAGTAGACCTCCTTGCGGCGCGCGTCGGTCGCGACCACGAAGGGGCCCTCGACCCCGGCCTGCTGGGCGGCGTGGGCGAGCCCGTCGAGGGTGCACAGACCGTGCACGGGGGCGCCGATCGCGGCGCCGAAGGCGGCGGCGGTGACGAGCCCGACGCGCAGTCCGGTGTACGGGCCGGGGCCGACGCCCACGACGATGTCGGTGACGGCGTCGAGCTTGACCCCCGCCTCGGCGAGCACCTTGTCCACGGCGGGCAGCAGCAGCTCCCCGTGGCGGCGGGCGTCGACCTGGTCGGCGTGGGCGACGACGGACGCACCGTCGTGCAGGGCGACGGTGACGGCGGGCGTGGCGGTATCTACGGCGAGCAAGAGCACGCGAACAGCCTACGACTGTCCGCACCGCGCCCGGTGCGGCCGGTTCGGGCCCGCCCCTGCTGCTACCTTCGATCACGTATCCAGGGGAAGACCGGGGAAGGTGGAGCAAGGTGGCACGCAGCAGCTCGGGAATCGTGGCCGGGCTCACGGCGGTGGCCCTCGCCGCGGTCGGCTTCCTCGCCTACCAGGCGTCCGCGACCGCCCCCGCCAAGCCCGCGGCAGGGGCTCCGCAACAGCAGCAGCCGGCCGCCGGGGCTCCCGCCCAGCCCACCGCCCCGCAGGCCCCGGGCAAGCCGGGGCCGGTGCCGGAGAACTCGGGCACCGGCACGCGGGTGGTCTACTCCGTCGGCCAGAAGCGGGTGTGGCTGGTCGGCGCCGCCGGCACCGAGCCGCGCAGCTTCGCGGTCATGCCGAGCACCGTGCACCCCAAGCCGGGGTCGTACGCGGTGAGCTCGCGCTCGGGGGCCGTCACCGGCTCCGACGGGGTCGCGGTCGAGCACGTCGTGCGGTTCACCCTGAGCGAGGGCGTGGTGATCGGCTTCAGCGCCCGCGCGGACGGGCAGATGCCGGCGCCGGACCCGGCCAAGAAGACCGGCGGCATCCGGATGAGCCGGGCCGACGGCGACGCCCTGTGGAACTTCGCGACGATCAACACCAAGGTGGTCGTCGTCCCCTAGCACCGGCGCACGCCGCCGCGATCGGCAGATTCACCCGGACGGGGCGGCCGGATCCCGGACGGGGCCGCAGCGCCGAGCCGGGGCGGGAGCCGGGTGCCGGCGGCTCCGGCCGGGGTCAGGCCGCTTCGGCTTCCTGGGGGGCGGGCGGATCGTCGCGGGGCGGGGTGCGCGGTGGGGTGGAGACGGCGGTGGCGGCGGCGCACGACGCCAGGAGCGCCTGCATCGACAGCGGTCCCGGCGGCACGGCGGACGGGCGAGGGACGTCTTCGCGCTCTGCTGCCGACATGGCTGCCTCCTGGACCGGGACGCGGCACTTAGGTAGACCTAACCAACTCTCGGTACCATGTCATCACGCGTCCCGGCACGGGCGCAATATCTTGCCGACACCTTGTCGGCACCTCAGCCCGCGAGCCCCGCCAGGTCGGCGCTCTCCCAGCGGGCACCGACGCCGCGCAGGGTCACCTGGCGCACGTCGTCCAGGACCTCCTCGTGGCCGACCGCACGCGCGATCACCACGTGCAGGCGGTCCTCCGACAGCTCCTCCACCTTGCCGTCGCCCCACTCCACGACGACCACGGAGTCCGGCAGCGAGACGTCGAGGTCCAGGTCCTCCATCTCCTCCAGGCCGCCGCCGAGCCGGTACGCGTCCACGTGCACCAGCGGCGGGCCGTCCACCAGCGAGGGGTGCACCCGGGCGATGACGAACGTCGGCGAGGTCACGGCCCCGCGCACGCCCAGGCCCTCACCCAGGCCCCGGGTCAGCGTGGTCTTGCCCGCGCCCAGCTCGCCGGTGAGCAGGACGAGGTCGCCGGGGCGCAGCAGGGCCGCGATCCGGCGGCCCAGGTCCTGCATCCGCTGCGGGGAGTCGACGGTGACGACGGCCTCGCTGCCGGCCGCGGTGCCGGCCTGGGCGTCAGCCGTTCGGGGGTGCGCTGCGTGCGGTGCTTCCATACGCGCCAACGTTAGTCGCTGCGGGCACCGCCCCCGTGCGCGCGAGCAGGTCCATCAGCAGGCCGGTGACGGTCTCCGGGCGCTCCAGCGTCATCAGGTGACCGGTGCTCTCCAGGATCGTCAGCTCCGCGCCGGGCAGCGCGGCCTTGATCGCCTCGCTGTGCTCGGGCGGGGTGATCATGTCCCGGTCGCCGGCGACGACGGTGACCGGCACGTCCGCGAAGTGGGCGAGCGCGGCCGTCTTGTCATGCGTCTGGAAGGCGGGGTAGAACTCCGCGACCACGTCGATCGGGGTCGCCTCGATGAGGCGTTCGGCGAACCGGGTCACGGCCGGGTCGACGTCGCGCGAGCCGAACGAGTAGCGCTTGATCATGCCGGCGAACAGGTCGGCGGTGGCCCGCCGGCCGCGTTCCACCAGCTCCGCCTGCGAGCCGAGGGCCTTGAGCACGCCCGGCAGCACCCGGCGCACGGCGTTCATCCCGGCGGCCGGGAGCCCGAAGGTGACCTCGTCGAGGCGGCCGCTGGAGGTGCCGATGAAGGCCACGCCCACGACCCGGTCGCGGACCAGCTCCGGGAACTGCTCGGCCAGCGCCATGATCGTCATGCCGCCCATGGAGTGCCCGACCAGGACCAGCGGGCCCTCGGGGGCGGTGGTGTCGATGACGGCCTTCAGGTCGCGGCCCAGCTGGTCGATGGTGATCGGCTCGCCGTCGGCCTGGGCCAGGCCCCGGGCCGACCGGCCGTGGCTGCGCTGGTCCCAGTACACGGCGCGGACCAGGCCGCGCAGGGCGGCGCGCTGGAAGTGCCAGGCGTCCTGGTTCAGGCAGTAGCCGTGGCACAGGATCACCGTGGGGGCGGAGGGGCGGCGGCGCAGCCGGCGCCGCTTGGCCGGCTCCTCCGGGAGCTCGTCCACCTCGTGGTGCAGCAGGGTGCCGTCCTCGGCGCGCGTCGTGCCCTCGGTCCCCCGCAGGGACCCGTAGGGCGCGGCGGCGTCCAGCGCCAGGCGCGCCTGGCGGCGCATGCCGCGGCCCACGGTGAGCCGCTCGACGGCCACGCCCGCCGCGGCGCCGGCGGCCAGCACGCCGATGGCGGCGCCGGCCCAGCCGGCGCGCCGCCAGGTGTCGGCCGCCGAGTTCTCAGCCATGGAGGTGGACCCGGGGCACCCGGGCGCCGATGCGGGTGACGATCTCGTACGCGATCGTGCCGGAGGCCTGCGCCCAGTCCTCGGCGGTGGGCTCGCCGTGCTCGCCGGGCCCGAACAGCACGGCCTCGTCCCCGCTGCGGACGCCGGGCTCGCCGGGCCCGAGGTCGACCACGAACTGGTCCATGGCCACCCGCCCGGCCACCGTGCGCACCGCGCCACCGACCAGGACCGGGCCGCGGCCCGAGGCGTGGCGGGGGATGCCGTCGGCGTAGCCGGCGGGGACGAGGGCGAGGTGGGTGCCTCCGGCCGGGGTGACGTAGTGGTGGCCGTAGCTGACGCCGTGCCCGCCGGGCACCTCCTTGACCAGCGCGACCGAGGCCTTGAGCGTCATGGCGGGCCGCAGGCCCAGCTCCTGGGCGGTGCCGAGCTCGGGCGCGGGCGAGACGCCGTAGATCGCGAGCCCGGTCCGCACGAGGTCGAAGTGGCTCTCGGGAAGGGTCAGGACCGCGGGCGAGTTGGCGATGTGCCGCACCTCGGGCTCGATCCCCTCCTTCTCCGCGTAGGCGAGCATGTCGCGGAACGCGGTCAGCTGGAGCTGGATGGAGGGGTGGCCGGGTTCGTCGGCGCAGGCGAAGTGCGACCAGAGGCCGGTGACCTTGACGGTGCCCTCGGCCTCGGCGGCGACGGCCGCGCCGACGAGTTCGGCCCAGTCGGCGGGCTGGCAGCCGTTGCGGCCCAGGCCGGTGTCGGCCTTGAGCTGGATGCGGGCCGTGCGTCCGGCGGCCCGGGCGGCGGCGCGCACCTCGTCCAGGGCCCACATTCCGCTGACGGCGACATCGAGGTCGGCCTCGACCGCCTCCCGCCAGGGCCCTCCGGGCGTCCACAGCCAGCACAGGGTCCGCGCGGTGATCCCGGCCGCGCGCAGCGCGAGCGCCTCCTGCGGGGTGGCGGTCCCCAGCCAGCTCGCCCCCGCCTCCAGAGCCGCCCGGGCGCAGGCCACCGCGCCGTGCCCGTAGCCGTCGGCCTTGACCACGGCCATCAGCTCGGACCGGGGGGCCCGGTCGCGCAGCGCGCGCACGTTCCCCCGTACGGCGTCAAGATCGATCTCGGCGTGCACGCGCGGCGGTGTCTCGTTCATCGCGCCCAGTCTCTCAGAACCCGGGCCGAGCCTTCGGGGGGTGGCCGCCGGACGCCACACGTTTCGCATGTCGCGGCGGTCGGCCCCCGGGGCGGGGCGGGGCGCCGGCCGGGCGTTGGCTGCCGGGCCGTTCCTGCGGCCGGTGCGGCCGCTCCCGGGCGTGGCGCGGGGGGCCGGGGGCCGGGGGCTCCGGGTGGGGGTGTCCGGGACTGCACGATTTATGGCGGTCCCGGCTGGTTCCGCAGCGCATGCGGCGAGTACGCCACACATCACCCTTTACGTCCCGGACACCCCCACCCTGCGCGCCCGACCCCCGGCCCCGGAGGCTTCGGAGGTGGTGCGCCAGGCCGCGGGGAGGGCTTCGGCGACCTGTTGGGCCGTCACGGGGGCGTCGGCGGCCGCGTGGTGGGCGGCCCGGCCGTGGAGGTAGGCGGCGGCCGAGGCCGCGTCGAGGGGGTCCAGGCCCGCGGCCAGGAGGGAGCCGGCCAGGCCCGACAGCACGTCGCCGCTGCCGGCCGTGGCCAGCCACGGCGTACCGGTGGGGTTCACCCGGACCTGCCCCGCCGGGTCGCACACCACCGTGGTGGAGCCCTTGAGCAGCACGGTCGCGCCGTACCGCTCGGCCAGTTCCCGCGCCCGGCGCAGCCGTTGCGCCTCGACCGAGGCGCGGTCGACGCCGAGCAGCGCCGCGGCCTCCCCCGCGTGCGGGGTCAGCAGGGTGGGCGCCGTACGCCGCCGCAGGGCCTCCGGGGACAGCCCGCGCAGCCCGTCCGCGTCCACCAGCAGCGGGACGTCCGAGGCCAGCAGCCGTTCGACCTCGGCCAGCCGGCCGTCCCCCAGCCCCGGCCCGGCCACCCACGCCTGGACCCGGCCGGTACCGATCAGCGTCTCCGGGAAGCGGGCCAGCACCGCCTGGTCGGCCGGGCCGACGTACCGGACGGCCCCGGCACCGCCGCGCAGCGCCCCGGCCACCGCCAGGACCGCCGCGCCCGGGTACTGCCCGGACCCGGCGAGGACACCGACCACCCCGCGGCGGTACTTGTCGCTCTCCGCGCCGGGTACGGGCAACAGCCCGGCCACGTCGGCGTCCTGGAGCGCCGACACCTCCGGCCGGGCGGGCAGGGCCAGGCCGATGTCCACCAGCCGTACCGTCCCGGCGTACGTCGCACCCGGCGAGATCAGCAGCCCCGGCTTGTACGCGCCGAAGGTGACGGTCACGTCGGCGCCGACCACGGCGCCGGCCACCTCACCGGTGTCCGCGTCCACCCCGCTGGGCAGGTCCACGGCGACGACCAGCGCGCCCGCGGCCCGGGCGGTGTCCGCCTGCGCGGCGAGCGCCGCCGCGGCCGGGCGCAGGCCGCCGCGCCCGCCGATGCCGAGGAGGCCGTCGAGGACGAGGTCGAGCCGCTCCGGCAGCCGCTCGACGACGCGGCCGCCGGCCGCGAGCAACGCGGCGAGCCCGCCGCCGTGGGCCCGTCCCGCATCCATGAGCACGGCGTACACCCCGGCCCCGCGCCGGGCCAGCCGCGCCCCGGCGTACAGGGCGTCCCCGCCGTTGTCGCCGCCTCCGACCAGCACCCCGACCCGGGCCCCGGCCACCTTCCGCCGCGCGGGCCGCCGTCCCGGACCACCCCCGCGCAACAGCTGGGCACAGACGGCCGCCAGCCCGGCCGCGGCACGCTGCATGAGCGCCCCGTCGGGCAACCGGGCCATCAACTCCCGCTCCGCCGCCCGCACCGTCTCCACGCCATAAGCACTCCGCATGCCCCCACCCTTCCCCGATCTTCCCCTCCCCCACCACCCCGCCCCGAGCAGGGAGACGTCCCGCAGGGACAGGAGGCGGCCGGACTGACGGACGGAGGTGGCCGGACTGACGGACGGAGGTGGCCGCAGGGGGACGGAGCAGCCGGGCTGGGGGACGGGGGCGCAGGGTGGGGGTGTCCGGGACGTAAAGCGTGATTTGTGGCGTGACTCCCGCCCGAGATCCGAAATCATCCGGGACCGCCATAAATCATGCAGTCCCGGACACCCCCACCCGGAGCCCCCCGCCCCCCCCCCCCCCCCCCCCCCCCCCCCCCCCCCCCC
>NZ_JAJAUY010000130.1 GCF_020532625.1 Streptomyces antimicrobicus | reverse complement strand
GCTCCGTCGGGCCCCGCCGTGCCCCTGCTGGGCACCCTGGCCCGGCTGCAGGCCGTCCGGGCGGGCCGGGCCTGGCCGCTGGCGACCGTACGGCACCGGCACCTGGCCGAGCGGCCGCTGGTGTTCGTCCCGCTGACCACCGCCGGTGAGGCCGGGGCCCCGCTGGGCGCCATGGTGGGCACCGACCGCGACGCGCCGCGGGTCCTGGTGGTCCCGCAGCCGCGCGACCGCGACCTGCGCTGGGAGTTCCTCGCGGAGCTCGCCGCGTGCGTGATGCCGTACCTGGACGGTTTCATGGACGTGGTGGAGCCGGCGGAGCGCAGCGAGACCGACCCGGAGAGCGGCAAGCGGGTCAAGGTGGAGACCGAGCTGTGCGTGGACGCGCCGCAGCTGGTCGTGCCGAGCCGGGCGGGCGTGGAGTACGTACGGCTGCTGGGGCGGTCGATGCGGTTCCGGCGCACGGCGGAGGAGGATCCGGACCACCCCTATCCGGTGCCGACCCAGGTGCCGCTGCTGGGCCGCTGGTTCACGCACCTCGCCGAGCGGTCCCGGGTGCCCGGCTCCTCGATGCTCCTGTCGGCCACCGAGCTGCTGTCGCGGCACTGGGCGACGGGGCAGAGCAGCCTGGAGGACCAGCATCTGGCCGCGCTGCTGGAGTGGATCGCTGCGCCGGACGGGGAGTCGGGCGCCGAGCGCGCGGTCCGGGCGGAGCTGGCCCGGGACGGGCGCGGCCTGCTGCTGGTGCCCCCGGCCGGTCCGGCCACCGACCCCGCCTTCGACAACAAGCTGCTGGCCCCGGCGATGGCGGCCTTCGACGCGGCCCGCGCCGGTGGGCGGCCGCGCGACGCGGCGCCGGTGCGGCGGGCCGAGGAGGAGATCCGGCGGCTGGTCGAGGAGCAGATGGCCGGCACCTGGCGGTCGGTGTGGCAGGCGATCGACCTGCTGCGCACCCTGCCGCCGGGCGAGCGGGTCGAGCAGCGCTGGACCCGCGACCGCTGGTCCTTCACCGGGCACCGGGACCGGGTCCGGGCGGGCGAGCCGCCGCAGCCGCGCCGGGACGACGCGGTGACGGCGGCGCAGAAGCTCGCCGTGCGGGAGACCGAGCAGGCCCGGCTCGACGCCCAGGAGGCGCTGGACGACCCGTTGGTGATGGCGGGGCGGCGGCTGGCCGGCGAGGCGTTCGAGGGCGAGGTCACCGAGGTGGTGATGGAGTGGACGGACTCCAAGCGGCCCAGTCCCCGCCCGCTGGTGACGCTCTCCACGCAGGACGTGCCGCAGTTGGCCGAGGCGGGCGGCGGCAAGGTGTTCCGGGTGCTGGACGGCAAGACCCAGTCGGCCGCGTTCGTCGGCTATCTGGGGGCCGCCCGCCCCGGCGACGCGGACGACGGGCAGGGCGTGCAGCTGGTGCTGCGCCTGCTGGACCGGATGGGCCGCGGCCGGGAGCCGGAGCCGGGCTCGGTGCCGGAGAAGGGCGACCGGGTGTGCTGGACGCTGTTCGAGCACGACGCCCGCGGCGGGCCGCGGCTGCCCGAGCCCGAGGCGACGCCGTGGACCCACGGCGGGCCGCCCGGTGAGTCCGCCGGGGCCGTGACCGCCGACGCCGTGACCGACGAGGACCTGCTGTGACCCCTGTGCCCGCGAAGCCGGCCGCGATCTCTGGGCCCGCGAACCCGGCCGCACCCTCCGCCGCGGCCGCCTCCGACCCGGGGGCGGCCGCCGCCCGGGCGACCGAGGCGATCCTGCACGACACCCTGCACGCCGCCGAGCGGGGCGTCGTCGTCGACTCCCCGCCGGGGGCCGGCAAGTCGACCCTCGTGGTCCGCGCCGCCCGGGAGCTGGCGGCGGCCGGCCGCCGGCTGATGATCGTGGCGCAGACCAACGCGCAGGTGGACGACCTGGTGCTGCGGCTGGCCGAGAAGGACCCGGAGCTGCGGGTGGGCCGGCTGCACAGCAGCGAGGGCGACGCCTACGACCCCGCCCTGCGGGAGCTGGGCTCGGTCACGCTGTCGGCGAAGCCGGGCGACCTCGCGGAGCTGCCGGTCGTGATCTCGACGGCCGCGAAGTGGGCGTACACCCAGAACGTCGAGCCGTGGGAGCACGCCATCGTCGACGAGGCGTACCAGATGCGTTCGGACGCGCTGCTGGCCGTGGCCGGGCTGTTCGAGCGGGCGCTGTTCGTGGGCGACCCGGGCCAGCTGGACCCGTTCAGCGTGGTCGGGGCCGAGCAGTGGGCGGGGCTGTCGTACGACCCGTCCGCGTCGGCGGTCTCCACGCTGCTCGCCCACAACCCGCGGCTGCCGCAGCACCGGCTGCCGGTGTCCTGGCGGCTGCCGGCCTCGGCGGCTCCGCTGGTGTCGCACGCGTTCTACCCGTACACGCCGTTCCGCAGCGGCACCGGGCCGGGCGAGCGCACGCTGTCGTACGGGGTGCCCTCGGACGGTTCGGGGCCGGACCGGGTCCTGGACGAGGCGGCGGAGGCCGGCTGGGGGCTGCTGGAGCTGCCCGCCCGGCACACGCCGCGGACCGACCCGGAGGCGGTCCGGGCGGTGGCGCTGGTGGTCCGGCGGGCGCTGGACCGCGGGGCGGTCACCCGGGACGAGCAGTCCCCCGAGCCGCGCCCGATGGCGGCGGACCGGATCGCCGTCGGCACGGCCCACCGGGACCAGGCGGCCGCGGTCCGGGCCGCCCTGGCGGAGCTGGGCGTCACCGGGGTCACCGTGGACACCGCCAACCGCCTCCAGGGCCGCGAGTACGACCTCACGGTCGTGCTCCACCCGCTGTCGGGCCGGCCGGACGCGACGGCCTTCCACCTGGAGACGGGCCGGCTGTGCGTGCTCGCGTCGCGGCACCGGCACGCATGCGTGGTGGTGGCCCGCGCGGGCATCGCGGAGGTGCTGGACGAGCATCCCGAGACGGAGCCGGTGCAGCTGGGCGTGACGGTGAAGTTCCCCGACGGGTGGGAGGCCAACCACTCGGTGCTGGCGCACCTGTCCGAGCACCGCGTGGTCTGGCGGCCCTGACCGGGGGGGCGGCGGCGCCGTCCGCCCGCTCCACCGGTTGAGACGGTGGGGCGGAGTCGGTCCCTCCGTGATCTTCCTGTGTTTGGATACGGGCGACCGTCCGCCCAGCCACTCGCAGGAGCTCCCATGCCCCGCCTGCTCGTCCTGTCCACCAGCACCCGCCCCACCTCCGCCGGCCGCCCGCTGGCCCACTGGGTCGCGGGGACCGCCCGCGCCCACGGCGGGTTCTCGGTCGTCGCGGCCGACCTCGCCGAGATCGCCCTCCCCCTGCTCGACGAGCCCGAGCCGGCCGCGTCGGGCCGTTACGTCCACCAGCACACCCGCGACTGGAGCGCCACGGTCAGCGCCAGCGACGCCGTGCTGTTCGTCATGCCGCTGCACAACGGCGGTTTCAGCGCCCCGCTGAAGAACGCCGTCGACTACCTCTACCACGAGTGGAAGGACAAGCCGGTCGGCCTGCTCACCTACAGCGCCGGCCCCACCGGCGGCGCCCCGGCCGCGCAGATGCTCCGCCCGGTCCTCGCCCGCCTGGGCATCCGGACCGCCGAGCGCAGCCCGGCCGTCCCCGGCATCAGCACGCTGGTCGGCGAGCAGGGCTTCACCGCGCCCGAGGGCCTGGCCGACGAGGTCGCCGCCCTGCTCGACGAACTCGCCAAGCTGGCCGCGCAGGAGCCGACCGTCTCGGCGTGACGGGAGGGCGCGGGCCCGCCGGCCGGTACCACCCCCGGGCGCTCTTGCGCGCCGTTGGACAATGGAGGGTGGCCCGGAAGACCGTACGCGCGAGCAGCAGGAGGACACGCATGGCAGAGCCCGAGCGGACCGAGCGGAGGCTGCGGCCGGCGCCGCTGCTCTTCGAGCCCTCGGAGGCTGCCGCGGACCCGGAGCACTTCTTCGACCTGGAGTCCATCGAGGACCCGGGGGAACTGCTCACCCGTGCCACCGAGCTGACCTTGGCCTTCCGGGCCGCGCACGACCGCGCGGTGGAGTTCCAGGCGCTGGCGGCGGCCCAGCTGGCGGACCCCAGCCGGTTCGACCGGCTTCCGCTCTCCGCCATCGCCGAGCGGGCCGACTGGACCGAGGACTACGCCCGCAAGATGGTCGAGTTCGGCGTCGGGCTCCAGCGCGGGACCGTGGAGCCGCAGTGACGGCGGGAACCGCAGGGACCGCGCCACCGCGATGACCGCGCCACCGCGATGACCCGGCCGGGGCCGGGCGGGCCGTCCCGCCCGGCCCCCGGCATATGCGCGGCGCACGATACTCCACCGCACCCCGCCCCGTCCGGGTTTCCCGTAACTCCGCGGAGCCGGACGGGTACGCGCGGTAGACCTGACGCATGACGACGATGACGACGGACACCGGCTGCCCCGCCCGTGACGCCCGCCTCCCCGGCGCCGTCCGCGACTCCGCACCCGCCACCCACGTCACCGCGCAGGGCGCCGCCTGGCTCGCCTCCGCCGCCCCGTACGCGCGCAGCACGCTGGCGGCGTGGCAGGCCCGCCCGAGCGCGCCGGCGGTCCTGCCCTGCGGCACCGCCTTCGACATCGTCAACGTCCCCGTCGTCCTCGGCCGGCGGATGCTGGACCTGCTGTGGAGCGAGGGCCCGGGCTCCGGCCCGGTCGCCGTCCAGCGCGGCCGCATGCTGTTCTTCACCTCCGTCGGGACCGCCCACCGGCTGCCGTCGCTGCTGCACTGGGAGGAGCGGGACGACGCCGTCCCGGCGCCGCTGTGCCACGGCCGCGGGGACGCGGTGACCGTGCCCCCGCTGAGCAGCGTCGCCGGTCCCGCCCGCTGGGTGGTGGCCCCGGACACCCGGTGTCCGTGGCTGCCGGGGGCGGAGGCCCTGCTGTGGGCGTACGTGCGGGCCGCCCGGAACCGGGACGGGGGCGCGGCCGCGGCGGGCCCGGCGGAGCGCTCCGCCGGGCGTGCCGGGCGCCCCGGGCGCGGACCTGCGGATATCGATTTTTCGTTCCGCCGACCGGGATGCTAATGTCTACGACGTCAGCAGGCGCCGCTAGCTCAGTTGGTTAGAGCAGCTGACTCTTAATCAGCGGGTCCGGGGTTCGAGTCCCTGGCGGCGCACAGACGGAAGAAGCCCCCGTTCGCGAGAACGGGGGCTTCTTCGTGTCTCCGGGGCGGCCTCACCTCACGTCGTGATCTTGACCGTGTACGCGCCGGACTGCGTCCGGTCCGCCACCTCGATCCGGACCCGCTCCCCCGGCACCGTGAAGCTCTCGCCCACCTCCAGCGGCGCGTCCGCCAGCGGCGGGTAGACCGAGCGGTCCCAGCAGGCCTCGGTGTCCGGGTGGGCGTCCAGCACCTCGATCGGGCCGCCGCCCGAGGCGGCCTCGTTGCGCACCCGGTAGACGAGCACCCCCTCCGTGCAGGTGTCCCCGTCGTTGCCGGCCGAGCCGCGTGCCTCCACCGCGATCGCGCTGTCCCGGCCGGTGCGGACGACCGCCAGCCGGGTGCCGCCGCTGCCGCCCGGCCGGGGGGCCTCGCCGAGCGGCTGGAGGGTGTGCAGCGAGGCGCCGCTCTGCACGCAGTCCACCTGCTCCCGGCCGAGCCAGCCCAGCTTCCACTTGTGCCAGGCGAACAGGTCCGGGGCCATGCCGAACTGGCTGCCCATGACGTCCCAGTCACCCACGTAGGTGTCCCAGTCGCCCTTGCCGTCCGTCGGGCGGTGGTAGAGGTCGGGCAGGTCGAAGACGTGGCCCGTCTCGTGCGCCAGGACGTTCCGGTCCGGGGGGTGGCGTTCGAAGACGGTGACGATGCGGCGCAGCTCGGCGCCGTCCGCGACGATGGGCCGGTCGAAGTTGACGACCTTGGTGGCGTCGGAGTCCACCCCGGGGGCGTCCGGGTCGGCGACGAAGTACACGACGTCGTACGCCGAGAAGTCCACCACCCGGTCCGCGGTGGCGACCGCGTCGCGCAGGTACGCGGCCCGGTCCTCGGGCGCCCAGTCGCGCTGTATGCGGTACGCGGTGGACGTGCGCGGCATCTGGATCCACCGCGACTGCGGATGGGGGACCAGCCGGAACTTGCCGTACGAGGCCCGCTCGAAGAAGTCGCTGGTGGCGGGGAAGTAGTCGGCGGTGATCTGCTGCGGTGTGGCACGCGGCCGGGCGTCGGGGAAGGACAGGAAGACCATGACCGCGTGGAGGGTGCGCACGGGTCGCGGATAGGCGCGGTTCCACGTGTCCAGCCCGAGCGAGTGGTGCGCCGACGTACGCGTGAGGGCGCACGGCCCGGCCCCGGAATCGGCCACGGCGGGCCCCGCGACGAGCGACATGGCGGCCAGCGCCGTCAGTGAGGTGAGGGCGGCGGCGGTGCTGCGCACGCGGTCGCGTTCCACTCCCACGGGTGTCTGCTGTCGCGGCACATCGACCTCCGGTGGGGGTGTTTGACCTGACTCCTCCACCTTGAGGCGATTGTCGGGGGTATGCCCTGTTCCGCTGCCCCACCCGGGTGAGCGGCGTGCACGGCGCTGACCCGCGCGCTTCACGCGATCGCCTACAGAACGTCACGACCGATCACACGGGATCAGGTGCCGTCCTCGCATGCTCAGAGCTGTGCAGAAACGATCGGGCGGAGGGGTCCGGACCAACCGTCACACCTGCGAAGTGCGGCGTACGGCACGGCGACGCCGCTGGATAGGGCCTTGCGGCAGCCTCTATGATCGGCACACTTTCCTGCGCGGACATCACGAGAACTGCGGGAGCGAGCGGTGGGCGGAACCTCTGAGGAAACCGGTTCGGCGGCCGACAGCATCCGTCCGACCATTACCGAGCGTCACGCTCCGGTGTCAGCGTCCCCGTCCGGCCAGGGCGTGGGCGATCCCGAAGGGCGCGACTTCCGGGCCGCGTTCGACGCCGCGCACCTGCCCATGGCCCTGGTCGACCGGGACGGCTCGGTGGTCGCCGCCAACGAGGCGCTGGCGTCGCTGCTGGGCTCCGCACCGGGCTCCCTGCTCGGGCAGCAGGCCGCCGACCTGGTGGACCTGGCCGCCGAGGCCCGCACCTGGCAGGCGTACCGCGAGGTGCTGCGCGGCCGGCAGGCGCGGCTGCGCTGCACCCGCCGGCTCAAGCACCCCGACGGGCACTCGGTGTGGGCCGAGGTCACGCTGGGGCCCGTACCGGGCACGGGCGACGTACTGCTGTCGGTCGCGGACGTCAGCGACCGGCGCGACCTCCAGGCCCGGCTGCGGCACCTGCAGATGCACGACCCGGTCACCCGGCTGCCCAACCGGGCGCTGTTCTTCGAGCGGCTGGCCGCCGCCCTGGAGGCGTCCTCGTACGAGCGCGGGGGCACCGGCCGGATCGGGCTGTGCTACCTGGACCTCGACGGGTTCAAGGCCGTCAACGACACCCTCGGCCACCGGGTGGGCGACCGGCTGCTGACGGCGGTCGCGGCCCGGCTGACGCAGTGCGCCGACCAGTCCGGCTACGGACGCACCGGCGGGCACCTGGTGGCCCGGCTCGGCGGGGACGAGTTCGCGCTGCTGGTGGAGGACTCCACGGGCACCGAGGAACTGGTCGACCTGGCCCGGTCGGTGCTCGCCGCGGTCCAGGAGCCGTTCGAGCTGGCCGGGCAGCGGCTGTCGGTCTCGGCCTCGATCGGCGTGGTCGAACGGGTCGCCGAGGGCACCTCCGCCACGGGCCTGATGCAGGCCGCGGACACCACGCTGTACTGGGCGAAGGCGGACGGCAAGGCCCGCTGGACCCTGTTCGACCCCGAGCGCAACGCCCACCGGATGACCCGGCAGTCCCTGTCGTCCACCCTGCGGCCGGCGGTGGAACGGGGCGAGTTCGAGCTGGAGTACCAGCCGCTGGTGGACCTGGAGAGCGGCGTCGTGCGCGGGGTGGAGGCGCTGGTGCGCTGGAACCACCCGCAGTTCGGCACGCTGACGCCGAATCGGTTCATCGGAATTGCCGAAGAGGACGGGTCCATCGTGCAGCTGGGGCAGTGGGTGCTGCGCACCGCCTGCCGGCAGGCCCGGCGCTGGCAGATCGAGCACCCGAGCGACTCGCCGGTCTTCGTGTCGGTGAACGTCGCCGTCCGGCAGGTGTGGGACTCCGACCTGGTGGGCGACGTCGCGGAGATCCTCGCCGACACGGGGCTCGCCCCGCAGCTGCTCCAGCTGGAGCTCACCGAGTCGGCGGTCATGGGCTCGGCCGGGCGGCCGCTGCAGGCCCTGCAGGCGCTGAGCGACATGGGCGTGCGCATCGCGATCGACGACTTCGGCACCGGCTACTCCAACCTCGCCTACCTCAGCCGGCTGCCGGTCTCGGTGCTCAAGCTGGACGGCTCGTTCGTACGCGGCTTCCGCTACGAGGAGGGGACGCATCCCAACCCGGCCGACGAGACCATCGTCGAGGCCCTGGTCCAGCTGGCGCACCGGCTCGGGCTGACGGTGACGGCGGAGTGCGTGGAGACCGCCGGGCAGGCGGCCCGGCTGCGCCGGGTGGGCTGCGACACCGGGCAGGGGTGGCTGTACTCCCGCGCGGTGGCACCGGAGCGGATCGCCGAGATGATCGGCGCCCGGACGGCGGCGGACTGACGAAGCCGCCCCCGCTCCTGGGAAGGAGTCGGGGGCGGTCCGCCGCTCGGCGCGGGGTGGGGGGAGATCAGCAGGCGCCGAGGTCCTGCCAGACGCCCCACTCACCGGTGGTGCCGGGCTCCTCGTTCTGCGTCCACCACTTGGCCTTCCAGCTGTGGCCCCGGTGCGAGACCACGCTGCCGCCGGTGTAGACCGTGCCCGCGGCGTACGCCGGGGCGGCGCAGGCGCCGGGCGTCGTCGGCGGGGTGGTCGGGGGCGTGGTCGGAGGCGTCGTCGGCGGGGTGGTCGCAGGCGTCGTCGGCGGGGTGGTCGGCGGCTGCGTGGTGCCGCCGAGGGCGTCCGAGATCTGGTTGAGCAGCGTGGTCTTCTCGTCCAGGCCGAGCAGCGAGTACATCATCGCGCCGGCCAGCCCGCGGCTCTTGCCGTAGTCGACCCGGGCCTGGACGGACTTCTGGTTCAGGCCGGTGAAGAACTCGCCGTCCTTGTAGAAGTACGAGGACTTCGACCGGTCGTCCCAGAAGGTCGTCGCCGGGTTGTCGACGATGCCGCCGAGCTCCTTGTAGTAGGCGATGCCCGCCTGCTGGCTGAGCGGCCGGGCGCCGGAGCCGCCGGTGGCGGCCTGGGCGAGACCGTTGGTGGTGCCCGCCGGGACGCCCTTCCAGCCGCGGTAGTAGAACTCGTAGCCCAGCGTCAGCTTGTGCGCCGGGAAGCCGCCGGCGATGCCGTAGGCAGGGTTGCCGTCGAGCCAGGAGTCGATGGCGTTCTTGATGCCGTACTTCTGGGTGCCCGGCGCGATCGGGTCGGTCGGGTCGGCCGGCGAGTCCAGCAGCGGGGACTGGTGGTACGTCGGCCCGTCGCCGTCCCAGGCGCCGTGCATGTCGTACGTCATGATGTTCGCGTAGTCGAGGTACGCGCCGATCTTGTCCGTCTCGATGTGCCTGATCTTGTCCTGGCCGGCCGGGAGGGCAGCGGTGAGCAGGTACTTCTTGCCGCCGTTGGCCGCCCCGTACGCGTCGAGCTGGGTGCGGAACTCCTTGAGCAGGAGCGTGAAGTTGGCCTTGTCCTCGGGGCCGTAGTGGTTGCCGAGGTGACCGCCCTCGGAGCCCGGGTACTCCCAGTCGATGTCGATGCCGTCGAAGATGCCCGCCGCGGTGCCGGGGCCGCCGAAGCCGCCCTCGACCGGCAGGTTGCCCTTGATGTACTGGTCGATGCAGGAGCTGACGAACTTCTTGCGGCTGGCGTCGGTGAGCGCCGCGTCGTGGAAGTACTTCGAGTACGTCCAGCCGCCGATCGAGATGTTGATCTTCAGGTGGGGGTACTTGGCCTTCAGCTGCTTGAACTGGTTGAAGACGCCCATGATGGGCTGGTCCCACTTGTCCGCGACCCCGCTGACGCTGTCGGCGGCGGAGAAGGACTTCTGGTAGTCGGCGAAGGAGTCGCCCGCGCCGTCACCGGCGTTGGGGTTGTTGTCGTCGCCCGCCGCCTTGTTGGCCTCGAAACAGGTGAGGTTGGTGGGGTGGATGTTGCCGAACGAGTAGTTGATGACGTCCAACTTGCCGGCGATGCCCCGGGTGTCGAGGTGCTTGGGGTAGAAGGCGTTGCCGTACACGCTCCACTGGTCGTAGTACGCGATGCGCACTCCGCCGGCCGCGGCGGAGGTCTCGGTGGAGGCGGCCTGGGCGGTGCCGAGGCTCGCGAAGGACGCCAGCGCGCCGGCGGCCAGCGCGGCCGTGGCGGCGGCCGCGATGAGGGGTTTACGGAAGTGCATGAACAACCTCCGGGGGGTGGGAGGGGAGGAGGTGACAGCCCGGGTGGGAGAAGTGTTAGCGATCTCTTCATCAGCTCGTCAATGGTTTGAACCAAATGAGGACTAGACCAATTCAGGCAGACTTTCCCAAGTCAGAGGCCTGAGGAGACATCAGAAACCGCCCGCCACCCCGGGTGACGAGCGGTTTAAGACTGCCTTGAGGAAGCCCCGCGCACGGTTTCGGCAACAAACCAGCCAAACCCCGTTCACAGGCCCCCGGCGCGGTCAGACGCCCTCGGCGGGCGCCTGGACGGGCATCCCGTACGCATCTGCGACGAGCTCGTACGAGCGCAGGCGCGCGGCCCCGCTGTGCGCGCTGGCGGTCAGCATCAGCTCGTCGGCGCCGGTCCGCTTCGCCAGGTCGTCCAGACCGGAGCGGACCTCGTCGGGGGTGCCGTGGACGATGTTGGCGAGCCAGCTGTCGAGGAACTCCCGTTCCAGCGGGGTGTACGGGTACGCCGCCGCCTCCTGCGGCGTCGGCACCAGCCCGGGCCGGCCCGAGCGCAGCCGGAGCATGGCGAGGGCCCCCGCGCCCACCTGGGCGCGGGCCTCCTCGGCCGTGTCCGCGGCCAGCGCCGAGACGCCGATCATCGCGTAGGGCGCGTCGAGCACGGCCGAGGGGCGGAAGCTCTCCCGGTACAGGTCGAGCGCGGGCAGGGTGCCCGCCGCCGAGAAGTGGTGGGCGTAGGCGAAGGGCAGCCCGAGCTCGCCGGCCAGCCGGGCGCTGAAGCCGGAGGAGCCCAGCAGCCACAGCGGCGGCCGTCCGGTCGGGCCCTGCACCGGGCCGGGCACGGCGTGCACCCGGGAGTAGGGGTGGGCGTCGGGGAAGTCGTCGTCGAGGAACCGGGTGAGCTCGGCGAGCCGGCGCGGGAACTCGTCCGCGGCCTCGTCCAGCCGCCCGGGCCCGCGCAGCGCGGCGGCGGTGCGCCCGTCGGTGCCGGGAGCCCGGCCGAGCCCGAGGTCGATCCGGCCCGGGGCGAGGGCCTCCAGGGTGCCGAACTGCTCGGCGACGGCCAGCGGGGCGTGGTTGGGCAGCATGACCCCGCCCGAGCCGAGCCGGATGCGGGAGGTGTGGGCCGCCAGGTGCGCCAGGATCACGGCCGGGGCGGAGCTGGCGACGCCGGGCATGGAGTGGTGCTCCGCCACCCAGTGCCGCCCGTAACCGCGTGACTCGGCGAGCCGGGCCAGGGCCACGCTGGTGCGCAGGGCGTCGGAGGAGGTGCTGCCGCTGCCCACGGTCGCCAGGTCCAGTACGGACAGCGGCACCGGCGCCGTCCCCAGGGCCGTCCCGCGGATCGGGTCCCCGGCCGTCCCGCGGCTGCCGTCCCCGGTGTCACTCATCGTCGCCCTCCTCGGCTCTGCTCTCCGTACGAAGAGATCGAACAATGGGCAACGCTCGGGCATTCCCGTCACTGGCGGGTACGGCCCATGACAGGGGAATATGCCATTGGAACAGCCACAGGCCGGGCGGCTTGATTGAGCCATCAATCTCATCAACAGGCGCTCCACATGCGCCTCTTGGTGGCTATCGTGGTAGGGCAAGCGGTAACAACCTGCTAGAGGGAAACCGTGGCGCTGAAGCCCGAGCCGACCGCGCCGTTCCACTCGGTGCAGTACGCCCTGCGCGTGCTCGAAACGATCGGACGGCACGCGGGCGGCGTGACCGATGCACAGATCGCCCGCGAAACCGGCCTGCCCACAGTTCACCTCGCCCCGATGCTCCTCATGCTGCGGCGTGAGGGCTACATCGTCGAGGTCTCCGACGGCGCCTACGCCATAGGCGATTCACTGGTCCTCCTCGGCTCGGGGGCGGACCGTCAGCAGGCGCTGCAGAACAAGCTGCAGGAGACCCTGGACCGGCTGCGCGACTCCGTGGGGGCGGCGGTCTACATCAGCCGGTACGTGGACGGCGAGGTCAAGATCACACAGTTCGCCGACAGTCCACGCACGCCCAAGGTGCACGAGTGGGTGGACTTCCGGTCGGCCGCGCACGCCAGCGCGGTCGGCAAGTGCCTGCTGACCCAGCTCGACATCAACGGACGGCGCGACCACCTCTCACGGCACAAGATCGCCCGGCTGACGTCCAAGACGATCGTGAACGAGCGCATCCTGTTCTCGAAGCTGGACTCGCAGCCGGCGACCGTGCCGGTGCTCGATCTCCAGGAGTACGCGGTGGGCACGGTCTGCGCGGCCGTGCCGATCACGGCCGGGGCCTCGGTGGGCTGCCTGGCCCTGTCCATGCCGGTCGAGCACGCGCACCGGCTGCGGGCCGCGGCCGACACGCTGAACCGGAAGGCGGCGCCGCTGCTGCTGTCCCTGACGCTGTAGCCCGCCGACAACGGAAAACACTCAGGGCGGCTTCCGTGAACCGGAAGCCGCCCTGAGTTTCAGGTGCGCCGCCAGGGACTCGAACCCCGGACCCGCTGATTAAGAGTCAGCTGCTCTAACCAACTGAGCTAGCGGCGCCTGCTGACAGAGAAAATACTACCTGGTCCCGAGGGGTGCTCGTGACCACCACCCGCTTTCAGCGTTCCAGCAGGTCCGCACGGCCGTGGGCGGCGTACGCGGCCAGCAGCGCGGCGCGGTCCCGGTCGGTCAGCGGGCGGTAGCCGGCGGCGCCCGGCGGGCGCCACCAGACGGGGTCGCCGTGAGCGGTGAAGCCGGCCCGGCGCAGGGCGACCCGGTGGATCTTGTTGGTGCCGGTGACCGGCATGGCCGGGACGACCCGGACGTAGCGCGGGGCCATCTTGGTGCCGAGGTCGGGCTGCGCGGCCAGGAACGCGGCGAAGGCGTCCGGGTCGAAGACGGCCCCCTCCGCCAACGCCAGGGCGGCCATGACCTGGTCGCCCGCCGCCTCGTCCGGGACGGCGTAGACACAGACCGCGCGGGCCCGCGGCCAGCGGGCGAGGATGTTCTCGATCATGGCGGCGGCGAGGTTCTCACTGTCCACGCGCAGCCGGTCGTCGGCGCGGCCGGCGAAGTAGAGGAAGCCCTCGGCGTCACGGAAGAACAGGTCTCCCGTCCAGTACCAGCCGTCGCGGGTGCGGGCGGCCTCGGCATCGGGGTTGCGCCAGTAGCCCTCGAAGTGGCTGCGGCCCCGGTTGACCAGCTCGCCGATGGCCTCGGAGCCGTTGAGCAGCCGCCCACCGGCGTCGAACCGGGCCGGCGGGCACTCGGCGCCGGTCGCCGGGTCGACCACGGCCAGGTCGTCGCCGGCGCCGGGCCGGCCGAGCGCGCCGGGCGGGGTGTCCGGGGTCAGCTGGACGGAGGCGCCGCCCTCGGTGGCGCCGTACCCCTCGACCAGCGGCACCCCGAACCGCTCGGCGAACCGGGCGGCGTCGACCGGCCCCGCCTCGGTGCCGAAACCCAGGCGCAGCCGGTGGTCGCGGTCCTCGGGGCGGGGTTCGGTCGCCAGCAGGTACTGCACGGCCCGGCCGACGTACGTGAAGTAGGTCGCGCCATGGCGGCGTACGTCGTCCAGGAACGCGGAGGCCGAGAACCGGCGGCGCAGCGCCACGGCGGCACCTCCGGCCAGGGCGGGCAGCCAGTCGGCGATCACGGCGTTGCCGTGGAACATCGGCATGCAGATGTAGTGGACGTCCTCGGGGGTGACCTCGAACCGCCGGGCCAGGGCGTCCCCGGCGGCGGCCAGCCGGCCCTGGGTGCAGATGGCGGCCTTCGGCGCGCCGGTGGAGCCGGAGGTGAAGTAGAGCAGCAGCCGGTCCCCGGGGGCGGGGGCGCGCGGGGCCACCACGTCCTGCGGGCGGGCTCCGGCGTAGGGCGCGAGGAGGCGGGCGTACGCCCCGCCCTGCGCGGGCATGCCGTCCTGGCCGCTCTGGCTGCTCTGGGCGCTCCGGGCGCCCTGGGTGCCCCCGCCGCCCCCGCCGCCCTCGCTGCCCCGGCCGTCCTCGTCGTCGGTGACGAGGACGGTGACGCCGGGCAGGTCGAGGCCGTCGAGGAGCGGCAGGTGGGCGCGCTCGGTGACGAGGATCCGGCAGTCGGTGTGGAGGATGTCGCGGGCCAGTTCGACGCCGCGGCGGGTGGGGTTGATCCCGGCGACGGCGGCCCCGGACAGGGCCGCCGCGCCGAGCCAGAACGGGAACTCGGGGGTGTTGTCGAGCAGCACCCCCACGTGCGGTTCCGCGCCGCGCGGCAGCAGGTCGCGCAGCAGCGCGGCGCGGACGGCGGCCTCCTGGGCGACCCGGTGGTGACTGAGCACGACGTCGTCGCCGTACCGCAGGCCGGGCCGGTGGTCGCCCCACTGGCGGGTGATGAGCTCCGCGACGGTGGCGGGTGTCGTTGTGCCCATGGGGCGGGAGGCTAGCTGACGCATCGTCAGAATTGAACGCCGGTGCGGTGCTCAGAACTGGACGTCGGAGCAGGCGTAGAAGGCGTTGCCGGTGTCGTTGATGGTCCAGACGGCCAGGATCAGGTGCCGGCCGGACTTCCCGGCGGGCAGGGCGCCCTGGTGCGTCGTGGTCATCGGCGGGCGGGCGCCGTTGTAGGCGACGGTGAGGAAGGGCTGGAGTTCGAGCGCGGAGCGGGTGAGGGGCTTGGTCGGATCCCAGCCGTTCTTGGTGACGTAGTACTTGAAGTCGGTGGTGGAGTGGTTGGCGGTGAACTGCCACCGGAACGTGTAGCTCTGGCCACTGCTCACCCGGGTGGCGGGCCAGCTGCCGCCGCGCGGGTCGTCCAGCTGGGCGAACTGGCCGAGGCCCGCCGAGCAGATCCGGCCGTCGGCGGGGCCGGCGGCCGGGAAGCCCTTGGGGCCCTCGACGCTCTGCGGCTCCCACTGGATGGGGCCGCAGTCGGGGACGGTCCGGTTGGCGCAGAGCTTCTGGCGGCTGATGGGGGTGTCGGTGTAGCCGTGGCTGCTGGCCGTCGGGGCGACGGCCAGGGATATGCCGGCGACGACACCGAGCCCGAGCGCGGCGGCGCCGGCCCGTCTGGCGGTACGGGTGTTACGCATGATGCTCCTTGAACGTGGGGGGATGTTCGGAGAGCGCGCGCAGGGGATGATGAGGGGATTTCAGGTCTAGACCAAGTTCCAGACTATGGACGGCAGTTGACGATGTCCATACAGGTGGACGGACGCGATGGCCGGATCGGCGAGAGGGCGGGCGCGAGGTGCCGGGCGCGAGGTGCCGGGCGGGGTGTGAGGGTGGACGGGGACGAGGATGGGACGGGGACCAGGGAGACCAGGGGGCTATTCGGCACGGCCGGTGTAGAAGGCGACGGTCAGGTCCTTGACGAGGGCCTTGCGTTCGTAGTCGTCGAGCTCGACCAGGCCTCGGGAGGTGAGGCGGTTGACGGTGTCGTCGACGGCGTCCACGACGGAGCTCAGCACGCTGTCCCGGTGCTGGGCGTCGAGGGCGGCGACGCGGCGCCGCTGCATGGCGGCGGCGACCTCGGGGGCGTACTCGATGCGGGTGGGCTGGGCCGAGAAGACCTGGATCCCGACGGCCTCGGTCTCGGCGGCCAGGGTGCGGGTCAGCGCGTCACCGACGGCTTCGGCGTCGCGGAGGGTGGGGGCGTCCTGGTGGAAGGCGTCGGCCGGGAGCTGCGAGAGGACCCGGGCCATGGCGGACTCCACCTGCTCGGCCAGGTACGCGGTGTGGTCGGCCACCGCCAAGGTGGCACGGGCGGTGTCCTTGACCTGCCAGACGACGTGGACGACGACCCGGAGGGCGAGGCCGCCGGCGTCGACGGCGGGCATGGGCTCGCTGCGCCAGTGCCGGATCCGGACGTCCACGCGGTGGCGGAGCAGGAGCGGGCTGACCCAGAGCAGGCCGGCACGGCGGACGGTGCCGCGGTAGCGGCCGAAGAGGGTCAGGACCCAGGCGTGGCCGACCTTGCCGCGGCCGAGGCCGCCGAGGGAGAGGAGGGCGAGGATCCCGAGGAAGGCGAGCGGCGGCCAGTGGTGGGCCCGGAGCCCGTGGTACGCCCGGGGCTCCACGCCGAACGCCGCCACGAGCCCCGGCGGCAGCACCCCCGCCCACCAGAGCACGGCCCCGCACCCCGCCAAGGCCACCGCCCCCACCCCCAACGCCACCCCACCGCCCAGCACGGGCCCCCGCACTTCCCGCAACCGCTCGTCCCCCCGGGGGACACGGCGGGGGGCCGGGGTACGGGTGGGTACGGGGGCCGCCTGAGCGGGACCGGCACCCCGCGTCGGAACGGCCGGGACGGGCGGGGCGGGCCGGGCCTGGACGGGGCGGCCCT
>NZ_JAJAUY010000013.1 GCF_020532625.1 Streptomyces antimicrobicus | reverse complement strand
GGCTGGGGTGGCGGGGCCCTGGGCGGGGTACCGGCGCAGCAGCCGCCGGCCGCCGCGTACGGCGGCGTCCCGGCGCCCGGCCCGAGCCAGGAGCCGTTGGCTCCGGCGGGCTGGTTCCGGGACGAGGCCCCGGCCCCTGCGGCGGCTCCCGCCGAGGCGGCGTACCCGCCCCCCTACACCTCCGGGGGCGCGCCCGCACCCGCCGCACCCGCCGCACCCGCGCAGGGCGCGGCCGGGCTGGCTGCGCCGGACGAGTGGTTCCGCCCCGAGGCCCCGGCGGCGCCCGCCCCCGGGGCGCAGGCCGCGGCCACTCCGTGGCCGGGCACCCCGACCCCCGACGCGGCGGCCCCGACCGCCTACCTGCCCCCGGTCCGCGAGCCGGCCGACGCGGCGGCCCGGACGGCGTACCTGCCGCCGGTCCGCGACGACGCCTCGGCCGGGGCGGGTTTCCCGGCAGGCGCGGCTTCGGTCGATGCTGCCGCGCAGACGGCGTATCTTCCGCCGGTCCGTGACGACGCCTCCGCTGGGGCCGGTTTCCCCGCAGGCGCGGCTTCGGCCGATGCTGCCGCGCAGACGGCGTACCTGCCGCCCGTGCGTGACGATGCTCCCGCCGGGGCGGGTTTCCCGGCAGGCGCGGCTTCGGTCGATGCTGCCGCGCAGACGGCGTACCTTCCGCCGGTCCGCGGGAACGCGCCCGGCCCCGACGGGGCGGGTGCTCCGCACCCGCTCGGCGTTGCGGGTGCCGGGTACCCGGCGGGTGCGCCCGCCGACCCGGCAGCCCAGACTGCCTACCTGCCGCCGGTCCGTGACGACGCCTCGGCCGGGGCGGGTTTCCCGACGGGCGCGCCCGCCGATGCCGCCGCGCAGACGGCGTACCTTCCGCCGGTCCGCGACGACGCCTTCGCCGGGGCGGGTTTCCCGGCGGGCGCGGCTTCGGCCGATGCTGCCGCGCAGACGGCGTACCTTCCGCCGGTCCGCGACGACGCCTCCGCCGGGGCGGGTTTCCCGACCGGCGCGCCCGCCGATGCTGCCGCGCAGACGGCGTACCTGCCGCCCGTGCGCGACGACGCCCCCGCCCCGGCGGAGCCCCACGCGGAGCCCTCCGCCGCCGGGGCCGGGTATTCCGAGCCGACGCTCGGGGGGAGCACGCGGGTCATCGACCCGGCGCAGGCGCGGGCCGAAGGGCGGTCGCCCATCATCGACCCGGGGCCGCAGCCGGCGCTCGTGACGACCGGGCTCGGCGTCCTCCTCGCGGGCGCGGCCGCCGTCGGCGAGTTCGCGCTGCTCGTGCCGCTCGTCCTGCTGCAGGGGCTCACCGCCGCCGGCTGGTTCCGGCTCAACGGGATGTGGCCCGCCCGGCAGGGCATCGCCCTGGCCTTCGCCGGAGCGGTCACGGCCGACATCGCGGTGCTCGCCGTGGACGACGCGTACGGCCCGGGCGCCGTCGTCGGCACGCTCGGCGCCTGGGTGCTGCTCACCCTGGTGCTGCAGCTGCGCAGCCACGCCGATCCCGACGAGCGCATGTACGGCCTGATGGCCTCCGTCGCCTCCGCCGCCCTGGCGATCGTCTGCGCGGGCTACCTCGCGGCCGACCTCGCCGCGGTCACGGTCGGCGCGGTCGCCGTCGCGGTCGCCACCTTCGCCCGGGCCCTGCCGCTGCCGCCCGCGCCCTCGGTCGGGGTGGCGCTGGCCGCCGCCGCGGGGGCGGGCGTGGCCGTCGGCGGGCTGACCGACGTGGGGGCCGCCGGCGGCGCCTTGCTCGGCCTGGTCGCGGGCGTCTGCGCCCTGATCGGCCTGCGCGTGGCGGCGTACGACTACCCGTCGAAGTTCGTCCACATGACGGCGGGCGTCGCCCTCCCGTTGGCGGTCGCCGCGCCGGCCGTCTACCTGATCGGACGTGTCGTCGGCTAGCCAGTAGCCTCACGATCACTTGATCATCCAAGGGGGAGGACTCGTGCGCGCCCTACGCATAATTCTGATCATCGGACTGGTCCTGGCCGGGCTCTTCGTGGCCGTGGACCGCTGGGCGGCCGGTTACGCCGAGGACGAGCTGGCCGCCCGGGTCCAGATCGGCCGCGGCCTGGCCGGGAGCACCGAGGTGGACATCCACGGCTTCCCGTTCCTGACGCAGGCGCTCGGCCACGAGCTGGAGCAGGTCGACGTCCGCCTCAAGGGGGTCGAGGCGAGCGCCGACGGCCGCCGGCTGCGGATCACCCAGCTCGACGCCCGCTTCCACGACGTCGCGGTCAAGAGCGACTACTCCGGCGGGACCGCCGCGGCCGTCGACGGCACCGCGCTGGTCTCGTACGAGGACCTCACCAAGGCCTCCCAGACCGGCGTGACGCTGACGTACGGCGGCGCGCCCGGGAAGGTGAAGGTCACGGCCACCGTCGAGATCCTCGGCCGCAGCATCACCCGGAGCGTGGTGTCCACCATCAGCCTGGTCGACGGCACCACGGTCCGCGTCCGCGCCGACGAGGTCCCCGGCGAGGGCATCCCCGGCGTCGAGGGGATGGTCCGCAGGAAGACCGACTTCGACCGCCGCATCGACGGCCTGCCCAAGGGCATCGAGCTGTCCGGCCTGACCTCGGACGCGGGCGGCGTGCACCTGACGATCGGCGGCAAGGACGTGGTTCTGGCCGGATCGTGAGACGACCAGGTCCGATCCGCAGTCAAACCCGCTCCACGGGGTCCGCCGGGCCCGTCCGGAGCGGGTTTGAATCTTATTCTGCGGACGATTCCGTCTCGGGATATGAAACGCCGGTGACAGGGCGCCTGGTTCCTCCCTACGATCCATGCCTATGAAGCGACAGCAGGCGGACCTCACGAAGCGACGGGCAGTAGACCTGTGTCGCGTCGCCGCCATGCTCTGTCGCCCGATGTGAGCGCCCCGCGCATCCGTACGCACCCCGCTCGATCGTCGGCCGTGGACCCGGCCCCTCCGCGTGACCGCACCTGACCGACCGCCTTGGGCGCCCCGCCAGGACGCCCAGGAGACAGGACGCCAGGACGCCCTGGCGCACCCGCCTCACGCACGACGAGCAGCGCAGCGCACCACGTCCGCGCACGCACCGCAGCATCCGCACCCCGCACCGCAGCACCGCACCTGCACAGCCGCCGCACACTGCCCCGGAGGAGAAACATCATGAGCCGCAGCGACGTCCTCGTCGACGCCGACTGGGTCGAGGCCCACCTGAACGACGCCAACGTCGTGATCGTCGAGGTGGACGAGGACACGTCCGCGTACGACAAGAACCACATCGCGAACGCCATCCGGATCGACTGGAAGAAGGACCTCCAGGACCCGGTCCGCCGTGACTTCGTCGACCAGGAGGGCTTCGAGAAGCTCCTCTCGGCCAAGGGCATCTCCAACGACGACACGGTCGTCCTCTACGGCGGCAACAACAACTGGTTCGCCTCGTACGCCTACTGGTACTTCAAGCTCTACGGCCACCAGGACGTCCGCCTCCTCGACGGCGGCCGCAAGAAGTGGGAGCTGGACTCCCGCGACCTGGTCGACGGCTCCGAGGTCCCGCAGCGCCCGGCCACCCAGTACAAGGCCAAGGCCCAGGACACCTCCATCCGCGCCTTCCGCGACGACGTCGTGGCCGCGATCGGCAACAAGAACCTGGTCGACGTCCGTTCCCCCGACGAGTTCAGCGGCAAGCTGCTCGCCCCGGCGCACCTGCCGCAGGAGCAGTCGCAGCGTCCCGGCCACGTGCCGAGCGCCCGCAACATCCCGTGGTCGAAGAACGCCAACGACGACGGCACCTTCAAGTCGGACGACGAGCTCAAGGCCCTCTACGAGACCGAGCAGGTCGACCTGGCGAAGGACACCATCGCCTACTGCCGCATCGGTGAGCGCTCCGCGCTGACGTGGTTCGTGCTCCACGAGCTCCTCGGCCAGGAGAACGTCAAGAACTACGACGGCTCGTGGACCGAGTACGGCTCGCTCGTCGGCGTGCCGATCGAGCTCGGCGCCACCAAGTAAGACCACTTCTTCTCTCAGGACAGGACAGAGAACATGTGCGGAGCACAGATCGGCGGACCCGACGTCTCGACCCTCAAGCCGGGTGAGACGGCCATCCAGGGCCAGGTGACCAAGGACGGCGAGCCCGTCTCGGGCTACGTCCGCCTGCTGGACGGCGGCGGCGAGTTCACCGCCGAGGTCCCGACCTCGGCCACCGGCCAGTTCCGCTTCTACGCGGCGCCGGGTGAGTGGACCCTGCGGGCCCTCGTCCCGGGCGGCACGGCCGACCGCAAGGTCGTCGTGACCGAGACCGGCAGCCTGACGGACGTCGCCATCGCCGTCTGAGGCTCATGAACCGGCCGGAGGGCCGCACCCCAGGGGTTGGACGCCACTGGAACGGGGTGCGGCCCTTCGTCCTGTCCGGATGCGGGTCCGCGTCCTACGCTGGAGACATGTACGCCCGGCGCCGGCGCGCCTACTTCCTGCTGATGGGCGGATGTCTCTTCCTCTTCGTCTCCGCCTGGACCTTCGTGCGGCTGTGGTCCGTGCCGGCGGCGGTCGCCCTGTGCGTCGTCGCGATGGTGATCCCGCCCGTCGCGGCGGTGGTGGCGAACCGGCGGGGCCCCGACGACCGGTGGTGGGACGACCCGTCCGGGGACCCGCAGTCCGACGCGTGGTGGGACGAGCTGGACGGGCGGCGGGACGGGGGCAGAGAGACCGAACCGTGATCGCGGGGCGGGCAACCCTGCCCGACCCACAGGAATCAAACGTGTGCACGGGCGAAGGGCCCCGTGCCCATGTCCTGTGGGGGGACCACTGTGGAAGACGCACCCGCACCGGAAGCGGACACTCCGCCGATTCCGGTCGCACAGCACGACCCGCGCGCCGAGCACGACCCGCGCGCCGAGCACGACCCGCGCGCCGAGCGCGGCACGCGTGGCGCGCGGCGCACGACCGTCCTGATCGCCTCGGCGGCCGCCCTCGGCGTGCTCGCCGGCGCCGTCACCGGCTACGCGATCCAGTACGACCGCGAGCCCACCCCGCTGGCGCCGCTGGCCCAGCAGAACCTGGCCGACCCGCCGCCGAAGGCGCCGGACGAGCGGACGACCGCCACGTCGGTCAACGCCCACCGCTGGCACAAGAGCGAGGGCGACCTCGTCCAGCTGCTGGTCGACGCGCCGGGAGGGGCCAAGGTCAGGCAGAAGCGCGACGTGCCCGTGGACGAGTTCGCCGGCACCTTCTTCAAGACGCCCGGCCGCGGCCTGGAATCGCTGCTGAGGAACAAGGTGCGGCGCGTCGCGCAGCTGGAGTACGAGGTGGACGGCACGGTCTTCGTCGACGTCACGCTCATCCAGTTCCGCGACCGCTCCGGCGCCGACACCTTCCAGCACCACCACACCGTCTACCAGGCCAAGGACGACCACGCGGACAACGACGGCGTGGAGGTCCCCGGCGTTCCGGCCGACTTCGCTCGGGCCTGGGTGTTCTCCAAGCCCCTGGAGGAGCCCGGCTACCTCCCGCTGTACCTGGCCTCCGCCGTGGGCCGCCGGGCGGACGTCGCCATGTTCGTCGCGTACCGCGACCACAAGAAGAAGGTCTCGCAGAGCGACATCGTCGATCTGGCCAAGCGACAGATGGAGCGACTGTGACCGAGCAGCACCCCGAGGCCGCCCCCACCCCCACCCCCGCCCCCGCCGTGCAGGAGCCGGTGCGGGGCCGGCGGCGTACGGCGCTCGTCGCGGGCGGCGCCGCCGTCGCCCTGCTGGCCGCGGCCGGCGGCGCGGTCGCGGCGATGGCGGCGACCGCCGACCGCAGCGCGCCGACGGCGTACTGGACCCCGGGCAACGACGGCCCGCGACCGGACCACACCCCGGCCAAGGTCCCGGCGAACGCGCTCACCGCGAAGCTGCTGCCGGTCCCCGAGCAGTTCACCCTCGGCCCCGACCTCGAAGGCGACGGCAACGACTACTACGTCTCCGGGGACAAGGCGGTGGAGGTGTTCAAGGAGGCGCGCACCGGACTGTCCACGGAGCAGCGTGCCGAGCGCGACAAGTCGCTGGCCCAGCTGAAGCTCAAGGGTCTCGCCGGGCGCAGCTACGCCGGGACCGGCACCACCCGCCGGGTGGACCACCCCACCGCTTTCGAGGTCCAGCTGGTCCAGGCGGACCCGCAGGCCCTCGGCACCTTCTCCACGGTCACCAAGAAGGTGATGGAGCTCGTCGGCGACGACCGCAAGGCGCCGCAGATCGACGGGTTCCCCGCCGCCAAGTGCACGCTCATGGCCGTCGGGCGGGAGAAGGAGGAGGAGATCGACTCCCTGGAGTGCGTCGCCGTCGAGGGCGATCTCCTGGTGCGCTTCCGCGCCTACGGGGGCAAGCCGTTCGACGCCGGCAAGGCCGCCGAGCTCTTCCAGCGGCAGCTGAACCACATGAAGTCCCCGGGGGAGTCCGTATGACCGAGCAGTCCACCACCGCCGCCGGCCCGGAGCTGCCCGACCCCGCGCCCGCCGGCCCGGAGCTGCCCGACCCCGCGCCCGCCGGCCCGGAGCTGCCCGAACCCGCGCCCGCCGCGCCCGCGCAGCGCCGCGGGCTGCGCGCCGCCCTGCGGTGGACGGCCGCCGCGGTCGTCTTCGCGGTGGCCGGCGCCGGGGTCGCGTACGGGATCACCCGCGCCGACCGCACCGACGTCCCCGGGCTGGCCACCGCCGGCGACGGACGCTGGGACTACCCCGCCCTCACCAAGCCCGCCCTCCCCGCGGGCGCCCCGCTGCCCTTCGCGCCCGACAACCGGGACGGCCTCCACTACGCGGCCCTGAGCCAGCTGCTGCTGCCGGCCCCGCGGGGCTCCGCGCCCGACGCCTCGGTCAAGGCCGACAAGGACGGCGTGGTCCCGCTCGACGGCTTCCTGGAGGAGTACTCCGCCGAGGAGCGCCCCAAGCTGAGGGACACGCTGTCCCACGAGGGCCTGCGCCAGATCGTCGGCCGCGGCTGGACCATGCCCGACGGCACGCGCACCCACGTCTACCTGCTGCGCTTCGCGTCCTCGGGGTTCGTGGACACCTTCACCGGCTGCACCTTCCACGCCAAGGTCGCCGGGGCTGCGGCCCTGGAGGAGGACGTGGAGTGGGGCCGTCACGAGGGCGAGCGGCCGGGCGGCGCGGCGACCGTCGCCGTCAAGGTGCGGGTCTACCAGGAGCCCCTGCCCGCCGGCGACGAGCACACCAAGCTCGGCTGCGTCCAGTCCGGTGACGTGCAGGCCGTGATCGTCCAGACCCGCAAGGGCGAGGTGCCGGGCGTGCCGGTGCGGCAGGCCGTGATCCTCCAGGAGCAGCTGCTGCGCTGATCGTCGCTACGGCGTACCTCACAGAGTGGGCCGGTCCCGGGGCCAGTAGGCTGGGGACCGGCCCCTTGCCTTCCTCCGGGCGATCCTGGAGGAACCGACGAACCCTTCCGAGGAGCACCCCGTGCTTGAGGCATTCTTCACCTCCCTGCTGGTCCTGGTCTGCGTCGGCGTCCTCGCCTTCACCGGCCTGGCCGTGAAGAAGCTCTACCAGGGTCAGCGCTGACCCACCGGTCGCCGTGACCGCCCCGGACCCCTCTCTACAGATCGCCTGAGCTGCCACCCATGATCCAGATTCCGTCCGACCTGAACCCGGGCCTCGTCCCCCTCGCCTTCCTCCTCGGTACCTGGGAGGGCGCGGGCGTCTTCGACTTCCCCGGTGACGAGAAGTGCAACTTCGGCCAGGAGGTCGTCTTCCGGCACGACGGCCGGGACTTCCTGGAGTACTCCTCCCGCACCTGGGTCCTCGACACCGAGGGCAACAAGGTCCGGCCCCTGGAGTCGGAGTCCGGCTACTGGCGCATCGACACGGAGCGCAAGGTCGAGATCGTCATGGTCCGCGACCAGGGCGTCGTCGAGGTCTGGTACGGCGAGCTGGCCGACGGCAAGCCGCAGATCGACCTGGTCACCGACGCCATGGCCCGCACCGCGGCCTCCGGCCCGTACAGCGGTGGCAAGCGGCTCTACGGCTACGTCAAGGGCGACCTGATGTGGGTCGGCGAGAAGGCCACGCCGGACGTCGAGCTGCGTCCGTACATGTCGGCCCAGCTCAAGAAGGTCGTCTCGCCGGAGGAGGTCGCCGAGATGGCGCGCAACCTCCCCGACATGCCGGACGACGGCATCGCCTTCTTCCGCTGAGCCGGACGCGGCCACGCGGTCGCACGATCCACGAGGCTTTCGGCAGGGGCCGGCCGGGGACACCCGGCCGGCCCCTGCCGCCTTTACACTGACCCCGTGGTGAGCACCGACTGGAAGAGCGACCTGCGACAGCGCGGCTACCGGCTGACGCCGCAGCGTCAGCTTGTCCTGGAGGCCGTCGACACCCTGGAGCACGCCACCCCCGACGACATCCTCGTCGAGGTGCGCAAGACCGCCTCCGGGGTGAACATCTCCACCGTCTACCGCACGCTGGAACTCCTGGAGGAGCTGGGCCTCGTCTCGCACGCCCACCTCGGGCACGGCGCGCCCACCTACCACCTCGCCGACCGGCACCACCACATCCACCTGGTGTGCCGGGACTGCCAGGAGGTGATCGAGGCCGATCAGGACATCGCCTCCGACTTCACCGCCACCCTGCGCGCCACCTTCGGCTTCGAGACCGACATGAAGCACTTCGCGATCTTCGGGCGCTGCCGCGGCTGCGCCGCCGCCCACCGGGCGGACCACGCGGCGGACCCGTCCGACGACCCTTCGGCGGGGACCTCGGCGGGCGCCTCGTAGGACAGTCGTAGGCTTGGGCGCATGACCAGCCCTTTGCTCAATCTTCCCGGCGCCGTGGCGGCCGAAGGCCGTGACGAGGGCGTCGCCGCCCACTACGGCGAACTGTTCGGTGAGCAGCGCGCCCTCGCGGACGGCCGTGGTTTCGTGGACCTCTCGCACCGCGGTGTCGTCACCGTCTCCGGACCGGAGCGGCTGAGCTGGCTGCACCTGCTGCTCACCCAGCACATGACGGAACTGCCGCCCGGCCGGGCCACCGAGGCGCTGATCCTGTCCGCGAACGGGCACATCGAGCACGCGCTCTACCTCGTGGACGACGGCGAGACGGTGTGGGCGCACGTGGAGCCGGGGACGCAGGAGGCGCTGATCGCCTACCTGGAGTCGATGAAGTTCTTCTACCGGGTCGAGGTCGCCGACCGCACCGCCGACTTCGCCGTCGTCCACCTGCCCGCCGGGTCCGTCGCGGAGCCGGACAAGGAGCACGTGGTGCGGGAGACCGCGTTCGGCCGCGACGTGTTCCTGCCGCGCGCCGAGCTGGAGGCGTTCGCGGCCGCCCACGGTCCGGCCGCCGGGCTGCTGGCGTACGAGGCCCTGCGCGTCGAGGCGCACCGGCCGCGGCTGGGCCTGGAGACCGACCACCGGACGATCCCGCACGAGCTGGGCTGGATCGGTACCGCCGTGCATCTGCAGAAGGGCTGCTACCGCGGTCAGGAGACGGTCGCCCGCGTCCACAACCTGGGCAAGCCGCCGCGCCGGCTGGTCTTCCTGCACCTGGACGGCTCCGAGGTGCACCTGCCGCCGCACGGCGCGCCGGTCCGGCTGGCCGCCGACGGCGCGGAGGGCCGCCAGCTGGGCTTCGTCACCACCGCGGCCCGCCACCACGAACTCGGCCCGATCGCCCTGGCGCTGGTGAAGCGGAACGTGCCGGTCGACGCTCCGCTGCTGGCCGGGCAGACCGCGGCGGCGCAGGAGGTCGTGGTCGCGCCGTAGCGGCGGGGCCGGCGTCAGACGTCGATGACGAGGGTGAACGGGCCGTGGTTGGTGAGCGAGACGCGCATGTCCGCCCCGAACCGGCCCGTCGCCACCGTCGCGCCGAGCGCGCGCAGCTGCGCGACGACCTCGTCCACCAGCGGCTCGGCGACCTCGCCGGGCGCGGCCGCGTTCCAGGTGGGCCGGCGGCCCTTGCGGGCGTCGCCGTAGAGCGTGAACTGCGAGATCACCAGCAGGGGCGCGTCGATGTCGCTGCAGGACTTCTCGCCCTCCAGCATCCGTACCGACCACAGCTTCCGGGCCAGCTGCGCGGCCTTCTCGCGGCTGTCGTCGTGGGTCACGCCCACCAGCACGCACAGCCCCTCGCCGACGATCTCGCCCACGGTCTCGCCGGCGACGACGACGCTCGCGCCGTCCACCCTCTGCACCACTGCTCGCATACCACCTGTGTACCAGGCGTGCACCCGTCCGGGGCCGATCGGGTGGCGTGGGACTGCACCGGCACCACGGTCAGTGGCACGATGCGTACAGGCGGTGCTCCCGCACCGGTCGAGGGGACGGACACGTTCTGATGACTACTTCTGGTACTGGCACCGGCACGGACACCTCACCCGCGCCCGCTGGATCCGCCGTCTCGGCGGCCCCGCATCCTCCGGCTGCCGCGGTCCGACCGCCCGCGCAGCGGGGCACCGCGTGCGCGCCGCCCGCGCCGGGCGCCGCCGTGGCCGTCACCGCGCTCGGCCTGCCCGAGCTGCGGGCGCTGCGGCGGGACGCGCAGCGCGACGAGGCCGACCTCAGTTACGTACGGCGGCTGCTCCAGGGCCGGATCGACATCCTGCGGGCCGAACTGGCGCGCCGGGCCGACCCGGAGGCGCCCGCGGTGTACGAACCGCCCGTCGTGGACCGGCTCTCGGAGATCCTCGCGGACGCGCCGTCGCGGCGCAGCGCCTCCGCCCGCCACGTGACGCTGGGGACCCCGCAGAGCGAGGAGTTCCGGCGGCTGGCCGCCGAGATGCTGGCCGACGTGGAGCTGTCCGACCTCGACGCCCGAACGGACGGCGAACTGCACGAGGCGATGGCCCGGCTGACCGGCTACGAGCAGCAGGTCTCGCGGCGGCGGCAGCAGCTCCAACGGCTGGCCGACGACTGCAGCAAGGAGATCACCCGGCGCTACCGGGAGGGCGAGGCCCAGGTGGACGACCTGCTGGCGTAGGGCGCGCGGCGGGCCGGCGCGGGCGCCCTGGGCCCCGGTCGCGGCAGCGGCGGCCGCCCGGTCGCGGCGAGCGGCGGCCGCCGCGTCGCGGCAAGCGGCCGCCGCCCGATATTCAGGCGACGCGCGGCGAACCGGCGGTTAGCGTGCGGCTCATGAGCGACGCTGACGTCAGGCTGATCACCGAATCCGAGTTCCCCGACTGGTTCCGGGCCAACCACATCGGTTTCCTCAACCCCCCGCAGGTCACGCCCGAGGACGTCACCACCCGGCTGAAGTGGACCGACCTCGACCGGGTGCGCGGCGCGTTCGACCGGGACACCGGCCGCCTGGTGGCCACGTTCCGCAGCTTCGCGCAGGACCTGGCGGTGCCCGGCGGCGCCCGGGTCGCCGCCAGCGCCGTCACCAACGTCTCCGTGCTGGCCACCCACCGCCGCCAGGGCCTGCTGAGCCGGATGATGGCCGACGAGCTCACCGCCGCGCGGCAGCGCGGGGAAGTGGTCTCCACGCTGATCGCCGCCGAGTACCCGATCTACGGGCGCTACGGCTACGGCCCCGCCACCTCGCTGGTGGAGTGGGAGGTCGACGTCAGCCGGGCCGGGCTGGACCGGCGCTGGGCCCGGCCGGAGTGCGGCGGGCGGATCGACTTCGTGGAGCCCGCGGACGTACGGGAGTTCGGCCCGGAGCTGCTGGAGCGGCTGGGCGCGGGCCGGGCGGGCGTGGTCCGCCGCGGCTGGTGGGTGTGGAACCAGGCGACCGGCCTGGACCGGCCGTCCTTCCGGCCGTGGACCGGCCAGTTGTTCGCGGCCTACCGCTCGCCCGGGGGCAGCGTCGACGGCTACGTCGCGTACACCACCGACGAGACGTGGACCGACGCCAAGATCCCACTGAACACCCTGACCGTCCACGAGCTGCTGGCGGCCACCCCGGACGCGGAGCGCGCGCTGTGGCACTACGTGTGCTCCATGGACTGGGTGATGAAGGTGCGCACCGGCTACCGCGCCCCCGACGACCTCCTGCCGGACCTCCTGCCCGACCCGCGCGCCGCGCGCACGCTCACCGCGGCCGACCACCTGTGGGTGCGGCTGCTGGACGTCCCGGCCGCGCTGTCGGCCCGTACGTACGAGGCGCCGGGCACGCTGGTGCTGGACGTGACCGACCGGAGCGGCCTGTCCGGCGGCCGGTTCCGGCTCGACGCGGCGGCGGGGGAGTGCGAGGCCGTGCCCGACACGGTCCCGGCGGACCTGCGCCTGGACGTGGCGGAACTGGGCGCGCTCTACCTCGGCGAGGGCTCGGTGGTGCGGCTCGCGGCCCTCGGCCGGGTCGCCGAGGAACGGCCCGGCGCGGCGGCGCTGGCGGACGTGGTCTTCCGTACGGCCCGGCGTCCGTGGTGCCCGGACATCTTCTGACGGGACGGACGCGAGGGAGGGTGGACAGGACATGACAGGAATCCACACGCCGGTCGTCGACGCGCTCCGCGCGGCGGGCTGCGTGTTCGCCGAGGAGGAGGCCGAGCTGCTGGCCTCGGCCGCCGCCGACGAGGCGGAGCTGGCCGCGCTGGTGGCGCGGCGGGTGGCCGGTGAGCCGCTGGAGCACGTGGTGGGCTGGGCGCAGTTCTGCGGGCTGCGGATGGCGGTGGGCGAGGGGGTGTTCGTGCCGCGCCGGCGCACGGAGTTCCTCGTCCAGGAGGCGGCGGGCCTGGCCCGGCCCGGCGCGGTGGTGCTGGACCTGTGCTGCGGGGTCGGCGCGATCGGCGCGGCCGTCGCGGCGGAGCTGGGCGGCACGGTCGAGCTGCACGCCGCGGACATCGACCCGGTCGCCGCCTCCTACGCCCGCCGCAACGTCGCCCCGGTCGGCGGCCGGGTGCACGAGGGCGATCTGTACGACGCCCTGCCGCCGTCGCTGCGCGGCCGGGTGGACGTCCTGGTGGTCAACGCGCCGTACGTCCCCACGGACGCCATCGGCCTGCTCCCGCCGGAGGCCCGCGACCACGAGCCGCGCACCGCCCTGGACGGCGGCCCGGACGGCCTGGACGTCCAGCGCCGCGTCGCCGAGGGGGCCCCGGCCTGGCTGGCGCCGGGCGGTCACCTGCTGATCGAGACGAGCGCCCGCCAGTCCCCGTCCACCGCGGCCGCCCTGACCGCCGCGGGCCTGTCGGTCCGCGCCACGAGCTCGGAGGACCTCCACGCCACGGTGGTGATCGGCCGCCGGGAGGTGGACTGAAGGGGTGCACCTGCGGGTGCGCGCTGTTGCAAGCGAGTGCTTGCAAAAGTTAGCGAAGTGGGGGAGGATGCGGAGCATGGCATCGCTCAATGTCGGCAGTCTCGGGGAGTTCCTGCGGGAGCAGCGGCGGCAGGCCCAGCTCTCGTTGCGGCAGCTCGCCGACGCCGCGGGCGTGTCCAATCCGTACCTGAGTCAGATCGAGCGCGGGCTGCGCAAGCCGAGCGCGGAGATCCTCCAGCAGTTGGCGAAGGCGCTGAGGATCTCCGCGGAGACGCTGTACGTGCAGGCCGGGATCCTGGATGAGCGGGACCGGGGCGAGGTGGAGACGCGGGCCGTCATCCTCGCCGACCCCACCATCACCGAGGGGCAGAAGCAGGCGCTGCTCCAGATCTACGAGTCGTTCCGCAAGGAGAACGGGCTCGGCGCCGACCCCGACGCAGGCCACGGCGAGCCGTCGCCGTCCACGAACTGAACTGTGATCCGGGAGGACCAGCCACCATGGCCATCGTCGATGACCTGAAGAAGACCCTCACCGACCCGACTCCCCTCTACTTCGCCGCCGGCACGGCGGATCTCGCCGTGCAGCAGGCCAAGAAGGTGCCGGCGCTCCTGGAGCAGGTGCGCGAGCAGGCGCCGGCGCGCATCGAGGCCGTGCGCAACACCGACCCGAAGGTCGTGCAGGAGAAGGCCAAGGAGGTCCAGGACGTGGTGACCGCCAAGGTCGCCGAGGTGCTGGGCTCCTTCGACCCGAAGAAGTTCGGCGAGGCCGCCCAGGACCTGGCGCTGCGCGGCGTCGGCGTCGCCGCCGAGTACGCGGTGCGCGCCAAGGAGACCTACGACAAGGTCGCCGAGCACGGCGAGCAGGCCGTGCGCGCCTGGCGCGGCGAGGTCGCCGACGAGATCGTCGACATCGCCGAGGTCGTCGAGCCCGACCCGGCCCCGCAGGCGTCGGCCGGGCAGCCGGACGGGGCCGCGGAGCCGGCCGCCGGCGAGGAGGGTGCCGGCGAGGAGGCCAAGCCCGCGGCCCGCCGGACCGGCACGCGCAAGCCGGCCGCCAAGAAGGCCGCGGCCACCGAGAGCTGAGGACGCACACGAACGGGCCGGGCACCTTGGGGGTGTCCGGCCCGTTCTATCGGTAGCGTGGAGCCCGGGGCGGGCGCTCCACGGTCGGGTACGAGGCGGCAGAGGCGGTAGGCGACATGTTGATGGACCAGTTCGATTCCATCTGGGTGCTGATCGACATCGGCATGCTGGTGTTCGCCGCCGTGGCCTGCCTGCTCGCGCTCGCCGCCCGCAGCGACGCCTACCGGGCCGCCGACAAGCAGACCAAGACGTTCTGGACGGTGGTGCTCGGCTTCACCGTCCTGTTCGACTTCCTCGTGTTCTGGGGGCTGCTGGGCGGGCTGATGTTCCTCCAGATCGCCGGCCTGATCGCCACGATCGTCTTCATGGTCGACGTACGGCCGGCGCTGGCCGAGGTCAGCGGGGGCGGCCGGCGCCGCGGGGGCAGCAGCAGCGACGGGCCGTACGGGCCCTACAACGGCGGGCGCTGAGCCGCCGGCCCGTCCGGGCCGAGGCTGTCAGGGCCGGTCCGTCAGGGCCGGGGCCGGGAGCGGGTTCCCGCGCGGTCCAGCAGGACCACGGCCACGTCGTCGGTGAGCTCGCCGCCGTTGAGCCGGCGGGCCTCGGTGACGGCGGCCTCCAGCAGGCGTTCGCCGCGCAGGCCCTGGTCCAGGTGCCGGTTGATCATCTCCACCATGCCGTCCTGGCCGAGGCGCTCGCGGCCCTCGCCGATCCGGCCCTCGATCAGGCCGTCGGTGTAGAGCATCAGGCTCCAGGTGCCGCCGAGCTCGACCTGACGGCGCGGCCAGCGCGCCTTCGGCAGCAGGCCGAGCGCGGGGCCGCTGCTCTCGTACGGCAGCAGCCGCGCGGGCCGGCCCGGCCGGGATATCAGCGGGGCCGGATGGCCGGCCAGGCACAGCCCGGCGCTGCGGCCGTCGGGGGAGATGTCCACGGTGCACAGCGTGGCGAAGATCTCCTCGCAGGGCCGTTCCACCTCCAGCACCTGCTGCAGCGTCGCCAGCAGTTCGTCCCCGCACAGCCCGGCCAGGGTCAGCGCCCGCCAGGCGATCCGCAGCTCCACGCCGAGGGCGGCCTCGTCCGGGCCGTGGCCGCAGACGTCGCCGATCATGGCGTGGACCGTGCCGTCGGGCGTGCGGACGGTGTCGTAGAAGTCCCCGCCCAGCAGGGCCCGGCTGCGCCCGGCGTGGTAGCGGGCGGCGAAGCGGAGGTCGGAGCCCTCCAGCAGCGGGGTGGGCAGCAGGCCGCGTTCGAGGCGGGAGTTCTCCTGGGCCCGCAGCCGGGACTCGGCGAGCTTGTACTGGGCGATGTCGGCCCGCTTGCGCTCGACGGCGTAGCGGACGGCGCGGCTCAGCAGCCGCCCGTCCAGCTCGTCGCGGAAGAGGAAGTCGGTGGCGCCGACCCGGACGGCCTCGGCCGCCCGCTCGGCGTCCGCCTCGGCGGTGAGGACGAGCACGGCGTGGCGCGGGGCGATCCGCAGCACCTCCCGCAGCACGTCCAGCTGGTCCCCGGCGGCCTCGGACCCGCCCGGGCCGTGCGGCATCGACAGGTCGAGCAGCACGCAGTGCACGTCCGGGGTGAGCAGCCGGGCGGCCTCGGTGAGGTTCCGCGCGGTCCGCAGGCGGATGCGGTGGCCGTCGCTGTCGAGGATCTCGGGGACGGTCAGGCCCCCGGCCGGGTCGTCGTCGATCACCAGCAAGGTCAGGCTCTGCGGGGCCGCCGGGGCCGGGAGGGAGGCGGTGGGGCTCGCCGTGCCGGTCCCTGCGGGGTGCGGCGGCGTGGCCTGCGGACGGGCGAGGTGTGCGCCGGGCAGCACGGCCTGACCGCTCTCCGCAGCCGGGGTGTCCCTCTGCCGCGGTACGGGTACGGGCATCGATTCCGGTTCCTTCCCTCCCCCCGAGGGTGCGCTCGGAGGCGACCCTAGCGGCCCGGGACCTGCGACCGTCAATGGCCAAGGTCTCACCTGCCGCCGTCATGTGCCGATATCGCGTACGTCGTCCCGGTCCCCGGGATGACGTACGTCACGGGCGGGGCCCCACCCGTCTCGCCACGCGGGACGTCGCCCCCGGCCGGTCCCGGCGGGAGTCCGGCTCACGCGTCCGGGCGGACGACCGCCTTGATCGGCATCGAGCCCGCCCCCGCGATCGTCACGCTGCGCCCCGGCCGCGGCGCGTGCACCATCGCCCCGTCGCCGACGTACATGCCGACATGGCTGGCGTCGTCGAAGTAGATGATCAGGTCGCCCGGACGCATGTCCTTGACCGCGATCTTCGGCAGCAGCCGCAACTGCTCCTGCGAGGTCCGCGGAATGCCGCGGCCCGCCGCCCGCCAGGCCTGGGAGGTCAGGCCCGAGCAGTCGAAGGAGCCCGGGCCCGTGGCGCCCCACACGTACGGCTTGCCGATCTGGGCGGTGGCGTACGCGACGGCCTTCTTCCCGGCGTCCGACGCCGCGCCGTTGATCTCCTTCAGCACGCCCGTGGACAGCCAGGCCTTCTGCGCCTTGTACTGGTCCTCCTGTTCGAGCTGCAGCAGCCGGGCCTTCTCCTCGGCCTCCAGCTTGTTCTCCAGCTCCTCCGCCGCCTTGATCTTCTGCTCGATCTCCTTCTTGGCGTTCTCCTGCTTGACCCGGTTCTCCTCCAGGACCTGCCAGCGCGCGCTCGCGTCGACCGCGTAGCTCTGCAACTGCTTCTGCGTGCGGGTCAGTTCCGAGATGGTGTCCGCCGTGGCCTTCTCGCCCTGGCGCAGCAGGTCCACCCCGGCCAGGTACGTGCCGGGGTCGCTGCTCAGCGCCAGCTGCGCGCCCGGCGGCATCCCGCCGGAGCGGTACTGGGCGCGGGCGGCGGCGCCGGCCTTGTTCTTCAGCCCGGTCAGCCGTTCCTGACCGGCCTGCACCTGCTTGGCGATCTCCACGATCTTCTCGGACTGGGCCTTGGTCTCGCCCTCGGCGAGGTTGTAGGCGTCCGTCGCGGTGCCCGCCTGCCGGTAGAGCTCCTCGATCTCCTTGCGCACCTGCTCCAGGGACTTGCGCCCCGGCTCCGGCTGGGGAGCGGCGTACGCCGGGGCCACCGGGCCGGTGAAGGAGGCGGCCACCAGGATGGCCGTGGCGCAGAGCAGCGTGAGTGCGGACGCGCTGTGCCGCCGTCGGTTCATGGTTGCGGTCCCCCCTGGGCCAACAGATCTGACTATTCGTCAGTAACTTCCATCGCCTTCCGGATGGTGCCATGTCCCGGCGGATTACGACACCCTTGGGGACGACGCGCCGATCATCCGGCGGACCCGGCCGGACGCAGCGCCTCCCACCGCACCGTCAACTCCCCCTGCCGCCACCGCCGCGGTCCGTCCGTCAGCGGCCAGTCCGCCGCCAGCGACCGCGCCGTGCGGATCCACCGCTGCCGGGCCCCCAAGGAGGCGTACGGCGCCGCCGCCGCCCACGCCCGGTCGAAGTCCCTCAGGAACGCGTGGACCGGCTCCCCCGGCACGTTGCGGTGGATCAGCGCCTTGGGCAGCCGCTCCGCCAGGTCCGAGGGCCGCTCCAGGGAGCCGAGCCGGGTCGCGAACGTCACCGTGCGCGGCCCCTCCGGGCCCAGCGCCACCCACACGTGCCGCCGCCCGATCTCGTCGCAGGTCCCCTCCACCAGCAGCCCCTCCGGCGCCAGCCGCGCGCACAGCCGCCGCCACACCGCCTCGACCTGCTCCTCGTCGTACTGCCGCAGCACGTTCGCCGCCCGGATCAGCGCCGGCCGCTGCCCGGCCTCCAGCGGCACCTCGAAGCCCCCGTGCCGGAAGGTCAGCCCCTCCCGCTCGTACGGCCGCGCCGCCGCCACCCGGGCCGGCTCGATCTCGATGCCCACCACCCGCACCTGCGGCGCCGCTACCCGCAGCCGGGTCAGCAGCTCCACCGCCGTCCACGGCGCGGCCCCGTACCCGAGGTCCACGGCGACCGGCGCCGCGGCCCGGCGCAGCGCCGGCCCGTGCACGGCCGCGATCCAGCGGTCCATGCGGCGCAGCCGGTTCGGATTCGTGGTCCCGCGGGTCACCGTGCCCACCGGGCGGCTCGGGGGAGGGGTGCGGGAGGCCATGCGCCGAGGGTAAGCGGAACGCCCCGCCCGGATAAAAATCGAGCAAATCCCCGCCGATCCGCTCCGGCGTGGAATGCCGGACCGCCCCCGACTGGTTGCACCCCCTGCAGGGCGTACCGCGCCCTCGTCGCCATGCCCGTGTCGTCATGCTCGTCAGGCCCCGACCGAGAGGACTGCTCCCTTGAGCCAGTACGTGTCCCGGCTCGGAGGCAGGCTCGCCGCCGGCCGCATGTCCCGCCACGCCGAACCGCACCGGCTGCGCCTGCCGGCCGTCGGCCACCACCGCAAGCCGCGCCGCGTGGCCATGCTCAGCGTGCACACCTCCCCCCTGCACCAGCCCGGCACCGGTGACGCCGGCGGGATGAACGTCTACATCGTCGAGCTCGCCAAGCGGCTGGCCGCGATCAACATCGAGGTCGAGATCTTCACCCGGGCCACCGAGGGCGGCCTGCCGCCCGCCGTGCAGCTGGCCCCCGGGGTGCTCGTCCGGCACGTGGACGCCGGCCCCTACGAGGGGCTGGCCAAGGAGGAGCTGCCCGCGCAGCTGTGCGCCTTCACCCACGGGGTCATGCAGGCCTGGGCGGGCCACCGCCCCGGCCACTACGACCTCGTCCACTCCCACTACTGGCTCTCCGGCCACGTCGGCTGGCTCGCCGCCCAGCGCTGGGGCGTTCCGCTGGTGCACGCCATGCACACCATGGCCAAGGTCAAGAACGCCGCCCTGGCCGCCGGGGACACCCCCGAGCCGGCCGCCCGCGTCATCGGCGAGACCCAGATCGTGGCCGCCGCGGACCGGCTCATCGCCAACACCACCGAGGAGGCCGACGAGCTGGTGCGGCACTACGACGCCGACCCGGCCAAGGTCGCCGTCGTGCACCCCGGCGTGAACCTCGACCGCTTCACCGTCGGGGACGGCCGGGCCGCCGCCCGGGCCCGGCTCGGGCTGCCGCAGGACGCGCTCATACCGCTGTTCGCGGGCCGCATCCAGCCGCTCAAGGCCCCCGACGTGCTGCTGCGCGCCGTCGCCCACCTGGTCGACCAGGACCCCTCGCTGCGCCGCCGGCTGTTCGTACCCGTCGTCGGCGGCCCCAGCGGCAGCGGCCTGGCCAAGCCCGAGGGCCTGCAGAAGCTCGCCGCCAAGCTGGGCATCGCCGATCTCGTGCACTTCCACCCGCCGGTGGCGCAGGACCGGCTCGCGGACTGGTTCCGGGCGGCGTCGGTGCTGGTCATGCCCTCCTACAACGAGTCCTTCGGGCTGGTCGCCATCGAGGCGCAGGCCACCGGCACCCCGGTGCTCGCCGCCGAGGTCGGCGGCCTGCCGGTCGCCGTCAACGACGGCGTCACCGGCCTGCTCGTCCCCGGCCACGACCCGGCCGACTACGCCGCCCGGCTGCGCCGGTTCGCCGACGACCCGGGCCTGACCGAACGCATGGGCCGGGAGGCCGCGCGGCACGCCCAGTTCTTCGGCTGGGACACCGCCGCGAGCGGCACCGCCGACGTGTACACCGCGGCCATGCACGAGCACCGCCGTCGCGTACGCTCCCTCCATGGCTGACCCCGCGGAGATCATCGAGAGCACCCTCGCCGACGCCGGCCTGACCTGGGAGTCGCCCCAGCCCGGCTCGTACGTCGTCCAGCTGCCCGGCACCCGGAAGCTGTCCACGACCTGCTCGCTCAAGCTCGGGCGGCACTCGTTGTCGGTCAACGCGTTCGTCATCCGGCACCCCGAGGAGAACGAGGCCGGCGTGCACCGCTGGCTGCTGGAGCGCAACCTCAAGCTCTACGGCGTCGGCTACGCGGTCGACCCGCTCGGCGACATCTACCTCGCCGGCCGGCTCCCGCTGTCCGCGGTCACGCCGCAGGAGCTCGACCGGGTCCTCGGCACGGTCCTGGAGGCCGCGGACGGCGCCTTCAACACCCTGCTGGAGCTCGGCTTCGCCGGCGCGATCCGGCGCGAGTACGAATGGCGCGTGGCGCGCGGGGAGTCCACGCGCAACCTGGACGCCTTCAAGCACCTGACCCGGCCGTCGGCCTGACGCCGGGCGGCGCCGGCCCGTACGCCGGCGCCCGCGGCTAGGTTGTCGCGCCGGCCTTGGCCCCGGCCCCGGTCTCGGAGGCCCCGGCCCCGGTCTCGGAGGCCCCGGCCCCGGCACCGGGAGCCCCCGCCCCGGCCCCCGCCTCCGGGGGTTCCGCCCCGGCCCGGGTCTCCGCCGAGGTCGTCCCGGCGCAGGCCTCGGCCCCGGACGCCGCGGCCGACGGCAGGTCGCGCATCAGGAACCAGTAGCCGGCCGCGGCCACCGTGCCCAGCACGCCCGTCCCCGCCCACAGCCAGACCGCGCCGAAGCCGTCGATGACGAAGCCCGCCATCAGCGGGGCCACCAGCGCCGCCACCGCCCAGGACATCGTGTACACGCCCTGGTAGCGGCCCCGGCCGTGGACCGGCGAGAGGCGGACGACCAGGCCCATCTGGACCGGCGAGTTGATCACCTCGCCCAGCGTCCACACGCACACCGTCAGCGCGTACACCGCCAGCGATCCGGCGAAGGCCGTCAGCGCGAAGCCGTAGCCGACCAGCAGCGCCGACAGCACCAGCACCCGCCGCGGGTCGCGCTGCTCGACGTACCGGGTCACCGGCAGCTGGACCAGCACGATCAGCACCCCGTTCACCGCGATGACCAGGCCGTAGTCCGCGGGCGAGTACCCTTCCGAGCCCATCGCCACCGGCAGCCCCACCGAGCCCTGGGTGAAGATCAGCGACACCAGGAACGACAGGCCCACCACGGCCATGAACCGGCCGTCGCGCAGCACCGACCCCAGGCCGAGCTCCCCGTCGGCCCGCCCGTCCCCGCCGGCCGCCGCGTCCCGCACCGGACGGGACTCCGGCAGCTTGACGTAGACCAGCACGGCGCAGGCCAGCGTCAGCGCGGCCTCCACCAGGAAGCCGGCCAGGTAGCTGAACTCGGCGATGAAGCCGGCGCCGACCGAGCTCACGGCGAAGCCGAGGTTGATCGCCCAGTAGTTCAGCGCGAACGCCCGCACCCGGTCCTCGGGGGCCACGATGTCGGCCATCATCGCCTGCACCGCCGGGCGCGAGGCGTTGGAGGCCATGCCGACCAGCAGCGCCACCACCGCGATGGCCACCGGATGCTCCATGAAGCCGAGCAGCGCCACCGTCACGGCGGTGGCGACGTTCGCCGCGAGCATGGTCGGCCGCCGCCCGAGCCGGTCCGTGAGCACCCCCGCGACCAGGGAGGAGACGACCCCGCCCAGCCCGTGCAGGGCGGCCACCAGGCCCGCGAAGGAGGCCGAGTAGCCGCGCTCCAGGGTCAGGTACAGGGCCATGAAGGTGGCGACGAAGGCTCCGAGCCGGTTCACCAGGGTGCTGGCCCACAGCCACCAGAAGGCGCGCGGCAGACCGGACACGCTCGCGCGCGCGGCCCGTCCGACGGATGCGACGGACATACGGAATTCCCCCCGGCGGTGTAAGCGGCTCCTCAGCACTCGGCACGTTACAAATGGGGCCGTGCGAGGCGCCACCGAATTGACGCGGACCGTCAATCCACAGCCCCCGCCGGGCGGCGCGCGACCGCCCCGGGGCGTCCATTAGGCTCGACGCCATGGCCGACGCACCGTACAAGCTGATCCTCCTCCGCCACGGCGAGAGCGAGTGGAACGCGAAGAACCTGTTCACCGGCTGGGTGGACGTCAACCTCAACGAGAAGGGCGAGAAGGAGGCGGTCCGCGGCGGTGAGCTGCTCAAGGACGCCGGCCTGCTGCCCGACGTGGTCCACACCTCCCTCCAGAAGCGCGCCATCCGCACCGCGCAGCTCGCGCTGGAGGCCGCCGACCGCCACTGGATCCCCGTCCACCGCTCCTGGCGCCTGAACGAGCGCCACTACGGCGCCCTGCAGGGCAAGGACAAGGCCCAGACCCTCGCCGAGTTCGGCGAGGAGCAGTTCATGCTGTGGCGCCGCTCGTACGACACCCCGCCGCCGGCCCTCGCGGACGGTACGGAGTTCTCCCAGTCGGACGACCCGCGCTACGCGTCGATCCCGCCGGAGCTGCGCCCGCGGACGGAGTGCCTGAAGGACGTCGTCGTCCGCATGCTGCCGTACTGGTACGACGGCATCGTCCCGGACCTGCTGGCCGGCCGCACGGTCCTGGTCGCCGCCCACGGCAACAGCCTGCGCGCCCTGGTCAAGCACCTGGACGGCATCTCCGACGCCGACATCGCGGGCCTGAACATCCCGACCGGCATCCCGCTCTCCTACCAGCTGGACGCCGACTTCAAGCCGCTGAACCCGGGCGGCACCTACCTCGACCCGGAGGCCGCCGCGGCCGCCATCGAGGCCGTCAAGAACCAGGGCAAGAAGAAGTAGGCCCGGCCCCACCCCGCACGACCCGTGAGAGGCCCCCTGCCCGCACCGGCGGGCGGGGGGCCTTCTCCTGCTCCCGCTCCTCTGACAAGATCCGGCCATGGGGACGGGGAGCAGGATCAACCGCGTGTGCGGGGGGCTGGGCGTCGCGGTGCTGCTGGCGCTGACGGTCTACGCCTACGCCGACGACTGGCGCGAGCAGCACGGCGGCATCGCCGTCGGCGACTGCCTGACCGGTGACCGGCGGGACCGGCCCGAGCAGGTCGGGTGCCAGGAGGCCGGGGCCCGCGAGGTGGTGCTCGGTGTGTTCGAGGGGGAGGACGACGCCCTGCTGTGCTTCCGGGTGCCGGGGGCGAAGCGGACCTACGTCGTCAGCTCCCGCGCGGACGTCTTCACCTCGATGGTGGTGTGCGCCGCCCCGCGCGCGGAGGCCGCCGGCCGCCCGGCCTGAGGGCGCGGCGCACGCACGACGAGGAGCCCCGCCCGGGGTACGCCCGGGGCGGGGCCCCTCGCCGTGTGCAGCGGTGGTGCGCTCAGCCGCACTGGCACGGTGCGCCGGACTGGCAGCCGCAGCCGCAGCCCGAGCCGCAGCCGCAGGCGGCCAGCAGGGGCAGGCGCACCGGCTCCGGCCGCTGGGGCTGCTCCTGCTCCGGGGTGATGGGAACGGGGGAATCGGGCATGGTTCCTCCTCGCAGGCGTACGGGGTCGGTTCGTACTGCCTTTCGCCTCATTCATGCCCAGGCCGGCAGGCGCGTCAACGGCGCACTGTGGCTCGGCCGCACGCCCGCGGCGGCGCGCCGGCCCCGCAGCGCGCCGACCGCCCGTACGCCGTCGGCGGCTCAGGCGCCCTCGACCTGCGTCGGGGCCTGGAAGTCGTCCGCGTGCTCGCCCGTGACCAGGTAGACCACGCGCTTGGCCACCGACACCGCGTGGTCGGCGAAGCGCTCGTAGTAGCGGCCCAGCAGGGTGACGTCCACGGCCGTCTCGATGCCGTGCTTCCAGCGGTCGTCCATCAGGTGCTGGAACAGCGTGCGGTGCAGCTGGTCCATCTCGTCGTCGTCCGTCTCCAGCTGCATCGCCAGGTCCACGTCCTTGGTGATGATCACCTCGGCGGCCTTCGCCATCAGGCGCTGCGCCAGCTGGCCCATCTCCAGGATGGTCGCGTGCAGGTCGCGCGGCACGGCCGAGTCGGGGAAGCGCAGCCGGGCCAGCTTGGCCACGTGCTGGGCCAGGTCGCCCGAGCGCTCCAGGTCGGCGCTCATGCGCAGCGAGGTGACCACGATCCGCAGGTCGGTGGCGACCGGCTGCTGGCGGGCCAGCAGGGCGATGGCGCGGGCCTCCAGGTCGTGCTGGAGGTCGTCGATCTTCTGGTCCGCCGCGATGACGCTCTCGGCGAGCTTGAGGTCGGCGTCGAGCATGGCGGTCGTCGCCCGCCCGATCGCGGACCCGACCAGCCGGGCCATCTCGACCAGGCTCTCCCCGATCGAGTCCAGTTCCTCGTGGTACGCGTCCCGCATTGGGTGTCCCTCTCTTGTGTCCGGCCCGGGCGGTTGCGTCCGGCCCGGGAGGCCGGGGCCCTTTGCCCCACATCGACACGGTCGGCCGAGAACGCGTCCGACTGCGACACCGGAAGTGAATCACCTCCGTCGCCACGGTGAACTCTGGGCGACGAGTGTTCGAGGTGCCACCCGAACGGCTGTGGAACCGTCGTCGTGCCTGCTTAACCTGGATGCATGGACGTGAACGCGGCGGTCGCCGCAGTGGCCGCGATCGCCGGGTTGTGCACCGGCGTGATCGCCATGCTGGCGTTCCGCTGGAGCGAGCGCGACCAGGCCCGCCCCACCCGGAGCTCCATGCGCCCCGACATCAACGCCGTGCTGCCCCCGGGTGTGGACACCGTCCTGTCCGTGCTGCGCTCCTCCGCCGTCGTCCTCGACGAGGCCGACGCGGTGGTCAAGGCCAGCTCGGCGGCGTACGCCCTCGGGCTCGTGCGCGGCGGCAAGCTGGCGGTCGAGCCGATGCTCCACATGGCCCGCGACACCCGCCGCGACGGCGAGATACGGCAGGTGGAGCTCGACCTGCCGCGCCGCGGCACCGGCCGCGGCGAGGCGCTGGCCGTCTCCGCCCGGGTGGCCCCGCTGGGCTCCCGGCTGGTGCTGCTGCTGGTCGAGGACCTCACCGAGGCCCGCCGCATCGAGGCGGTCCGCCGGGACTTCGTCGCCAACGTCTCGCACGAGCTGAAGACGCCCGTGGGCGCGCTCTCGCTGCTCTCGGAGGCCGTCATGGACGCCAGCGACGACCCCGAGGCGGTCATGCGCTTCGCCGGCCGCATGCAGATCGAGGCGACCCGGCTGACCAACCTCGTGCAGGAGCTCATCGACCTCTCGCGCGTCCAGAACGACGACCCGCTGGAGGACGCCGAGCCGGTCCGGGTCGACACGCTCGTCGCCGAGGCCATCGACCGCTGCCGCCACACGGCGCAGTCCAAGCACATCACCATGGCCGCGGGCGGCACCGCCGACCTGCGCGTCTGGGGCAACCGCAGCCAGCTCGCGGCGGCCCTCGGCAACCTGGTGGAGAACGCCGTCAACTACAGCCCGGCGCGCACCCGCGTCGGGATAGCCGGCCGCCGCGTCTCCGGCCCCGGCGGCGACCTGATCGAGATCGCCGTCACCGACCAGGGCATCGGCATCCCCGAGAAGGACCGCGAGCGCATCTTCGAGCGCTTCTACCGCGTCGACCCCGCCCGCTCCCGCGCCACCGGAGGGACCGGGCTGGGCTTGGCGATCGTGAAGCACGTGGCCGCCTCGCACGGCGGGGAGGTCACCGTGTGGAGCTCCGAAGGACAGGGCTCCACCTTCACCCTCAGGCTTCCGGAGGCCGCAGCCACCCGGACGACCGCCGCCGACTCCGAATCCGTACCAGCCACCACCCCTGCCCCGGAGGTCCTTCCGTGACCCGAGTGCTCGTCGTCGAGGATGAGGAATCCTTCAGCGACGCCCTGTCCTACATGCTCCGCAAGGAGGGTTTCGAGGTCGCGATCGCGGCGACCGGGCCCGACGGCCTGGACGAGTTCGAGCGCAACGGCGCCGACCTCGTGCTGCTGGACCTGATGCTGCCGGGCCTGCCCGGCACCGAGGTCTGCCGGCAGCTGCGCGGCCGCAGCAACGTCCCCGTGATCATGGTGACGGCCAAGGACAGCGAGATCGACAAGGTGGTCGGCCTGGAAATAGGAGCCGACGACTACGTCACCAAGCCCTTCTCCTCGCGGGAGCTGGTCGCCCGCATCCGCGCGGTGCTGCGGCGCCGCGGCGAGCCGGAGGAGGTCACCCCCGCGGCGCTGGAGGCCGGCCCGGTGCGCATGGACGTCGACCGTCACGTGGTGACCGTCGCGGGTGCGAAGGTGGACCTGCCGCTCAAGGAGTTCGACCTGCTGGAGATGCTGCTGCGCAACGCGGGCCGCGTGCTGACCCGCATGCAGCTGATCGACCGGGTCTGGGGCGCGGACTACGTGGGCGACACCAAGACGCTCGACGTCCACGTCAAGCGCCTGCGCGCCAAGATCGAGCCGGACCCGGGTGCTCCGCGCTACCTGGTGACGGTCCGGGGCCTCGGCTACAAGTTCGAGCCGTAGAGCGCCCGCCCGGCGGAGCCGGGACACGAAGGGGCCCCGTCCGCATCGCGCGGACGGGGCCCCTTCGGCGTTCGATCGGCCGGCCGGCCGGCTGGCCGGTACCGGTGACCGGTCTGGTGCCGGTGCCGGTGAACGGTGACCGGTGTCAGTGACCGGCGCCCGTGGACGGCGAGCCCGACGGGGAACCGGACGGCTTGCCCGCGGCGGCACCGGACGGGCTGCCGGACGGGGTGGCACCGGCCTGCGGGCTGCCGGACGGCGCGCCCGACGGCGTGGCACCGGCCTGCGGGCTGCCCGAGGGGGAGCCGGAGGGGGTGGCACCGGCCGCGGCGGGCGCCTCGGTCGGGCCGAAGCCCGCGTAGTAGCCGGTGCTCGGCACCACGAAGGCCTCCAGCGCGACGTCGCCGGTGCTGGAGAGCTTGAACTGGACCTTCTGGGCGTCGCCGTCCTTGACGGCCTCGCGGCCGCCCTCGATCACGGCGGAGGCGTTGCCCTTGCCGCCGAGCACGACCGAGCCGCCCGCCGGGACGACGATCTTGCCGGTGCCGCCGGCCGCGGGCTTGAGCTCCACCCGGCCCTTGGAGCCGCCGAGGGTGATCGCCTCAAGGGTCTCGGGCTTGGTCCCGGCGTTGAAGATGGTCGCGGACACCACGGCCGGACCCTTCTTCTCCTTCTCGCCCTGGGTGATCACCAGAGCGTTCTGGATCTTGATGTCGCCCTTGGTGACGGCCGCGTTGTCCGGCTTGATCTGCAGCGTCTGGGCGTCGTTGCCCGCACCGCATGCGGCGAGCGATCCGATCGAGAACACGATGGCGGCGGCGGCGAGGGCGCCGCGTCGAAGGCTGCGGCTCACGGCGGCGGCAACTCCTTGGACGTACGGACGGAGGGTCGTGCGGGCGAAGGTAAAGCCGCCCTAAGGGTCAGTCAGCGCGCTTAGGTTACCGAGCCGCCGCCCCGCCCCCGCACCCGACCCTCCGGTGCCGCGGGGGTGCGGCCGGGCGCGCCGCTCCCGGCTCGCCGATCTTTCATTCCCGCCGCACTTCCGGTGCGCGTCCGTAAATCGCCGGTGATCGTCCGGCGGGCACCCGCCGGTGATCAATTTCCCGGATTCCTTCGAACGGGCGCGGTGATCAATTCAGGATTGGGCCGGAACCGCTCCGTACGGAGGGCCGACAGCCGAACGGAGTAGTTCGCCGCGGCCCCGCCGAACCAGGCAAAACGGGACGTACATCACGTCGACCGGGTCGCCCGGCAGGTGTAACGTGGCCGTTTCGGCGTGTCCGCACAGCGCCTCCGACCTGCGAATACCCCCTTCCGGAAGCCCTCCGCAGCACGCCCCCCGCGCTGTTGTCAAGCCCCGAGATATGCCCTGACCTGCGAAAACGCCATTCAGAACAGTCAGTTCTCGTGTTACCCTGGATAGCCACGGAAGGGGTACCTGTCACATGACGTTCAAGGTTGGCGACACCGTGGTCTATCCCCATCACGGGGCCGCGCTGATCGAGGCCATCGAAACTCGCCAGATCAAAGGCGTGGACAAGACCTACTTGGTGCTCAAGGTCGCCCAGGGCGACCTGACGGTTCGTGTGCCTGCGGACAATGCGGAGTTCGTCGGCGTTCGCGATGTAGTCGGCCAGGACGGGCTGGACCGGGTCTTCGAGGTGCTGCGTGCACCGTACGCCGAAGAGCCGACGAACTGGTCCCGTCGCTACAAGGCAAATCTGGAGAAGCTCGCTTCTGGCGACGTCATCAAGGTCGCCGAAGTGGTGCGTGACCTGTGGCGTCGTGAGCGCGAGCGCGGGCTCTCGGCGGGCGAGAAGCGCATGCTCGCCAAGGCGCGTCAGATTCTGGTCAGCGAGCTCGCGCTCGCTGAGAACACCAACGAGGACAAGGCCGAGGCCCTCCTCGACGAGGTTCTCGCGTCCTGACGCGACGGACCGTTCCACACAGTGTGCCGCGGTGCCCGATGACGGCGCCTCCCTTTTTTCGTCCGGGAGGCCTGTCGCCGGGCGCTGCGGCATGTCTGGCCCCACCCGCCGCGCACATCCCTCACGCACCCTGCTGCGCCCCGCACACCACCTCGCGGCACACCACGCCGCACGCCGCGCGCGACGTCGCCCTCCACGCACCGGACCCACATCACACACCGCCGCACCGCCGTGCTGCACCACCGGCGTGCCGGAGCGCCGGCGTACTGGCGTGTGCCGGGTCCGGGCAGCCGGCTCGACCGGTCGTCACGGAAGGGGCGAGGGCAGCGCACCCGGCACCCTTCAGGCCATACCCACGTCGGCCGAAGCCACAAACCTGGCCGATTCCCCGGAGCTAGCGGAGCTACCCGATGTATGACGAATCGCGCCCCGAGCGCCCCCGCCGCACCGCCGCGGTGATCCCCGCCGCCGGCCGCGGCGTCCGGCTCGGACCCGGCGCGCCCAAGGCCCTGCGCACGCTCGGCGGCACGCCGATGCTGATCCACGCCGTCCGCGCCATGGCCCGCTCCCGTGCCGTCTCCCTGGTGGTCGTCGTCGCCCCCGCCGACGGCGCCGGCGAGGTGAAGAACCTCCTCGACGAGCACGCCCTGCCCGACCGGACCGACATCCTCGTCGTGCCCGGCGGCGAGACCCGCCAGGAATCCGTACGGGCCGGCCTCGACGCCCTGCCCGAGGACGTCACCGACGTCCTCGTGCACGACGCCGCGCGCCCCCTCGTCCCCGTCGACACCGTCGACGCCGTGGTCGAGGCCGTCCGCGCCGGCGCCCCGGCCGTCGTGCCCGCCCTGCCGCTGGCCGACACCGTCAAGGAGGTCGAGCCCGGCCGGCCCGGCGAGCCCGAGCCGGTCGTCGCCACCCCCGAACGGTCCCGGCTGCGGGCCGTGCAGACCCCGCAGGGCTTCGACCGCGCCACCCTGGTGCGCGCCCACGACAGCGTCGCCGTCAACGGCGAGGGCGCCACCGACGACGCCGGAATGGTGGAAAAGACCGGCGTCACCGTCGTGGTCGTCCCCGGCCACGAAGAAGCCTTCAAGGTCACCCGCCCGCTCGACCTGGTCCTCGCCGAGGCCGTACTCGCCCGCAGGAGGGCCACCGATGCCTACTGACACCCCGACGCCCACGCCCCCGGTGCTGCCGCTCGTCGGCATCGGCACCGACGTCCACGCCTTCGAGCAGGGCCGCGAGCTGTGGTGCGCCGGCCTGCGGTGGGACGACGCCGACAGCGGCGGGTACGGCCTGGCCGGCCACTCCGACGGCGACGTCGCCGCCCACGCCGCCTGCGACGCCCTGTTCTCCGCCGCCGGCCTCGGCGACCTCGGCGCCCACTTCGGCACCTCCCGGCCCGAGTGGTCGGGCGCCTCGGGCGTCACCCTGCTCGCCGAGGCGGCCCGGATCGTGCGCGCGGCCGGCTTCGAGATCGGCAACGTCTCCGTCCAGGTGATCGGCGTACGCCCGAAGATCGGCAAGCGCCGCGACGAGGCGCAGAAGGCGCTCGGCGAGGCCGTCGGCGCCCCCGTCGCCGTCTCCGGCACCACCACCGACGGCCTGGGCCTGACCGGCCGCGCCGAAGGCCTGGCCGCGATCGCCACCGCCCTGGTGTACCGCACGAACCCCGCCTGAGCACCGCTCGCACCGGCCTGCCGGTGCACCTGGGCCCCGCCCGAGCGCCGCTCGGCGGGGCCGCCGTCCGGCGACAAAGCCGCCCCGCGCCCGCAAACGGTCGCGGGGCACTGCCGCAGGCGCACTACCCTGGTTGCCGTGACTATTCGCCTGTACGACACCAGCGCCCGGCAGATCCGCGACTTCACCCCGCTCGTGCCGGGCTGCGTCTCGATCTACCTGTGTGGTGCGACCGTGCAGGCCGCCCCGCACATCGGGCACATCCGCTCCGGTCTGAACTTCGACATCATGCGCCGCTGGTTCACCCACCGGGGCTACGACGTGACCTTCGTCCGGAACGTCACGGACATCGACGACAAGATCATCGCCAAGTCGGCCGAGCAGGGCCGCCCCTGGTGGGCCATCGGCTACGAGAACGAGCGCGCCTTCAACGACGGCTACTCCGCCCTCGGTTGCCTCCCGCCCACCTACGAGCCCCGCGCCACCGGCCACGTCACCGAGATGGTCGAGATGATGCGCGGCCTGATCGAGCGCGGCCACGCCTACGAGGCCGACGGCAACGTCTACTTCGACGTGCGCTCCTACCCGGACTACCTGGCCCTGTCCAACCAGGACCTGGACAACCTCCTGCAGCCCTCCGGCGAGGGCGAGACCGGCAAGCGCGACCCCCGCGACTTCGCGATGTGGAAGGCCGCCAAGCCGGGCGAGCCCTCCTGGGAGACCCCGTGGGGCCGCGGCCGCCCCGGCTGGCACCTGGAGTGCTCGGCCATGGCGCACAAGTACCTGGGCAGCGCCTTCGACATCCACGGCGGCGGCCTCGACCTGGTCTTCCCCCACCACGAGAACGAGATCGCCCAGGCCAAGGCCTACGGCGACGAGTTCGCCCGGTACTGGGCCCACAACGCCTGGGTCACCATGTCCGGCGAGAAGATGTCCAAGTCCCTGGGCAACTCGGTGCTCGTCTCCGAGATGGTCAAGAACTGGCGTCCGATCGTCCTGCGCTACTACCTCGGCACCCCGCACTACCGCTCGATGATCGAGTACAGCGAGGAGGCCCTGCGCGAGGCGGAGTCCGCCTTCGCGCGCATCGAGGGCTTCGTCCAGCGCGTCGTGGAGAAGGCCGGGGGCGTCGTCGAACCGGCCGCCGACGTGCCGCCCGCGTTCGCCGAGGCCATGGACGACGACTTCGGGGTGCCGCAGGCCCTGGCCGTCGTCCACACCACCGTCCGCCAGGGCAACAGCGCGCTGGCCGCCGACGACAAGGAAGCCGCCGTCGCCCGCCTCGCCGAGGTACGGGCCATGCTGGGCGTCCTCGGTCTGGACCCGCTCGACCCGCACTGGGCCGGCGAGACCGACCGCGGCGAGGACCTCCACGGCGTCGTGGACTCCCTCGTACGCCTGGTCCTGGACCAGCGCGAGTCGGCCCGGGGCCGCAAGGACTGGGCCACCGCCGACGCCATCCGCGACCAGCTCCAGCAGTCGGGCCTGGTCATCGAGGACAGCCCCACCGGGCCGCGCTGGACGCTCGGCCCCCGCTGAGACCAGCCGGACGTGCCGCCCACAGGCTGTGGGCGGCACACTGGTGATACGTTCGTACTTTTCACAGAGACAGGTAGTCATGGCCGGGAACAGCCAGCGCAGGAACCGCCGCACGTCCAACAAGAAGGGCGCCACGGTCGGCAGCGGTGGCCAGCGGCGCCGGGCCCTGGAAGGCAAGGGTCCGACCCCGCCCGCCTCGATGCGCAAGGGCCACGTCAAGAACCGCATCGCCAACGCCAAGGCGAAGGCCGCCGAGCGGCGCCGCCCCGCGCCCCGCCGCGGCGGCCCCAAGGGCACCAGCGAGATGGTCGTCGGCCGCAACCCGGTCTACGAGGCCCTGCGCGACGGCGTCCCCGCGACCACGCTCTACGTCCAGCAGTTCATCGACAACGACGAGCGCGTGCGCGAGGCCCTCGCCCTCGCCCAGGAACGCGGCAACGTCAACCTGATGGAGGCCCCCCGGCCCGAGCTCGACCGGATGACCGGCGGCCTCAACCACCAGGGCCTCGTCCTGCAGGTCCCGCCGTACGAGTACGCCCACCCCGACGACCTCACCGCCGAGGCCTACGACGACGGCGAGGACCCCCTCATCGTCGCCCTCGACGGCGTCACCGACCCCCGCAACCTCGGCGCGATCATCCGCTCCGTCTCCGCCTTCGGCGGCCACGGCGTGGTCATCCCCGAGCGCCGCGCCGCCGGCATGACCGCCGGCGCCTGGAAGACCTCCGCCGGCACCGCGGCCCGCACCCCGGTCGCCCGCGTCACCAACCTCACCCGCGCCCTGCAGGACTACAAGAAGGCCGGCATCACCGTCGTCGGCCTGGCCGCCGAGGGCGAGCACGAGATCGGCGACCTCGAAGCCCTGGGCGGCCCGGTCGTCATCGTCGTCGGCTCCGAGGGCAAGGGCCTGGGCCGCCTCGTCGGCGAGACCTGCGACTACCTCGTGCGCATCCCCATGCCCGGCGGCGCCGAGTCCCTCAACGCCGGCGTCGCGGCCGGCGTCGTCCTCTACGAGGCCGCCCGCCGACGCGGCTGACCACGGTGCGGATTCCCCCGGTCGGCGGCTCGCACCGCCGCCGACCGGGTGGGACACCCGCCCAAACCCGCCCGCCCGCACCGCCCGCCTCCCGGGCGACACCGGCTCCGCCGGATGGCCGGAAATCGCGCCTTGACGGGCCTCGGACAGATCAACGCTGTCAAGGCAGTGTCCTAAACACTGATCACTCGGTTAGATGAGTGTGGACACCAGAACGCCCCGGTTCGACGACCAGCCTGCCCTGAGCATGGTCAAGGTGCCGTGCGACCCGGCACAGGTCATCGTGAACCACGCCAGCTTCCGCGTGCGGCTCGCACCGAGCCCGAGCGCGCGTCCCCACCAGCCCGCGAAGACCCCCGCCGGCATCCCCGCCCTCAGCGGCGCCGCGGTGGCCGCGGCCGGCGCGACCCGCCGCCGCGCCCCCGTCGTCTGGTCCGGCAAGTCGTCCCCCGGCGACTCCGCGGCCACCGGCGGACTGCTCCAGGCCGTACGGGAGTCCGGCCGCGGCCACGACGAGTACGACGGAGGCGCCACCCAGGTCATCCCGCGCGTCGACCTCGCGCACGACCTCGCCGACGACACCCTCCCCACCCCCACCGTCATCGGCCAGCGCAGCTACCGCGACGCCGACGACGACCGCGACACCCGCGCCATGGCCGCCGTACGGGACCTGCCGTACACCGGCCGCCCCCCGCACCAGCCCCCGCCCGGCACCGGCCCCGCCGACCGCGCCGGCCGGACCCAGGCCGACGCCCGCGGCCACGCCTCGTACTACCCCGGCCGCCGGATGAACCTCGGCGTCGTCCTGCTGCCGCTGCGCATCTTCCTCGGCTTCATCTCCATCTACGCCGGCATGGGCAAGCTGTGCGACCCCGTCTACTTCGACGGCGGCGAACGCGGGTCCATGGTCACCTGGCTGCACACCCTGCACCCGTGGGCCCTCGCCGAACCGCTGCGCGACTTCGCCCTCGCCCACCCCGTCGGAGCCGGCCTCAGCGTCGCCTTCCTCCAGGTCGTCGTCGGCGTCCTCACCGTCCTCGGCCTCTGGCAGCGACTGGCCGCCTGCATCGGCGCCCTGCTCTCCGCCGCCCTGCTGATGACCGTCAGCTGGAAGACCGTCCCCGCCTACGACGCGCCCGACATCATCTACCTCGCCGCCTGGAGCCCCCTGATCATCGCCGGCGCGCCCGTCTACTCCCTCGACGGACGCCTCGCCGGCGAGGCCTGGCGCACCCTCGGCCCCCGCTCCGAGGTCTGGCAACTGCGCCGCCGCGTGCTGCGCCGCGGCGCCGTCATGGCCGCCGTCGTCTGCGGGCTCACCCTGCTCGTCGGCTCCGTCCTCGGCGGCGCCGTCCGCTCCAGCACCGTCGTCACCGTGCCCGGACCGGGCCGGGCCCCCACCAACTACCTGCCCGGGCAGCCGCTCCCGCAGCAGCAGCCCTCCACCTCCCGCAAGCAGCAGGGCCCGCCGCCCCAGCAGCCCTCCGCCCCCGCCACGCCTTCCGCCAAGGCGTCCGAACCGGCCAGGACCGGCAAGGCCACCCCCGGCACCACCGGCCGCACCACCACCGGCTCCGAATCCCCCACCGCCACCCGCGGCACCGGCGGCCAGCAGACCCCCAGGAGCAGCACCACCCGCAGCGGATCCACCGCGACCACCTCGCCCAGGACGCCCACCTCCTCGGGCAGCAGCGGCTCCGGCAGCGGCACCTCCGGCGGCAGCCGCTCCGGCCTCGTCGGCGGCCTCCTCGGCTGACCGCCACCCCGCCCGACACACCCGACGGGGCCCGGCGCACCACCAGGTGCACCGGGCCCCGTCGCCGTACCCCGCGCGCAGGGCTCAGACGGCCGCCTGAGCGCCCCATTCCCGTGCCGCCTCGGCCAAGTCCTTCGCCGTGTCGATCGCCCGCCAGTAGGCCCCCTGCGGCAGCGGGAAGCCCGCCAGCCGCCGCTCGCGCGCCAGCCTCGGGAACGTCGACCGCTCGTGGTCCCCCAGCTCCGGCAGCAGCGCGGCGAAGCCCGTCGCGAAGACGTACACCCCGGCATTGATCAGGTACGGCGACGGCGGCGCCTCCACGAAGTCCAGCACCTGCCCCGACTCGTCGGTCTCCACCGCCCCCCACGGGATCCGCGGCCGCGCCAGCGCCAACGTCGCCAGCGCCCCCCGCTCCTCGTGGAACGCCGCCATCTCGCGCAGCGAGAACCGCGTCCACACGTCGCCGTTGGTCGCGTACCACGGCTGCTCCGGGAACGGCAGTCGCGCCGCCGCGAACTTCAACCCGCCGCCGCGGCCCAGCGGTTCCTCCTCCACCACGGTCGTCACGCGCAGCGGCAGCACCGCCGCCGCCAGCCACTCCTGGAGGACCTCCGCCAGGTGACCGCACGAGACCACGGCGTCCGTGACGCCCTCGGCGGCCAGCCAGGCCAGTTGGTGCCCGATGATCGGCAGACCGCTACCGGGGATCTCCACCATCGGCTTGGGACGGTCGTCCGTGTACGGCCGCAGCCGCGAGCCCTGGCCGCCCGCCAGGACGACCGCCTGGGTGGGCGCCGCAGGACGCGCGGCTGCGGGAGGAACGGAGGACGGAACAGGAAAAGGTGCCGACATGGCGGCAGCCTAAGGACCCCCGACCGCACGACGCGGCCGGAACGGCCCGTCAGCTCGCCGAGAGGACCCCCGTGGCGTACGACGTGTCACACACCGGGCGGGCGTAGGACTGGGCCTTCGTCGGACCCACCACCTTCACGGCCGCCTCACCCAGCGCCCGCGCGATGCCCACGCAGTGCGCGGCGAGCGTCGTGGGCCGCTTGTCCACCTCCTGCTGGAGGTGCGTGAGGACCACGCCCGGATCCGTCCCCTGCTGCAGCTCGCTCAGCAGCTTGTCGCGCAGCACCTCGTGCGCGGCGGCCGGCTTCTGCGGCACGGAGACGTCCTCGGCGGAGGCGGTCAGCATCTGGGACGGCGTGTTGTCGGCCCAAGGGACCATGGTGACCGCGAGGGTCCCGGACAGGACCAGAACGACGGGCAGGACCAGGGCGAGGGAACGGCCGATACGGCGTGCAGTGTGGGTCACGAGGGCGAGAGTAGCGCTCGGTGAAGATATGGCGACATTTAGTCACCCTGTCGAGGGACGGTTCGACGTGGTTTTTCGAATGGGGTGTTGACGCACGCCGCTCGAAATGCCCCCGTTCGCCGGGGAAATGACCGGAAGCCCCCCGCAAACGCGGGAGGGGCACGGGCGCCCCGCACCCGAACCCCTCCCGGAACGCGGTCAGTCGGAGAGGCGCTCGCCCGACGACGTCGCGAACACGTGCGTCTCACCGGAGCGCGGCGTCACGTGCAGCGTGGCGCCCTTCTCCGGAACCTGCCGGCCGTTCACCCGGACCACGAGGTCCTGCCGCGCGCCGCCGACCTCGGCCGTGCCGTAGACGTAACCGTCCGCGCCCAGCTCCTCGACCACGTTCACGGTGACGGCCAGACCGCCCTCCTCGCTCAGGTCGAAGTGCTCCGGCCGCACGCCGACGGTCACCGTACGGTCACCCGCGTCCGCAGCGGCCGACAGCGCCGTGCGCGACACCGGCACCACGCTCTCGCCGAACTTCACACCGCCGTCGGCGATCGGCACCTCCACCAGGTTCATGGCGGGAGAGCCGATGAACCCGGCGACGAACAGGTTCGCCGGCCGGTCGTACATGTTGCGCGGCGTGTCCACCTGCTGCAGCACGCCGTCCTTCAGCACCGCCACCCGGTCACCCATGGTCATGGCCTCGACCTGATCGTGCGTGACGTAGACGGTCGTGATGCCGAGGCGCCGCTGGAGCGAGGCGATCTGGGTACGCGTGGACACGCGCAGCTTGGCGTCGAGGTTCGACAGCGGCTCGTCCATGAGGAACACCTGCGGCTGCCGCACGATCGCCCGGCCCATCGCCACCCGCTGGCGCTGGCCACCGGACAGCGCCTTCGGCTTGCGGTCCAGGTAGGGGCGCAGGTCGAGGATGTCCGCGGCCTCCTCCACCTTCTTGCGGATGACGGCCTTCTCGACGCCGGCGATCTTCAGGGCGAAGCCCATGTTGTCGGCGACGCTCATGTGGGGGTACAGCGCGTAGTTCTGGAACACCATCGCGATGTCCCGGTCCTTGGGCGGCAGGTGTGTGACGTCGCGGTCGCCGATCCGGATGGCGCCGCCGTTGACGTCCTCCAGGCCGGCGAGCATCCGCAGCGAGGTCGACTTGCCGCAGCCCGAGGGCCCGACGAGCACGAGGAACTCGCCGTCCTCGATGTGCAGCTCCAGCTGATCGACGGCCGGCTTCTCGCCGCCGGGGTAGAGCCTGGTCGCCTTGTCGAAGGTGACAGAAGCCATGGGTGATGCATCCCTTCTACCGGCAGGAACGTGCCGGACGATCCGAGTGGAAGGAGTGTCTTGGTCTAGTCCACGAAGTGGACCGCTGGTGACGCTACCTGGCGTGCGCCCGGATGTCAGCACCCGCGCCGGCCCCGACCGCGGGACGCACCGTGAGATTTTCGACAGTCGGGCGGCCCGGGCCTGGGTACACTGCACGGGCGTGCCTCCTTAGCTCAGCTGGCCAGAGCACCGCTCTTGTAAAGCGGGGGTCGTCGGTTCGAACCCGACAGGGGGCTCAGTGCGCGAAGGCCTCGGACCGGTTGTGGTCCGAGGCCTTCGGTGTGTCCGGCCGGCGTCCGGCCCGTCTCAGTGGCGGCCCGCGACGCGGTCGGCCAGGCGGGCCAGGGGCGCCGTGGTCGGGGTGTGGGTGCGGGACTCGTGGCGGTCGGCCTCGCGGTAGGCGGCGTAGAGGGCGTGGACGCCCAGCCAGCGGAAGGGTTCGGGCTCCCAGCGGCGGACGCGGTGGTCGACCCAGGGCAGCGTGGTCAGGTCGGTGGGACCGCCCTGGCCGGAGTCCTGCTGGACCAGGTCGCGCAGGGTGCGGGCGGCCAGGTTGGCGGTGGCGACGCCGGAGCCGACGTAGCCGCCGGCCCAGCCCAGGCCCGTCGCGCGGTCCAGGGCGACGGTGGCGCACCAGTCGCGGGGGACGCCGAGGACGCCGGACCAGGCGTGGGTGATCTCGATGCCGGCGAGCTGGGGGAAGAAGGCGGTGAGGAGGTCCGCGAGGGCCCTGACGGTGGTGGGCGGGGTGCGGCCGTCGTGGTCGGTGCGGGAGCCGTAGCGGTACGGGACGCCGCGCCCGCCGAGGGCGATGCGGTCGTCGGCGGTGCGCTGGGCGTACATGTAGGCGTGGGCCATGTCGCCGAGGGTGGCGCGGTCGCTCCAGCCGATCCGGTCCCAGACGTCGGCGGGGACGGGAGCCGTGACGATCATGGAGGAGTTCATGGGGAGCCAGGAGCGTCTGTGGCCCTTGAGGGCGGCGGTGAAGCCCTCGGTGCAGCGCAGGACGTAGGGGGCGCGGACGGTGCCGTAGGGGGTGACGGCGCGCTTGGGGGCGATCTCGGTGACCGGGGTGGACTCGTGGATGGTGACGCCGAGGCGTTCGCAGGTGTCGGCGAGGCCGGTGACGAGTTTGGCGGGGTGGATGCGGGCGCCGTGGGGGGTCCAGCTGGCGCCGACGGCGTCGGCGATGTCGATGCGCTCGCGGGTCTCCAGGGCGGAGAGGAAGGTGCGGTCGGTCTCGCCGAACGCCGTCTCGGCCTCGTGGAAGGCCTTGAGGCGGGTGAGTTGGGCGGGGGTGCGGGCGACTTCGAGGACTCCGCCGCGGTGGATGTCGGCGTCGATGCCTTCCTTGGCGGCGGTCTCGACGACTTCGGTGACGGTGTCGTTCATGGCCTGCTGGAGGCGTTTGGCCGCGTCGTGGCCGTGGAGGCGGGCGTAGCGGTCGCGGCCGGCCACGCCGTTGTAGAGCCAGCCGCCGTTGCGGCCGGAGGCGCCGTAGCCGCAGAACTTCTGTTCGAGGACGGTGATCCGGAGGAAGGGTGCGGCTCGCTTGAGGTAGTAGGCCGTCCACAGGCCGGTGTAGCCGCCGCCGACGATGACCACGTCGGCGGTGGTGTCCCCGGTGAGGGGTGCGCGGGGTGGCGGGGTGCCCTGGTCCGCGTACCAGAAGGAGATGCCGCCGTTGATCGTCGAGCTGGTGGTCATGGGGGAGTGGTACACCGCGTTCCGGATGCGTGTCCAGGGTCGGGGGCTACCGTCGGGGCATGAGCGAGGTCGGTGGGGCCGGCGGGGTCGGTGACGCGGTCGAGGTGCCGGAGGGGCTGGCGCGGGCGCAGCTCCGGTTCAACGGGGAGGCCGGGCGGGCGTTCGTGGCGGCGTTGCCGGGGCGGGTGGCCCAGTTCCTGGAGCGGTGGGAGCTGCGGCGGGACGGTCCGGTGCTGCACGGGGTGACGGCGCTGGTGCTGCCGGTGCGGCGGCGGGACGGTTCCGGGGCGGCGTTGAAGGTGTCGATGCCGGACGACGAGAGCGCGGGCGAGCCGGTGGCGTTGCGGCGGTGGGCGGGGGAGGGGTGCGTGCGGTTGCTGGAGCACGATCCGGCGACGGGCACGCTGCTGCTGGAGCGGCTGGACCACGGCCGGCACCTGTCGGTGGTGGCCGAGGACGAGCCTCGGGCGGCGGTGCAGGTGGTCGCGGGGCTGCTCGCGCGGCTGACGGCGGTGCCGGCGCCGGCGGGGCTGCGGCGGTTGGAGGACGAGGTGCGGGGGTTGCTGGCGCGGGTGCCGGCGGTGGTGGGGCGGTTGGCCGATCCGGTGGAGCGGGGGCTGGTACGGGCATGGGGGGCGCAGGTGGCGGAAGTGGCGGGTGAGTCGGGGGACCGGCTGCTGCACTGGGACCTGCATTTCGACAACGTGCTGGCGGCGGGCCGGGAGCCGTGGCTGGCGATCGACCCGAAGCCGCTGGCGGGGGATCCGGGCTTCGATCTGCTGCCCGCTCTGCGGGACCGTTTCGACGCCGGTGACGTGCGGTGGCGGTTCGACCTGATGACCGAGGCGCTGGGGCTGGACCGGCGGCGGGCGCGGGTGTGGACGCTGGCGCGGGTGCTGCAGAACGCGGTGTGGGACGTCGAGGAGGGGGAGCGGCGGCTCGACGGGGAGCAGGTGGCTCTGGTGGAGCGGCTGCCGGGGGCGTAGGGGCGGGGTTCGCCGCTTAGGCTGCGCGCATGATTCGTAGAGCCACGATCGATGACGTTCCGGCCCTTCTGGCCATGATCCGCGAGCTGGCGGAGTACGAGAAGTGCCTGCACGAGGTGCGCACGACGGAGGAGCAGCTGGGTGCCGCGCTGTTCGGGGAGCGGCCGGCGGCGTTCGCGCACCTCGCGGAGACGGCCGAGGGGGAGGTCGTCGGTTTCGCGTTGTGGTTCTTGAACTTCTCCACGTGGCGCGGTGTCCACGGGATCTACCTGGAGGACCTGTACGTCCGCCCGGAGGCGCGCGGCGGCGGGTACGGGCGGGAGCTGATGGCGGAGTTGGCGCGGATCTGCGTGGCGCGGGGTTACGAGCGGCTGGAGTGGTCGGTGCTGAACTGGAACCGGCCCGCGATCGAGTTCTACGAGCGGTTGGGGGCGCGTCCGCAGGACGAGTGGACGGTGTACCGGCTGACGGACGAGGCGCTGGCGCGGTTCGCGGCCTAGGCGCGCGCCGGTGCGCGCCGGTGCGGCGGCGCTGCGCCGGCGCACGGCCGGCTACCGGGTCAGGCGGGGACGCGGGGGAAGCGGGACTGGAGCGTCCAGATGGTCGGGTTGTCGGCGAGGCCTTCGTGCATGTCGGTCAGGTCGGCGATCAGGTCGTGCAGGAAGTCGCGGGCCTCGCGGCGCAGGAGGCGGTGGGCGAAGGTGAGCGGGGGTTCTTCCGCGGGCATCCAGTCGGCTTCGATGTCGACCCAGCCGAAGCGGCGTTCGAAGAGCATGCGGTCGGTGGACTCGGTGAAGTCGAGCTCGGCGTACTGGCTGCGGGAGGCGCGGCTGCCGTGGGGGTCCTGGTCGAGCTGCTCGACGATGTCGCACAGGGCCCAGGCGAAGTCGAGCACGGGCACCCATCCCCAGGCTGTGGACAGTTCCCGGTCCTCCTTGGTGTCGGCGAGGTAGACGTCGCCGCAGAAGAGGTCGTGGCGCAGGGTGTGGACGTCCGCGGTCCGGTAGTCGGTCTGCGGGGGGTCCGGGAAGCGCCGGGAGAGGGAGTAGCCGATGTCGAGCACGCCTCCGATGGTGTCATGCGCCGGGGGCGGCCGGGGCGGGCGGTGGCGTCCGCCCCGGCCGGGGGTCAGCGGACGTTGACCGCCGTCCAGGTGGCGGCCACGGCGGTGGCCTCCGGGCTCGCGGGTCCGTAGAGGTCGGTGGCGGCGCGCAGGGTGGCGGTGCGGGCGCCGGCGTAGGAGGTGGTGGAGGTCATGTTCAGGGTCAGGGCGCGGTACCAGATGCGCAGGGCCTTGTCGCGGCCGATGCCGGGGAGCCGGGAGCCGTCGTGGGTGGGGGAGTCGTAGGTGACCGCGTTGATCGTCTTGGTGCCGCTGCCTTCGGCGAGGAGGTAGAAGAAGTGGCGGGCCGGACCCGAGGCGGCGTAGGGGTCGAGCCGGCCGATGTCCTTGGACCAGTAGTCCGGGGAGCGGCCGTCGGAGCTGGGGCGGTCCATGCGGCGCAGGGGCGCGTCGGGCTGGAGGCGCTCGCCGAAGAGGTAGTCGCCGACGTCGGTGGGGTTGTCGGCGAAGAATTCGCCGCCCGCGGCGAGGATGTCGGCGGTCGCGACGCGCAGGGCGCCGGGCTCGCCGCTGTAGGCGAGGTTGCCGGTGCTGCTGACGAGGCCCTGGGCGAGGGTGTGGCCGACGATGTCGAGCGAGGTGGGGGCCTTGCCGCCGGGGGCGCCGTCGCCGTAGCCGACGCAACCGCAGCTGTCGTCCCAGTGGGCGCCGGGGTGGGCGGAGCCGACGTGGACGCGGGAGGTGACGCCGCGGCCGTCGCCGCGGACGCCCTTGCGGCCGAAGGCCGCCAGGTAGAAGTCCCAGGTCACGGCGGAGCCGTACTGGACGTCGACGGCGGCGGTCTGGCGGTGGGCGGGGGTGCCGTCGCCCCAGGTGTTGTCGGGGTCGGTGAACAGGACGCCACCGGAGCCGGTGCTCTGGTTCATGGCGTCGAGGGTGCGGGTGTCGCCGCGGGTGGGGTCGCGGAGCTGGTAGGTCGTGCCGGTCCAGTACGTGGTGAGAGGGACGGCGCCGGCGTGCTGGCTCAGGCCGGTGCCGAGGGCGGGGCCGGGCGCGGGGGCGGCTGCCGCCGCCGGGATCGCCGCGGCGGGGGTCGCCGTGGCCAGGCAGGCCGCGGCCAGTGTCGCCAGGGCGAGGGCGACCGGGGTTGCCGGGCGGGGGCGCGGGGAGTGCGGGTGGGACACTCTGGCTCCTTCGCGGGGTGGGCCGTGGGTGGCCCTGGCGAGGCTGCCAGCGGAATGCCGCATACGGCAGGTGCACGACAAGGCTGGCGCCCGGCTTGGCCGAAGACAGGGCTGCCCCGACCGGATTCCACCGACCGAACCAGCCCGACCCCCCACCACAGGGGCCGCTCCCGCCGCAGCCCGGCCCCCTGGCCCGACCCGGGCCCACCGCAGCGGAGCCGGAGCAGGGCCCGGCCCGGCTCGGCCCGGGGACAGGGGCCGCTCCTGTCGTAGCCCGGCTGGGTCGGGGGCGGAGGGTGGGGGTGTGCGGGACGTAAAGCGTGATTTGTGGCGTAACCGCCGCGCAAGGTGCTGGATCGTCCGGATCCGCCATAAATCATGCAGTCCCGCACACCCCCACCCGGAGCCCCCGGCCCCCTGACGTCGACCCGGAGCGCCCCGGCTCGGCCTGGCCGGGGTGCGCGGGCCGCTCCTGCCGCAGCCCGGCCCCCTGGCCCCACCCGGCCCCACCGCAGCGGAGCCGGAGCGGAGCCCGGCCCGGCTTGGCCCGGGGACAGGGGCCGCTTCTGTCGTAGCCCGGCCGCTGGCCCGACCCGGCCCCACCGCAGCCGAGCCGGAGCGGAGCCCGGCCCGGCTCGGCTACGACGGCAGAAGGCGTTGCTCCTTGGCCACCGCAACTGCGCCAGCCCTGGTGTCCACGCCGAGTTTGTCGTAGATGCGGCCCAGGTGCGTCTTGACCGTGGCTTCGCTGATGAACAGGGCCCGGGCGATCTCCCGGTTCCCCAGGCCGTGGGCGAGCTGGCCCAGGATGTCCAGTTCGCGGTCGGTCAGGGTGGGACGCGCCCCGCGCATCTGGGCCATCACACGGTTGGCGACCGGTGGCGAGAGGGTGGTGTGGCCCTGGGCCGCGGAGTGGATCGCCGCGAACAGCTCCTCCGGCCGCTCGGCCTTCAGCAGATAGCCGGTGGCCCCGGCGTTGATCGCACGGGTGATGTCGGCGTCGGTGTCGTACGTGGTCAGGACGAGGACGTGCGGAGGCTCGGGCAGGGCCGTGATGCGGCGGGTGGCTTCCACGCCGTCGATGCCCGGACCGAGTTGGAGGTCCATGAGGACCACGTCGGGGCGCAGTTTGGCGGCCAGGGCCACGGCTTCCTCGCCGCTGCCGGCCTCGCCGAGGACCTCGATGTCGGGTTCGCTGCCGAGGAGTGCCAGCAGGCCGGCCCGGACCACGACGTGGTCGTCGCACAGCAGGATCGTCGTCATGGCCCGGGGTCCGTTCTGTGGTGCGGGGTGCTGTCCAGGGGAATGGCCGCCGAGAGGACCGTTCCCTCGCCGGGCGCCGATTCCACGGTCAGGGTGCCGCCGAGCTGGCCGGCCCGGGCGCGCATCGCGGGCAGGCCGTGGCCGCGGTCGGTGCCGCTGGGGTGCGGCGCGGTGAATCCGCGGCCGTCGTCGGCGATGTCCAGGACGACCTGGTCGCCGAGGAAGGACAGGGTCAGCGCGGCGGTCCGGGCGTGCGAGTGCTCCCGTACGTTGGCCAGCGCGCCCTGGGCGATGCGCAGCAGCGCGGACTGGGCGCGGTCGGGCAGGGGGACGGGGGTGCCCTCCAGGTGGAAGCGGACGGTGATGTCGGGTCCGGCGTCCAGGGCCCGCAGCGCGTCGGGCAGTCCGGCGCCGCCGGCCAGCTCGGGCGGGGCCAGGTCGTGCACCAGGCGGCGGGCCTCGGCCAGGCCGCGGGCGGCGATGCCGGTGGCGGTGCGGACGTGGGCGCGGGCGGTGGCGGGGTCGGTGTCCCAGGTGCGGTCGGCGGCCTGGAGGAGCATCTGCTGGCTGGACAGGTGCTGGGCGAGGGTGTCGTGGATCTCCATGGACAGGCGCTGCCGCTCGGCGAGGGTGCCCTCGCGGCGTTCGGTGGCGGCCAGCTCACGGCGCGTGCGGATCAGGTCGTCGATCAGGCCGCGCTGGGCCTGGCTCTGCCGTTCCATGTGGATGAAGACGGCGGTGGCGATGGCGGCGACGGCAGGCGGTGCCACGATCAGGTTGGGGTCGAAGGTGTCGGCCAGTTCGAGCTGGGCGAGCACGACGAAGACGGTGAGCAGGGCGACCAGGGCGACCGCGGCCCGCGGCGGCAGGGTGCGCAGAGCGGTGTAGAAGAGCGGTACGGCGCACCAGGCGAAGCTGGGCGCGAGGACGACCAGCACCAGCCAGGTCGCGACGACCAGGCCGAGCCAGAGCAGGCGGCGCAGGGTCGGTGCGGCGCCGAGGGCGGGTCCGAGGACGTAGAGCAGGGCCAGGGCCAGGCTCAGGGCGATGATCCAGGGGGTGCGGGGCTCGCCCGGGTGGCGCAGCAGGAAGCGCAGGAGGGAGGCGCCGAGCAGCAGGAAGAACGCCGTGTGCATGACGGCGGCCAGCACCCGGGTCCGCTCTCCCGCGGCGTTCACTTCGTTCACTGCTCTCTCCTGGTGCGCCTGCCTGCGACCATCCTCCCCCGGCGCGCCGGCGGGGGCCTCGCGGCGACGAAGCGGGGCCGGCGTCGTCGTCCGGTGCGGACGCCCCGGGCCGTCGCGCCGCGTGGACGACCCGCGTGGACGACCCACGTCGACGTCCCACGTCGTCGTCCTGCGTCCGACGTCCCCTCGACGTCCAGCCAAAGCCCTGTGCCCCGGGCGCGCATCGACCGATCGGATGACCCCGGGGTCATCCGGTGCGGCAGCCGGGGGCAGCCGGTCCGGGGACCGGCGGGCGGGGGGTGCGGACCCAGCATGGAGGTGCAGCAGGCGGAGCACCGAGCCCGTCCCCGTCACAGGAGATGCCGACATGAACAACCGCACCCGCGTCCTCACCGGTACCGCCCTCGCCGTCGCCCTGGGGGCCGGTGCCTTCGGGGCCGTCAGTGCCACCGCCGCGCCGGCCTCCGCGCCCGCCGCCGTCGCCAAGAAGAGCGACGACCAGACCTTCACCACCAGCACGCACCTGACGATCGGTGCCGCGACCCGCGCCGCGCAGGCCGCGCTGGAGGCGGCGCAGAAGGAGAACCAGAAGGTGACGGTCGCGGTCGTCGACCGCAACGGCAACACGATCGTCACCCTGCGCGGCGACGGCGCCGGCCCGCAGTCGTACGAGTCCGCGCAGCGCAAGGCCTTCACCGCGGTGTCCTGGAACGCCCCGACCTCCGTGCTCGTCGGCCGCCTCGCCCAGGCGCCGAACCTCAAGGACATCCCCGGCACCCTGTTCCTCGGCGGCGGCGCCCCCGTCCAGAAGGACGGCGCCCCGGTCGCGGGCATCGGTGTGGCCGGCGCGCCGAGCGGCGACCTGGACGAGAAGTACGCCAAGGCCGGCGTCGACTCCCTGAACAACTAGCCCCTGCCGCGGTCCGGTCCTGTGCGGTCCGGTCCCGTGCGCTCCGGCCCCGTCCGGTCCGGTCCACTCCCGTCCGGTCCGGTCCCGTCCGGTCCGTGCGCGTCGTACCCGGCGCTTAGGATCGGACGCGTGGTCCACCGCGCGCTCCGCCTCGCCGCCCCCGCCGTCGTCGCCCTGCTCGCCGTCACCACGGCGTGCACCGGCACCACGGTGCAGGGGCGGCCGGGCGCGTCCGGGCTGCGCGACCCGTTCTTCCCCAAGGCCGGCAACGGCGGGTACGACGTCCGGCACTACGGCCTCGACCTGACCTACGAGCCCGACACCGGCCGGCTGTCCGGCACGGCCGTGCTGACGGCCACCGCCACGCAGGGGCTGAGCTCCTTCAACCTCGACCTCGACGGCCTCGACGTCCAGGGTGTGACGGTGCAGGGGGCCGGGGCCCGGTTCAACCGGACCGGCCACGAGTTGACGATCCGTCCGGCGGGCGAGCTGGAGAAGGGCGAGGAGTTCCGCGCCGAGGTCCGCTACGCCGGACGTCCGCGGACCGTCGAGGACGGCGACGGTTCCGAGGAGGGCTGGATCCGCACGGACGACGGCGCGGTCGGCGTCGGTGAGCCGGTGGGGTCCATGGCCTGGTTCCCCGGCAACCACCACCCCAGCGACAAGGCGACGTACGACATCACGTTGCGCGTGCCGCAGGGCTACGAGGCGGTGTCCAACGGCGAGTTGCGCTCCCGCGCCGACGACGGGCAGGGCCGTACGGTCTTCGCCTGGCATGCGGCCGAGCCGATGGCGAGCTATCTGGCGACCGCGGCGATCGGCCGCTACAAGATCTCCACGACCCGCAGCCCGGGCGGTGTGCCCGTGCTGAACGCGGTCGTCCCGGAGGAGGCCGCCGGCAGTGCCCCCGCGCTGGAGCGGCTGCCGGAGGTCGTGGACTGGGGCAGCCGGCTGTTCGGCCCGTACCCGTTCGCCTCGGCGGGGGCGATCGTCGAACGCTCCGGCACCCTCGGGTACGCGCTGGAGACCCAGACCCGGCCCGTGTACTCGGGGGCGCCCGAGGTGGAGCTGGTGGTGCACGAGACGGCCCACCAGTGGTTCGGCGACAGCGTCTCGCCCGCGTCCTGGAAGGACATGTGGCTCAACGAGGGGTTCGCGACGTACGCCGAGTGGCTGTGGAGCGAGCAGCACGGGGGAGTCCGCGCGCAGGAGCGCTTCGAGGCCTTCCTCGACGGTGACACCGACGTCGATCCCTCGGCCCTGGAGGACTGGGCGGCGTTCCCGCCGGCCGTGCCGCCGGGGCCCGCGCGGATCTCCGACGCCCCCGTGTACTACCGCGGGGCGATGGTGCTGCACCGGATCCGGCAGGAGGCCGGGGACGAGGCCTTCTTCGACCTGGTCCGCGGCTGGGCGGCCGAGCGCCGCCACGGCAACGCCACCACGGCCGACTTCACCGCCTACGCCGAGGAGCGGACCGGGCAGGACCTGGACGAGGTGTGGGACGTCTGGCTGTACGGGCAGGACCGGCCGAAGGCACCGCGCCGCTGACCTCCGCCCCGGACGCCCGCTTCCGCTTCCGCCTCCGCCTCCGCCCCGCCCCCGGGCACCGGCTTCCGCGGCCCGGAAGGGTCATGCCAGGGGTTTGCGCAGCACCGTGCAGGCCCGGCCGCGCTCAAGGTCGCGGGCGTGGCGCAGGAAGGCGTAGCCCTGCGCCCGCCAGAACGCCAGCCCGCCGGGGTTGTCGTCCAGCACGGCGAGGCGTACGCCGTCCCGCCCGGCGGCGCGGAACCGGTCCTCGACCCGGCCGGCGAGGGCGCGGCCGTGGCCGCGCCGGTGGGCGCCGGCCTCGATCAGCAGCAGGCCGATCCACGGGTCCGGGTCCCCGGCGGCGGGGTCGGGGTGGTGGGCCAAGGTGGCGGCGAGCCCGACGAGCCGGCCGCCGCAGCGGGCCAGCAGCACTTCGGCGCCGGGCTGTGCCAGCTCTGCGGCGAGGGCCCGGGCGACCTGGCCGGAGGTGATCCGGGCGGGGTCGGGGAAGTCGCCGCTGAGCTCGAAGAACGCCCGGTTGGAGGCGTAGAGCGCGGTGACCTCGTCGAGCACCGGCCCGCACGGCGTGCCGTCCGGGGGGGAGAGGGATTCGAGCATCACCGGCCGACCCTAGCGGCTGACGGCGAAAGCCCCCTCCCCGGACGGCCGGGAGGGGGCTTCCGCCGTGCTGCGGGTGCCGGAGCACCGCCGCCGGGCCCGGTGGGGTCAGACGTTGACGCCGAAGTCCTGGGCGATGCCGGCCAGGCCCGAGGCGTAGCCCTGGCCGACGGCGCGGAACTTCCACTCGGCGCCGTTGCGGTAGAGCTCGCCGAAGACCATGGCGGTCTCGGTGGCCGCGTCCTCGGAGAGGTCGTAGCGGGCGATCTCGGCGCCGCCGGCCTGGTTCACGACGCGGATGTAGGCGTTGCGGACCTGGCCGAAGTTCTGCGAGCGGGACTCGGCGTCGTAGATCGAGACGGGGAAGACGATCTTGTCGACGTCGGCGGGGAGGCCCGCCAGGTTGACGTTGATGGCCTCGTCGTCGCCGGCGCCCTCGCCCGTGCGGTTGTCACCGGTGTGGACGATGGTCTGGTCCGGGGTGGACTTGTTGTTGAAGAAGACGAAGTGGCTGTCGGAGACGACCTTGCCCAGGGAGTTGACCGCGATGGCGGAGGCGTCCAGGTCGAAGTCGACGCCGGTGGTGGTGCGGACGTCCCAGCCGAGGCCGACGGTGACGGCGCTGAGGCCAGGAGCCTCCTTCGACAGCGAGACGTTGCCGCCCTTGGACAGGCTTACAGCCATGGGATGTCCCTTTCCTCATTCGCTCCCGCCCGCGCTCGCGCGGCGGGCTTGTCGCGGTGAAGTTACCGCTCATCCCCATAACGTCGGGAGGGGCCGGGCCGGTTCCCCGTCGTCGAACTCGGGGGAAATGCGGGTGACGCGGCGGCGGCCGGGGCGGAATCATGGGGTCATGCCTGGTCCCTATCCCATCCGCGGCTCGGTCGTGCTGCCCGAGGCCGAACTGTCGTGGCGGTTCTCCCGCTCCTCGGGGCCGGGCGGTCAGCACGTGAACACCTCCGACAGCCGGGTCGAGCTGCTGTTCGACCTCGGGGCCACGAAGGCGCTGCCGGAGGTGTGGAAGCAGCGCGCGCTGGAGCGGCTGGCCGGCCGGCTGGTGGACGGCGTGCTCACCGTGCGCGCCTCGGAGCACCGCTCCCAGTGGCGCAACCGCGAGATGGCGGCGGTCCGCCTGGCCGCCCTCCTGGCGGAGGCCACCGCGCCGCCGCCCAAGCCCCGGCGCCCGACGAAGATCCCGCGGGGCATCAACGAACGCCGCCTGCGGGAGAAGAAGGCCCGCTCCGAGACCAAGCGGAACCGCTCTTCCCGCGACTGGTGACCCCCGCGGGCGCCGAGCCGGTCCGCGCCCGGGCCGCACGGCAGCGCCCGCTCCCGCGCCCCTACGCCCCCAACTGCCGGTAGCGCCCCCTGAAGTACGTCAGCGGCGAGGCCTCCGGCGACGGCAGGGCCGTGCTCAGCACCCGGCCGATGACCAGCGTGTGGTCGCCCGCCGCGACCCGGGACTCCGTACGGCACTCCAGCGTGGCCAGGGCGCCGTCGATCAGCGGGGCGCCCGAGGCGGCGCCGCGCGTGTGGGGGAGGTCGGCGAAGAGCAGCCGGTCGCTGATCCGGCCCTTCATGGCGAACCGGCCCGCGACCTGCCGCTGGTGGTCGGACAGGACCGACACCGCCCACAGCGGCTGCTCCGCCAGCAGGTCGTCCATGCGGGAGCCCTCGCGCAGGCTCACCAGGACCAGCGGCGGGTCCAGGGACACCGACAGGAAGGCCGTCGCCGTCATCCCGACGTCCTCGCCGCGCGGGCCGTCCTCGGTCAGCGGCGGCTCGTGCGCGGTGACCAGCACCACGCCCGCAGCCAGGCGGGACATCGCGGCCCGGAACTCGTCGTTGCTCACCCCCTCAGGATGAGGCTTCGGTCCCGGACCGGGCTGCACCAGGGTGTTCGAGGGGCTCGTCTTCAGCACGTCCCCGACGCTAGCCTCGGCGTCCCGTGCCCCACATCGGGCCCCGGCCCGAGCCCGACCCGCGACCGCGGCCCTAGGTCTGCCCTCCTCCTATGATCCGATCGTGTGACTTGAGTCACAGAGAGCAAGATTTGTTGACCCTGTGTACCTGGGGAACAGCTCACTGTGATTCAGTGGACGGGACACCGCAACGAACCGCCGATGACGAACCTGGAGTTGCTGTCGAGGTCTCGGGGAGAGCGAACGATGGAGACCGAGTCGGAGCCGTACGTCCGTCTTACGACCCTGCGGCAGCTTCACCAGGTGGTGGCCGAGCTCAACACGGCGCGGAGCCTGGCGGACACGCTGCAGACCGTCGTGGACGGCATCGTCGTGGGCCTCGGCTACGAGCTCGCCGCCGTCAACCTCGTCCGCCCCGACGGCGACCTCGTCGTCGCCGCCTTCGCCGGTGACCCCGCCGCAGAGGCCCTCATCACCGGCCGCGTCGGCTCCCGAGCCTCCTGGGAGCGCCGCCTGACCATGGGCGAGTCGTGGGGGGACCTGCGCTTCATCCCGCACACCGAGGGCTGGGTGCTGATCGAGGACGACGTGCCGCAATGGCACACCGACGGCCCCGATCCCCGGTTCGAGGACGAGTGGCACCCCGAGGACCGGCTCTACGCGCCCATGTACGCGGCCGGCGGCGAGCTGCTGGGCGTGATCTCGGTGGACCGGCCCCGCAACGGCCGCCGCCCGGGCGCCTGGGGCCGCGAGGCGCTCCAGATGTACGCCTTCCAGGCGGCCATCGCGATCAGCAACGCCCGGCTGCGCGCGAACATGCAGCGCGCCTTGGTCCGCCTGGAGCGCGAGCAGCAGGCGCTGCGGGCCAGCGAGGAGTCGTTCCGGCAGGCCTTCGAGTACGCCCCCAGCGGCATGGCGATCGCCGAGATGGGCGGCGACCAGCACGGCCGGCTGCTGCGCACCAACGACGCCCTGTGCCGGCTGCTGGGCCGGCCCGCCTCGGTGCTGCGCCGCTACTCCTTCTCCGACCTCGTCCACCCCGAGGACATCGGCACGCTGCTGCGCACCTCCGCCGAGGGCGGCCGGGCCGAGCTGCGCCTGGGCCGGCGCGACGGCACGTACGTGTGGGTGTCCCTGCGCAACTCGGTCGTCGCCGACGCGGCCGACGGGCCCCGTTTCCTGCTCACGCACGTCGAGGACATCGAGGAGCGCAAGCGGCACGAGCTCCAGCTCGCCCACCGCGCCAGCCACGACTCGCTGACCGGCCTGCCCAACAGCGCCGAGCTGCGCTCGCGGCTCTCGGCGCGGCTGTGCCGCCGGCCGCAGGCGGCCCGGGCGACCGCCGTGGAGGCGCTGGACGCGGCGTACGAGAGCCGGGCGGGCGAGGGGGGCGAGCACGAGTTCCCGTCGGACGCCGGCTACCGGGGCGGCCACGGCTCCTACGAGCAGGCGGGCCCCTACGAGCCGCACGGGTCCTTCGAGGCGCACGCCGCCTTCGACGCGCCGGGCGGTGCCGGGCCGGTCCCGGGGGCGTTCGAGCACCACGTGCACACGGTGGCGCCGACCGACCTCGACGACGGCACCAAGGGGCTCGCGGTCCTCTTCTGCGACCTCGACGGCTTCAAGTCGATCAACGACCGGTTCGGCCACCACACCGGTGACGCGGTGCTGATCGAGGTGGCCCGGCGGCTGACGACGGGCGTCAGGGACGGTGACACGGTCGCCCGGCTGGGTGGTGACGAGTTCGTCGTGCTCGCCGACGGCCTGGGCGCGGCCGACGCCGCCGACCTCGCCGTGCGGCTGCGCAACGCGATCATCCCGCCGATCCGGGTGGACGGCCGCGCGGTCCGCGTGGGCGCGAGTTTCGGCATCGGCTGGGCGTCCTGCGGGATGTCCGCGGAGGAAGTGCTGCGCTCGGCCGACCAGCGGATGTACATCGAGAAAAGGTCGCGTTCCAAGGCGCACCGGCGCGCCGGATGACCCCCCGGTGACCCCGGTGGATCACCGGGGGTGCGCCTGTTCGAGGTAGGCTCCCGGGGGTCGAAAGGAGTGACCTGCGATGACGACGCCCGCGAACAACGGCCGGAACGGCGGGGCCAACCAGCCCGAGGACGACGACCCGTTCGGCTACCTCTACGCGGACGGCCAGGCCGGCGGCGCCACGCCGCCCCCGCCCGGTGGCGGTTACGGCTACCCGGGTCCGACGGTCGGTGGTCACCCCGGCGGCCAGCCCGGCGTTCCGCGCACCTCGTACAACCAGGTGCGGACCGTCGGCGAGCGCACGTACGGCGGCCAGCGCGGGCAGGTCCCCGCCCAGCAGCAGCCGCAGGGCTACCAGCCCCAGTACCCGGCCCCGGAGACCCTCCAGGCCGGTGGCTACGGCGTCCCGCCGCAGGGCGGCCCGGCCCCGCAGGCGCAGCCGCTGCCGCGCTCCGGCCACGGCGGCGGCACCAGCTCCAGCCGCCGCGGCATGCTGATCGCCGCGGTCGCGGTGGTCGCCGCGGTCGCGATCGGCATCGGCGCGGCCCTGGCCTTCGGCGGGGACAAGGACAAGGACAAGGACAAGGGCGCGCAGAACCAGGCCGGCGGCGGCCAGACGCCGTCGGCGGCTCCCAAGGACCCGACCGCCGCGCCGAGCACGTCGGCGTCGCCGGAGGCCCCGCTGCCCAAGGCGGACGCGAGCGGCACGGGCTTCAGCCTGGCCGGCGGGGCGTCCCCGCAGTCCACCATCAAGGGCGCCAAGGGCGGCAACGGGCTGTACGTCGGCGGTCTCAACAACCCCGGCGCGTCGGTGACATGGACGCTGGACGTGCCGAAGGCCGGTACGTACAAGCTGAAGATGACCTACGGGGTGCCGGGCAAGGACGCCGAGATGAGCTTCCGCCTCAACGACGCCACCGACCTACGCAAGATCAACATGAAGAACTTCGCGAAGGCCGCCCCCGGCGACTGGGAGAAGGGCTGGACCAACACCTGGGTCCAGGTCGACCTGAAGCAGGGCAGCAACACCGTCCGGATCTCCTGCGAGCCCGGCAACTCCTGCGACGTCAACCTCGACCAGCTGTGGCTGGAGCGCATGTAGCGCTCACGGAGCTCCGGCCCCTCAGGGCTGGGTGACCTTCACCGACCCCCGCATCTCCTCGTAGGTGCGGGGGTCGAACTCTCCCGCCGCCGGGGCCTGGACGGTCGCCGCCGACAGGGCGACCGCGCGGGCCAGGCGTTCGGGCCAGTCCAGGCCCTCGGCGAGGGCGGACAGCAGGCCGGCGACGGCGGAGTCGCCGGCTCCGGTGGGGTTGCCGGCCAGCGTGCGCGGTGGGGCCGCCTGCCAGGTGCCCTCGGGGGTGACGGCGAGCAGGCCGTCGGGGCCGAGCGAGGTGACCACCGCGTGCGCGCCGCGGCGGCGGGCGTCGCGGGTGGCCGGGAGCGGGTCGCGGGAGCCGGTGAGCTCGGCGAGTTCGGCGGCGTTCGGCTTGATGATCTCCGGGCGGGCCGCGACGCCGCGGCGCAGCGGCTCACCGCTGGTGTCCAGCAGGACCGGCACCCCGGCCGTACGGGCGGTGCGGACCAGGACGGCGTACGCGCCGACCGGCACGCCGGGCGGGAGGCTGCCGCACAGGGCGACGGCCCGGGCCCGGCGGACGAGCCGGTTGTAGCCGTTGAGGAACTCCGCCCACTCCACGGCCTCGATGAACGGTCCGGCCTCGTTGAACTGGGTCGTGTCCCCGGTCGAGGAGTCGACCACGGCCAGGGTGCGCCGGGTGGTGCCCGAGCAGCGCACCAGGGCGTCGGTGACACCGGGCGAGTCCGCCAGCAGGGAGCGCAGCACCTCGCCGACCGGTCCGCCGGCGAAGCCGGTCGCGGTGACCTCGTGACCGAGCGCGGCCAGCACCCGGGCGACGTTGACGCCCTTGCCGCCGGGCCGTTCGATCACCTCGGAGACGCGGTGGGAGGTGTGCGGAAGCAGCCTCGGCACGCGGTACGTGACGTCGAGCGCGGTGTTGAGCGTGACGGTCAGGATCATGGCACCCCCCGGAGAATCTCGGTGCCGGGATCATGCCAAAGTCCGGGCGGCCGGCCCAGTCCCCGGTCCGGCCACCCGGCCACGCCTACCCGCTCAGCGCAGCGGGTCGACCACCCACGCGCCGCGCCGCATGACGCCCTTGAGCGCGAAGTCCTCGTCGAGGACGACGAGATCGGCGTACTTGCCGGGCTCCAGCGAACCCACCTCGTCGTACAGGCCGATGAGCTTGGCGGGATTGGCCGAGATGGCCTGGACCACCGATTCCACCGGCAGCCGGTCGATGGTGACGGACCGTCGGAAGGCGGTGTCCAGGGTGAGCGTGGACCCGGCGATCGAGCCGCCCTCGACCAGCCGGGCCACGCCGTCCTTGACCTCGACCTCCAACGGGCCCAGGTGGTAGGTGCCGTCGCCGAAGCCGGCCGCGTCCATGGCGTCGGTGATCAGGGCGACCCGGGCGGCGCCGGCGTGGTGGAACGCCAGTTCCAGCATGGCCGGGTGCAGGTGCACCCCGTCGTTGATGAGCTCGACGGTGACCCGCTCGTCCTCCAGCAGCGCGGCGATCGGACCGGGCGCGCGGTGCTCCATGCCGGGCATCGCGTTGTACAGGTGGGTGGCCACGGTCGCGCCGGCGTCGATGGCCTGGCGGGTCTGCTCGTAGGTGGAGTCGGTGTGGCCGATCGCCGCGATCACGCCGTGCTCGGCCAGCAGCCGTACGGAGTCCAGCCCGCCGGGCAGTTCGGTGGCCAGGGTGAACATGCGGGCCGCGCCGTGGGCGGCGTCGACGAGCTTGCGCACCTCCGCCGGGTCGGGGTGGCGCAGCAGGTCCTCCTTGTGCGCGCCCTTGCGGCAGGGGTTGATGAACGGCCCCTCGAAGTGGATGCCCGCGATCTCGCCGGCCTGCGTCAGCTCGGCCAGCAGCGCGGCGCGCCGGGCGAGTTCGTCCAGTTCGCCGGTGACGGTGGAGGCGACCAGGGTGGTGGTGCCGTGCGCGCGGTGGGTGCGCACCCCGTGCAGGACCTCCTCCTGGGTGCCGGAGGTGAAGGAGGCGCCGCCGCCGCCGTGGTTGTGGATGTCCACGAAGCCGGGGACGATCCAGTGCCCGGACAGGTCGAGGACCTCGGCGCCCTCCGGGGCGCTGCCCGCGATGCGGGCGCCCTCGACGATCACCCGGCCGCCGACGACGGTCCCGGTGGGCAGCACCACCCTGGCGCCGGAGAGAACGGTGCTGTGTGCGCGTCCGGACATCAGGCGGTTACCTCCGTGGCGAGTAGGTCCCAGGCGAGCAGCCCTGCGCCCAGGCAGCCGGCGGTGTCCCCGAGGGCCGCCGGCACGATGTGGGGCAGCCGCTGGAACGTCACGCGCTCCTTGACGGCCGTCCGTAGCGGTGTGAACAAGGTTTCCCCGGCCTCCGCGAGGCCGCCACCGATGATCAGCGTGCGCGGGTCCAGCAGGGTGAGCGCCGTGACCAGGCCGTCGGCGAGGGCGTCGACCGCCGTCCGCCACACGGCGTGGGCGCGTACGTCGCCGGCGGCCACGGCCCGGGCGCAGTCGGCGGCGTCGGCGCCGGGGTCGCCGCTGGCGGCGGCCCAGGCCCTGGAGACGGCGGAGGCGGAGGCCAGGGTCTCCAGGCAGCCGCGCTGGCCGCAGCCGCAGTCGGGGCCGCCGGGGCGGACCACGATGTGCCCGATCTCGCCCGCGTAGCCGTGCGCCCCGGCCTCGATGCGGCCGGCGATGCCGATCGCGCCGGCGATGCCGGTGCCGAGCGGGACGAACAGGAAGCGGTCGGCGTGCCGGCCGGCGCCGATGCGGCCCTCGGCGAGGCCGCCCGTGCGTACGTCGTGCCCGAGGGCCACCGGGAGGCCGCCGAGGCGCCGGCCGAGCAGCTCGCGCAGCGGTACGTCGCGCCAGCCGAGGTTCGCCGCGTACACGGCGATGCCGTTCTCGGCGTCGACGATGCCGGGGACGGCGACGCCGGCGGCCGAGGCGGGCCGGCCGAAGGTCTCGGTGCCGAGGTCGCGCAGGTCGGCGGCGAAGTCGAGGATCGACTCGACGACGGCCTCCGGGCCCCGGTCGCGGCCGGTCGCGCGGCGCGCCTCGTGCAGCAGGGTGCCGTCCTCGGCGACGAGGGCGGCCTTCATCCCGGTGCCGCCCACATCGAGGGCGATGACGTGTTTCACGGGTTTCACAGGGGACAGTCTCGCGTGCTCGGCGGGGAAAGGTCTAGTCCATTGCAGGGTTTTGTTGAGCGGCCATACAAAGTCGGCGCGCAGGTCGGGGCATCGGGCGTGACGGCGGAACTCAAGTGGTGTAGACCTGTAGACCTTACGAGGATCGTACGTACAACGTCGGGATGGACGAAGAGCTGTGATGGGCCGGAGCCGTAGTCGCAATCGTTACCTGGGCCTGGCCGCGACGGGAGCGGCGTTGTCGCTGACCGTGACGCTGGCCGGGTGCGGCAGCGTCACGGGGGACAACGAGGTGACCCTGCGGGTCGTGGCGGCCGACTACGGCGACAATCCGTCGAATTCGTCGGCGGCGTACTGGAAGAAGCTGGCCGGCGAGTTCACCAAGGACCACCCCGGGGTCAAGGTCGAGGTGAGCGTGTACTCCTGGTCGGAGGTGGACAACAAGGTCGCCGCGATGGTCAAGGCGGGCAAGGCCCCCGACATCGCGCAGATCGGCGCCTACGCCGACTACGCCGCCGACGGCAAGCTCTACACCACCGACGAGCTGCTCGCCGTGCAGACCGAGGCGGACTTCCTCGCGCCGCTCGCCGACGCCGGCAAGGTCAAGCGGGTGCAGTACGGCATGCCGTTCGTGGCCAGCACCCGGCTGCTGTTCTACAACGAGAAGCTGTTCGCGGACGCCGGGATCACCGCCGGCGGCCGGCCGTGGGCGCCCAGGACGTGGGCGGACCTGGAGGCGGCGGCCAAGAAGCTGAAGGCGGCGAACGTGCCGACGCCGTTCGCGCTGCCGCTGGGCCGCGAGGAGGCCCAGGCCGAGACGATGATGTGGCTGCTGGCGGGCGGTGGCGGTTACACCGACAACGAGGAGCAGTACGCGATCGACTCGCCGGAGAACGTCAAGACCTTCGAGTTCCTGCGCGACCGGATGGTCGGCCAGGGCCTGACCGGGCCGGTCGAGCCGGGCAAGCTGGACCGGCAGGCGGCGTTCGACGCGTTCACGCGCGGCGAGGTCGGCATGCTCAACGGGCACCCGACGCTGCTGAAGCAGGCCGCGGCCAAGGGGGTCCGCTTCGGCATGGTGCCGATGCCGACGGTGGACGGCTCGGACAAGCCGAGCATGGGCGTGGCCGACTGGATGATGGCGTTCAAGAACAAGCACCGCAAGGAGACGGGCCTGTTCCTGGACTTCGTGTACACGGCGAAGAACCAGACCGCGTTCACCAGCACGTACGACCTGCTGCCGGTGACCACCAGCGGCTACCGGGCGACGAACGCGAGCACGGGCGGCAACAGCGCCCAGCTGAAGACGTTCCTGCAGGCGCTGCCGGGCTCGCGGCTGTACCCGGCGGGCAAGAAGTCGTGGCCGGGCGTGAGCGAGGACATCAAGCAGAACATCGGCAAGGCGGTGGCTCCGGGGGGCTCCCCGGACCGCGTGCTGTCGGAGATCGCGACTGCTGCGCGGGCGAACGATCCTCGCTGAGGCTGCCCGGTGGGGCGGGGGCTGCCCGGTGGGGCGGGCTGCCCCGCGGCGGGCCCGCGGCGGGCGGGCTGCCCCGCGGTGGGCGGGCTGGAGCGTGGCGGGCGGGCTGGAGCGCGCTGCGCGGTGCTTCCGGGCTTGGCTTCGGGGGTCGGGGGCTCCGGGTGGGGGTGTTCGGGACTGCATGATTTATGGCGGTTCCGGCTGATTCCGCAGCTCGTGCAGTGACCACGCCACAAATCACGCTTTACGTCCCGAACACCCCCACCCTGCGCCCCCGACCTGGGCCGTGCTTCGAAGGCGCCGCCCCGTGTGGTCTCCGGCGGTTTCCGTCCGGCCGGGCTTCGGAGGCCTCTGCAGGGGGTCAGCGGCGGGAGCGTTGGGTGGTGCGGAGGCGGCGGAGGCGGTTGATCGTCGTGGGGGCGTGGGCCAGGGCGCGGGGGTCGTCCAGGAGGGCGTTGAGCAGTTGGTAGTAGCGGACCGGGGTCAGGCCCAGGCCCTCGCGTATCGCCCGCTCCTTGGCACCGGGGCCCGGCCAGGTCCGCCCCTCGTACGCGAGCACGGCGGCCTCGACCGCCGTCAGCTGCGCGTCGTCCGTCATACCGCCACACTAACGCCGACCACCGACACGCCGCCGGGTCACCCGGACGGCCGGGCCGGCGGAAGCCTGGGCGGCGGACCGGCGGCGCCGGTAGGGTCGTAGCCATGGGGAGTAGCCATCCGCACGAACTGCCGATGCCCGACACCGCCGCGGGACGCGAGGGGCTTCAAGCCCTGCTGCGCGCACCCCGCCGATCCGTGGTCGCCCTCGACTTCGACGGCACCCTCGCCGACATCGTCCCCGACCCCGACCAGGCCCGGGCCCACCCCGCCGCCGTCCCGGCCCTGGCCGCGCTGGCGCCGCAGGTCGCCTCGGTGGCCGTGGTCACCGGCCGGCCGGCCGGGGTCGCCGTCCGCCACGGCGGCTTCGCCGGAGTGGCCGGCCTGGAGCACCTCGTCGTCCTCGGCCACTACGGGGCCGAACGCTGGGACGCCGTCAGCGGGATCGTGCACGCGCCCGCCGAGCACCCGGGGGTGGCCGCCGTCCGCGCGGAACTGCCCGGGTTCCTCGACGCGATCGGGGCCTGGCACGGCACCTGGATCGAGGAGAAGGGCCGGGCCCTGGCCGTGCACACCCGGCGCGCCGAGGACCCGGCGGCGGCCTTCGCCGCGCTGCGCGAGCCGCTCGCGGAGCTGGCCCAGCGGCACGGCCTGATCGTCGAGCCCGGCCGGGCCGTCCTCGAACTTCGCCCGCCCGGCATGGACAAGGGCGTGGCCCTCACCGAGTACCTGGCCGAGACCGGCGCCGAGGCGGTCCTCTACGCCGGCGACGACCTCGGCGACCTCGCCGCCTACGCCGCCGTGGAGAAGCTCCGCACCGACGGCACCCCGGGCCTGCTGGTGTGCAGCGGCTCGGCCGAGGTCCCCGAACTCGCCGCCCGCGCGGACCTGGTCCTCGCCGGGCCGGCCGCGGTCGCCGACTTCCTCGCCCGGCTCGCCGCGGCCCTGCGCACCCGGGCCCAGGACCCGGGCCGGGACTGAGATCCCGCCCGGGGCCGAGGCCCCGCCCTACGACGTCTGCGCCGACTCCCGGAGGTCGGCCAACTGCGCCGCGAACCACCGGGCCGGCGGCAGCGCCGTCGCCGCTGCCGCCAGCCGCTTGGTCCGCTCGGCCCGTTCCGCCTCCGGCATCGACAGCGCCCGGTGCAGGGCCTTGGCCGTCTGCGTGACGTCGTAGGGATTCACGGTCAGCGCGTCCTCGCGCAGTTCCCCGTACGCCCCCGCGCCCTGCGACAGCACCACCGCGCAGCCCGCGTCGGAGACCACCGGGATCTCCTTGGCGACCAGGTTCATGCCGTCGCGGACCGGGTTGACCAGGGCCACGTCCGCCAGCCGGTACGCGGCCAGCGACCGCGCGAAGTCGTCCTTGACGTGCAGGTGGACCGGCGTCCAGTCGGCCGTGCCGAACTCCTCGTTGATCTGCGCCGACAGCTGAGCCACCGCCGCGGTGTAGTCGCGGTAGACCGCGAGGTCCTGCCGGGAGGGGTAGGCGAACGCCATGTGCACCACCCGCTCGCGCCACTCCGGCTGCCCGGCCAGCAGCTCCCGGTAGGCCAGCAGCCCGCGGACGATGTTCTTCGACAGCTCCGTGCGGTCGACCCGCACGATCGTGCGGCAGCCGCCCGTCTCCGTCCGCAGCGCCGCCAGCCGCTCGTCGACCTCCGGCCGGTGCGCGAGCGCCCGCAGCTCGTCCCCGTCGACGCCCAGCGGGTACACCGCCACGTGCGTGGTGCGCCGCTTCCACACCGTGTAGCGGCGGTGCTCGACCCGGTCCGCGCCCGGCTCGGCCCGGCCCCAGGCGTCGTCCAGGTCCGTGCACCCGAGGAACGCGTCCGCCCAGGCCTGGGTGTGGAAACCCAGCCGGTCCGCGCCGAGCATGCCCCACACCAGGGTCTCGCGGGCGTAGTCCGGCAGCATGCGCAGGTAGTGCGGCGGCGCCCACGGGGTGTGGGTGAAGTGCGCGATCCGCACGTCCGGGCGCAGCACCCGCAGCAGGCCCGGCACCAGCGCCAGGTGGTAGTCCTGGACCAGCACCGAGGCGCCCTCGGCGGCCTCCTGCGCCAGCGCCTCGGCGAAGGCCCGGTTGTAGGCCTCGTACGACTCCCAGCGCCGGCGGAACTCCGCGTCGAAGACCGGCTCGCGCGGGATGTCGTACAGGACGTGGTGGGTGAACCACAGCACCGAGTTCGCGATGCCGTTGTACGCGTCGTCGTAGATGGTGGGATCGATGTCCAGCATGCGGACGCCCGGCTCGCTCACCCCCCGGCGCACCGCCTCGCGGTCCGCCTCGGAGAGCGCCGCGCAGATCCACAGCGCCTCCGGTTGCTCCGCGAGGGCCGCCGACAGGCCGGAGACGAGACCGCCTCCGCCGCGCCGGGACTCCAGCGCGCCGTCGTCGCCGAGGACGTAGGACAGGGGGCCGCGGTTCGCTGCAACGAGCACCTGGGAAGCCATGCGGCCAACCTAGCCGGGGCGGCTCCCGCTCAAACGTCCGTTCCGCCCGGCGCGGCGAGACGTCCGCCACGCCGCCACCGGCGCGCGGGCGGCCCGCGGGCCGGTGGCGGCGCTCCTCACGCCGCGCGGCGCAGCGCGTACTCCTCGATCTCGGCCATCGGCGGCCGCTCCTCGGTGTCCACCGGATAGGCGTGCGGCACGAACCCGTCCGGACCCCGCTCGAACTGGATCAGCTCCGGTCGCACCAGGGGGTACCCCCAGCGGTGGCCGGGGGAGTGCCCCCGGGAGAGGCGCAGCTGCGCCGTGCGGTAGATCGCGGCGGCCATCCGGCCCAGCGCCCGCCCGTCCTGGTGCCGGTGCCGGCGCACGCCCACGTCGACCTGGGCGAGGGCGTCCAGGCCCACCGTGTGCAGGGCGTCGACCAGCAGGCCGAGCTCCACGCCGTAGCCGACGGGGAACGGCAGCCGCTCCAGCAGCGAGCGGCGGACGGCGTACTCGCCGCCCAGCGGCTGCACGAAGCCGGCCAGCTGCGGCCAGTGCAGGTTCAGCAGCGGCCGGGCGACCAGCTCGGTGACCCGGCCGCCCTGCTCGACGGCGCCCGGGGCGGCCGCCGCGCCGTCCCACGGGCGGTCGTACATCGCCTTGACGAACTGCACGTCCGGCTCGGTCAGCAGCGGCCCGACGATCCCCGACACGAACGCCGAGGAGAAGTCCCGCAGGTCCGCGTCCACGAAGCAGACGATGTCCCCGCCGGTCACCAGCAGCGAGCGCCACAGCACCTCGCCCTTGCCCGGCAGGGCCGGGATCCGCGGCAGCACCTCGTCGCGGCGCACGACCCGGGCGCCCGCCGCGGCCGCGACGGCCGCCGTACGGTCGCTCGAACCCGAGTCGACCACGACCAGCTCGTCCACCAGCGGGAACGGCAGGCCCTCGATCAGGTCGCGGCGGACCTTCTCCACGATGGCGCCGACGGTGGCCTCCTCGTCGAGTGCCGGCAGGACCACGCTGACCGTGCTGCCGGACGCCCGTTTGGCCTCCAGCAGCTGGTCGAGCGGCCGGTCGGCAGCGGACCAGGAGCGGTCGGCCAGCCAGCGCTCCACCTCTTCCAGCACGTGTGGGCTCCCCTGTGTGATCCTGTGCGCGGTCCGGATGTGCCGTCCGGTGTGATCCATCTCGCGGATCGGACGGCAGTCTCAACAGCCCGACCCTTCGGTTACAGTCTTGAACAACGCGGAGGACCCCCGCATGTCGGGGTCCCCACGCACGCACAAACGCTCGGGAACGCGCCATGGCGCGCGGTGTCCCGCGCCATACCGCTCATCCAGAGGGGCAGAGGGAAACGGCCCGTTGAAGCCCCGGCAACCCTCCAGTCGGTTCTCGCAGCAGCGAGGTCCCCGGCTAGGGAAGGTGCCAAATCCGTCTCGCGGCGAAGTGCGTCGCGAGGAAGATGAGGAGAAAGGGCCTCGCCGTCATGGCTGCACAGACTGTCGCAACCTCCACCACCGTCGACCTCGGTCCCGCGACCGGACTCTCCTGTCGCGAGTGCGGTACCCGCTTCGAGCTCGGCCCCATCTTCGCGTGCGCCGAGTGCTTCGGCCCGCTGGAGGTGGCCTACGAACTCCCGGCCGGCGACCCGGAGGCCCTGCGCGCGGCCATCGAGGCGGGCCCGGACAACATCTGGCGGTACGCCCCGCTGCTGCCCGTCCCGGCGGACGTGGCCGGCAAGCCCAGTCTGAACCCGGGCTTCACCAAGCTGGTGGACGCGCAGAACCTGGCCAAGGAGCTGGGCGTCACCGGCAAGCTCTACGTCAAGGACGACTCCGGCAACCCGACGCACTCCTTCAAGGACCGCGTCGTCGCGATCGCCGTCGAGGCCGCCCGCGCCTTCGGCTTCACCACCCTCTCCTGCTCCTCCACCGGCAACCTGGCCGGCGCCGTCGGCGCCGCGGCCGCCCGCGCCGGCTTCCGTTCCTGCGTGTTCATCCCGCACGACCTGGAGCAGGGCAAGGTCGTCATGGCCGGTGTCTACGGCGGTGACCTGGTCGGCATCGAGGGCAACTACGACGACGTCAACCGCTTCTGCTCCGAGCTCATCGGCGACCCGCTGGGCGAGGGCTGGGGCTTCGTCAACGTCAACCTGCGCCCGTACTACGGCGAGGGCTCCAAGACCCTGGCGTACGAGATCTGCGAGCAGCTCGGCTGGCAGCTGCCCGACCAGATCGTCGTGCCGATCGCCTCCGGCTCCCAGCTGACGAAGATCGACAAGGGTCTGCAGGAGCTGATCAAGCTCGGCCTGGTCGAGGACAAGCCGTACAAGATCTTCGGGGCGCAGGCCGAGGGCTGCTCGCCGGTGTCGACGGCCTTCAAGGCCGGCCACGACGTGGTGCGCCCGCAGAAGCCGAACACCATCGCCAAGTCGCTCGCCATCGGCAACCCGGCCGACGGTCCGTACGTCCTGGACATCGCCCGGCGCACCGGCGGCTTCGTGGAGGACGTCACCGACGAGCAGGTCGTCGAGGCCATCAAGATCCTGGCGCGGGCCGAGGGCATCTTCGCCGAGACCGCGGGCGGCGTGACCGTCGGCGTGACGAAGAAGCTCATCGAGAACGGCGTCCTGGACCCGACCCTGACCACGGTGGTCCTCAACACCGGTGACGGCCTCAAGACCCTGGAGGCGGTCGCCGCCGACAGCGGCCAGACCGCCACGATCCGCCCGAGCCTGGACGCGTTCCGCGCCGCCGGCCTGGCCTGACCCTTCTCCTCCAGCACTACCGGAAAGGCAGTAGCGCCATGAGCGTGACCGTCCGCATCCCCACCATCCTGCGTACCTACACCGGCGGCGAGGCCGAGGTGAAGGCCGAGGGCGCCACCCTCGCCGAGGTCATCTCCTCGCTCGACGCCAACCACCCGGGCATCGGCGCGCGCATCCTGGACGACCAGGGCAAGCTGCGCCGTTTCGTCAACGTCTACGTCAACGACGACGACGTGCGTTTCGAGGGCGGGCTGCAGGCCGCGACGCCGGACGGTGCGGGCGTCTCGATCATCCCCGCCGTCGCCGGCGGCTGCTGACACGCGCAACCTCCGAATTACCCCCTGCGCGAAAGCGGAGGGGGTAATTCTGCTTGGTTGGGCGCGGTAGAGTTGGGGAAGTCCCCTCCCCTGTTCTTGCCCGGTGCATATGAGCGGGTCGCGCCATGGTCGACATCGGGTCAATGTGCGCGAGCGATATGGGGCATTGACGGTATATGTCGGGTCCGAGTTGCCCAGGAATATGCCAACTTTTCACGCTTCTTCGGCGTATCCGCGTGTCCAGATTTCTCGTCGGAATGACCTGTTGCAGACAGCGTCGGTCCAGATACATTCAGCCGCGGTCGACGCGTTCCGACGCAAGTTCTGACCCGGGACCACGAAGTGTGGTCCCGCGCAAGGGCCAGTAATAGGGGAGTTAGGCATGGCTCAGGGCACCGTCAAGTGGTTCAACGCGGAGAAGGGCTACGGCTTCATCGCGGTCGACGGTGGTGCGGATGTGTTCGTCCACTACAGCGCCATCCAGATGGACGGGTACCGCACCCTTGAAGAGGGTCAGCGGGTCGAGTTCGAGATCTCGCAGGGTCAGAAGGGCCCGCAGGCGGACATGGTCAAGCTCGCCGTTTGATCGAGTCCTGGCTGATCCGCACGCGATCGACCACCACTGACACAGACGCACGAGGGGCCCGCATCCCGGAGGGAGATGCGGGCCCCTCGCGCGTGCCCGGGCGCCGGGGGCGTGCGGGCGACTCCTCGTGGCGCGCTCGCGCCGCGGGGTCCGGTTCGCGGGAGCCGCTTGCACTCGGCATGCCCGAGTGCTAATCATTGGCGTTAGCACTCTCCGGGTGAGAGTGATAAAGACGAGGACCGGGTCGGTGAGGTCCGCGGGCCCCGGTGGGAAGGAACCGCCGGGCCGGCAGGCCGTCCGTCGCGGGCGCCACGCGGTCCGAAGGCAATCCACCCCAGTCCGGGAGGACCACTTCACATGGCCAAGATCATCGCGTTCGACGAGGAGGCCCGGCGCGGCCTGGAGCGCGGCATGAACCAGCTCGCTGACGCCGTCAAGGTCACCCTTGGCCCCAAGGGTCGCAACGTCGTCCTTGAGAAGAAGTGGGGCGCCCCCACGATCACCAACGATGGTGTGTCCATCGCCAAGGAGATCGAGCTGGAGGACCCGTACGAGAAGATCGGCGCCGAGCTGGTCAAGGAAGTCGCCAAGAAGACGGACGACGTCGCCGGTGACGGTACGACCACCGCGACCGTCCTCGCCCAGGCGCTCGTCCGCGAGGGTCTGCGCAACGTCGCCGCCGGCGCCAACCCGATGGCCCTCAAGCGCGGCATCGAGAAGGCCGTCGAGGCCGTCTCCGGTGCGCTCCTCGACCAGGCCAAGGAGGTCGAGACCAAGGAGCAGATCGCCTCCACCGCCTCCATCTCCGCCGCCGACACCCAGATCGGCGAGCTCATCGCCGAGGCCATGGACAAGGTCGGCAAGGAAGGCGTCATCACCGTCGAGGAGTCCCAGACCTTCGGTCTGGAGCTTGAGCTCACCGAGGGCATGCGCTTCGACAAGGGCTACATCTCGGCGTACTTCGCGACCGACATGGAGCGCATGGAGGCGGCGCTCGAGGACCCCTACATCCTCATCGTCAACTCCAAGGTCTCCTCGGTGAAGGACCTGCTCCCGCTCCTGGAGAAGGTCATGCAGTCCGGCAAGCCGCTGCTGATCATCGCCGAGGACGTCGAGGGCGAGGCCCTGTCGACCCTGGTCGTCAACAAGATCCGTGGCACCTTCAAGTCCGTCGCCGTCAAGGCCCCGGGCTTCGGTGACCGCCGCAAGGCCATGCTCGGCGACATCGCCATCCTCACCGGTGGCACGGTCATCTCCGAGGAGGTCGGCCTCAAGCTGGAGAACGCCGGTCTCGACCTGCTCGGCCGCGCCCGCAAGGTCGTCATCACCAAGGACGAGACCACGATCGTCGACGGTGCCGGTGACAGCGAGCAGGTCGCCGGTCGCGTGAACCAGATCCGCGCCGAGATCGAGAACTCCGACTCGGACTACGACCGCGAGAAGCTCCAGGAGCGCCTGGCGAAGCTGGCCGGCGGCGTGGCCGTCATCAAGGCCGGTGCCGCCACCGAGGTCGAGCTCAAGGAGCGCAAGCACCGCATCGAGGACGCCGTCCGCAACGCGAAGGCCGCCGTCGAGGAGGGCATCGTCGCCGGTGGTGGCGTGGCCCTGCTGCAGGCCGGCAACGTCTTCGAGAAGCTGGAGCTCGACGGCGACGAGGCCACCGGTGCCGAGATCGTCCGCAAGGCGCTCGCCGCCCCGCTGACCCAGATCTCCGTCAACGCCGGCCTCGAGGGTGGCGTCGTGGTGGAGAAGGTGCGCAACCTGCCCGTCGGCCACGGCCTGAACGCCGCGTCCGGCGAGTACGTCGACATGATCGCCGAGGGCATCATCGACCCGGCGAAGGTCACGCGCTCCGCCCTGCAGAACGCCGCCTCCATCGCGGCCCTGTTCCTGACCACCGAGGCCGTCATCGCCGACAAGCCGGAGAAGGCCGCGGCCGCTCCGGGCGGCATGCCGGGCGGTGACATGGACTTCTGATCGACTTCAGGTCGATCGGCTGCTCCGCCTGACCGAGGGCGGCACCCTTCCCCGACGGGGAGGGTGCCGCCCTCGGCGCTTTCCCGGGCTGCGGGTCTGGTGCAATGGGAGGGAACGCGGGAGGGACGGACGACATGAGGCGGACGACATGACGGCGGGCGACAGGACGACGGGCGACAGGACGGCGGGCGAAGTGCGCAGGGGCGGCGGGAACGGCGTGTTCATCAAGATCTGCGGCCTGCGGACCGAGCAGGACCTCGACGTGGCGGTCACGGCCGGCGCCGATGCCGTCGGCTTCGTCTTCGCCCCCGGCAGCCCGCGCACCGTGGACGCGCCGACCGCCCGGCGCCTGGCGGCGCTGGTGCCCGCCGGGGTGCTCACGGTCGGTGTCTTCCGGGGCCAGCCCGTCGAGGAGGTCCGCCGCCTGACCGAGGAGAGCGGCGTACGCGGCGTGCAGCTGCACGGGGACGAGGGCCAGGAGTACTACGAGGCGCTGCGCGCCGAGGGCCGCACCCTGCTGCGCGCCACCGCCGAGCACGTGCGGCGCTGCGGCGAGTACGGCGAGGACCTGCTCCTCCTGGACGCCCCCGACCCCGGCTCCGGCAAGCCCTGGAACTGGGGCGCGCCGTCCTTCACCGCCCCCGAGGGCCGCTGGCTCCTGGCCGGCGGCCTGACCCCCGGGAACGTCTCCGAGGCCGTGAAGACCACCGGCGCCTGGGGCGTGGACGTCTCCAGCGGCGTGGAGAGCAGCCGGGGCGTGAAGTCCCCGGCCCTGATCAGGTCCTTCATCGAGGCGGCGCGCTCGGCCCGGGGCTGACCCGCTCGATCACGACGCTCGCTAGGGCATTCAAAATGCCACCGCCGGGCTGCACGGCCACAAGTACGCGTATGGAAAAGGTCTGACCGCACACGGCTGCCTACGGCAGCCGCGCCGGCTCCGGCTCCGCTGTCGCCGGCGCGTCCAGGGCCGTCAGCATCGCCGGGGTGAAACCGAAGAAGTACGTGGTCACGAAGCCGGCGAGGTAGCCCACGCCCAGCCCGCACGCGTACACCGTCACGCTCGCGAGCATCCCCGAGGCGCCGTCCAGCAACGGGAACAGGGCCCAGCCGGACGGGCCGATCGCGGTGGAGCCGAAACTCACGCCGAGCTGGTGGAACAGCCCGACGAAGGCGCCGCCGGCCGCCCCGCCGACGCACGCCGTGACGAACGGCCGGCCGAGCGGCAGCGAGACACCGTAGATCAGCGGTTCGCCGACGCCCAGGAAGCCCGCCGGGAGGGCGGAGCGGATGGTGGCGCGCAGCGACGCGTTGCGCGGCAACCGGACCCGGATCGCGAGCGCCGCCCCGACCTGGCCGGCGCCGGCCATGGCCAGGATCGGCAGCAGCACGGTGTGCCCCTGCTGCTCGATGAGCGTGGTGTGCAGCGGGATCAGCGCCTGGTGCAGCCCGAGCATGACCAGGGGCAGGAAGAGCCCGCCGAGCACCAGCCCGGCGAACGCGCCGCCGGAGGCCAGCAGCCAGGTGGCGAAGGACCCCACCGCCCGGGAGACCTCACCGGCCACGAACATCAGCCCGTAGAGCGTCACCAGGCCCGGGACCAGCACCGTCAGGGTCGGGGTGAGCAGTACGTCGAGTGCCTCGGGGACCCGGCGGCGGCACCACCGTTCGACCTGGACGGCGAGCAGCGCCGCGGCGAGCGCGCCGAGCACCCCGCCCTGGCCGGGCGCGAGCGGATGCCCGAACGCGGTGATCTTCGTGACGCCGGGGAACACGATGACGGCGGCGACCGCCCCGCCGAGGACCGGGGTCCCGCCGAACTCCTTGGCGGTGTTGATCCCGACGAAGACCGCGAGCAGCGACATGAAGCCGGAAGCCGTCGCGGTCAGCGCCGGGACCAGGGCGGGCAGCAGGCCGAGGTTGGTGAGCAGGCCGTTCAGCCCGGCGATGACGCCGCAGCCGATCAGGGCGGGGATCAGCGGGACGAAGATGTTCGCGACGCGGCGCAGGAGCAGCTTCAGCGGCGTGGCGTTGCGTTCCTTCCGCGCCGCTTTCAGGGCGGCGCCGCGTGCGGCCAGCTCGGCCGCGGTGCCGCCCGCCGGTTCGCGGCGGCCGGCCGCCACCAGCGCCTCGAACTCCGGCGTGACCCGGGCGACCGTGCCCGGCCCGAGCACCACCTGGTAGTTCGCCCCGCTACCGCCGGGAGGTGCCCCCCGGTCCTCGACGACGCCCAGCACCCCGGGCACGGCCCGGACCGCCGCGTCCTGGACCAGGGACCGGTCGCGCAGCCCGATCCGGAGCCGGGTCATGCAGTGCGCGACGGAGGTGACGTTGTCCGGGCCGCCGACCAGCGGCAGGAGGGCGGCGGCGGTGGCGCGGTGCCGGTCGGCCGGGGGTGTGGGGGCAGGTGCCATGGGGGAGGCCTCGCTGTGCGGACGTACGGAGGGGCGGGTCAGCCGGAGGCGGTGGCCTCGCGCAGGGCCGGCCGGAGCCGGCCCTGGTGGGCGTCGAGGAGCCGCGCCGCGGTGGCGGCGTCGACCCCGGCGAGCAGGACGAGGACGGCGTGCTTGACCTCGCCGCCGGTGGCGGTGAGCGCGGCCTCGATCTCCTCGTCCGGCGCGCCGGTGGCCTGGGCCACGATCCGCCGGGACCGGGCGCGCAGCTTGTCGTTGGTGGCCCGTACGTCGACCATCAGGTTCCCGTACGTCTTGCCCAGCTTGATCATCGTGACGGTCGAGATCAGGTTGAGGACGAGCTTCTGCGCGGTGCCCGCCTTGAGCCGGGTGGAACCGGCGATCAGCTCGGGGCCGGTGACCACTTCGATGCCGTGCTCGGCGGCCGCGGCGAGGGCCGAGCCCGCGTTGCAGGACAGGCCGACGGTGAGGGCGCCCAGGGCGCGGGCGTGCCGGACGGCGCCGACGGCGTACGGGGTGCGGCCGGAGGCGGAGACGCCGACCACGGTGTCCACGGGGGTCAGGTCGAGCGCGGTGAGGTCGGCGACGGCCAGGTCGGCGCGGTCCTCGGCGCCCTCCACGGCCGTGACCAGGGCGTCCGGCCCGCCCGCGATCAGGCCGACCACCTGGCCGGGGGCGGTGTTGAAGGTGGGCGGGCACTCGCTGGCGTCCAGGACGCCGAGCCGGCCGGCGGTGCCGGCGCCCGCGTGGACGAGCCGGCCGCCGCGGGCCATCCGCGCGGCGACGGCGTCGACGGCCGCCGCGATCGCCGGCAGCTGGGTGGCGACGGCGGCGGGGACGGTGGCGTCCTCGGCGTTCATCAGCCGGACCAGGTCCACGGTGGGGAGCTGGTCGATCCCCGCCAGGTCGGGGCGGAAGGCCTCGGTGGTGAGGGTGTCCAGCTGGGCGCGCAGGGCGGCGTACGAGGTCATCCGGGGCTCCCCTCGGCGGTCTCCGGCTGATCCTCCGCAAGCTATTTTCGGCGGGGGCGCCGGTCAAGGCGCCACCCCGCCCGGCCGACCTTCACCCCCGTACCGGCCCGGGTTCACAATGGGCCCATGGACCACGCGACCCCCCTGGAACAGGCGCTCCACGCCGCCCGTGCTCTGGTACTCGCCGATCTCGTCGCGGGCGAGGTCGCCGAGGCCGACGTCGTCTCCCTCGTCGAGGACTCGGTCGCGCACCGCCGCTGGTGGGTGGAGCAGTGGCCGGACGGGGTCGACTACCTGCCCGGACTCGTCGCGCAGGACGTGCAGGACGCCCTGCTGACGAAGTACGGGCGCTGGCCGCTGTGCCCGGTGTGCAGCCACGGCGACCCCCATGCCCTGGACGTCGAGCCGGAGCTGGGTCCGGACCCGCACTGGGTGTGCGGCAAGGCGGGCGTGAAGGTGGCCGCCGTCGGTTCGCTCGGCCCGGTGCTCGGGGGCTTCGCGGAGTGACCGTCTACATCGACCCGCCGACCTGGCCGGGCCACGGCAGGATGTGGTCCCACCTGGTCAGCGACGTCTCGTACGAGGAACTGCACGCCTTCGCGGCGGGCATCGGCTGCCCGCCGCGGGCCTTCGAACGGGACCACTACGACGTGCCCTCCTCCCGCTACGCCGCCGCCGTGGCGGCCGGCGCGGTGGAGGTGGGCAGCAAGGAGCTGGTGCGCCGGCTCACCGAGGCCGGGCTGCGGGTACCGAAGCACCGCAGGCCGGCGTAGCGCGGGCGTGGCGCGGGCGCGGGTCGGTGTGGCGCCCGGGCGGGTGCGCGCGCATTCCGTCTCCGTGCGCGTGTCTCAGTGCGCGGCCGCGGAGCGTTCCACCGGGGCCGGGGCGTCCGCCGAGGAGGTCACCACCCGGGTCGGGCGGTGCGGCGTACGGCGGTCCAGGCGCAGGGCGAGCGCGGCGAGGCCGAGGGCGGTCACGGTCATGACCGCGCCCGCCCAGGCGGTGGCGGCGAAGCCGGCGCCGGCGTCGATGACGGTGCCGCCGAGCCAGGGGCCGCCGGTGTTGCCGAGGTTGAACGCGGCCGTGGTGGTGGCGCCCGCCAGGGTGGGGGCGGCGCCGGCGACGTTGAACATCCGGGCGTTGAGGGCGGGCGCGGTGAAGAACGCCGAGACGCCGATCAGGAAGGACAGCGCGACGGCGGCGATCGCGGCCGGGGCCACCAGCGCCAGCAGCACCAGGAACACGGTCGAGGCGGTGATGCCCCACAGCATCACACCGAACAGGTGGGCGTCGGCGACCCGTCCGCCGAGGGTCGTACCGACGAGCGCGCCGATCCCGAACAGTCCGAGGACCCACGGCACCCACGTCGAGTCCAGCCCGGCCACGTCCGTCAGCAGCGGCGCGAGGTAGCTGAACGCGCAGAAGACGCCGCCGGCCGCGAGCGCGGTGACGCCGATGGCCAGCCAGACCTGCCGGTCGCGGTAGATGCGCAGCTCACGGGCGAGGCGGGGGCGCTGCTCGGGCAGCGGGATGCGCGGGATCAGCGCGACGATGCCGGCCAGGGCGACGGCGGAGGCCGCGCCCACCGCCCAGAACGCCGCGCGCCAGCCGAGGTGTTCGCCGAGGAAGGCGCCGGCCGGGACGCCGAGCACGTTGGCGATGGACAGACCGCCGATCATGACGGCCATGGCGCGGGCCCGGGCGTCGACCGGCACCATCGCGACGGCGACGGCCGCGCCGACCGCCCAGAACCCGGCGCAGGCCAGGGCCGCCACGATCCGGGAGGCGAAGAGGAGCTCGTACGTCGGGGCCAGCGCGCCGGCCACCTGCCCGAGGCCGAAGAGGCTGATCAGCGCGATCAGCGTGGTGCGGCGCGGCAGCCGGAGCGTGGCGACGGCGAGCAGCGGGGCGCCGACCACCATGCCGACGGCGAAGGCCGAGATGAGCAGGCCGGCCTGCGGGATGGTGACGTCCAGGTCGTCGGCGATGGGCGGCAGCAGCCCGGACAGCATGAACTCGCTCGTGCCGAGGGCGAAGACGGACAGGCCGAGGACGTAGACGGCGACGGGCATGCGGGGACGGGGGCGGGGGCGGGGGGTGGTGGGGAGGTGCGCGGCGGTATCGGGCATGTACGTGATCAACGGTGGCGGAGGGTGTCCGCATTCCCCCGGATGTGGCAGGTATGTGTCAGGTGTGTGACGCGGCGCGGTGCGGCGGCGGGCGCGGCGGGCCCGGCCGTGCGGGGGGTCGGCCGTGCAGGGTCGGCCCTGCGGGGGTCGGCCCTGCGGGGGTCGGCCCTGCGGTGGGGCGGCGGGCGCCGTCAGGACAGGGAGTCCAGCTCGGCGGCGAGGTTGCGGCGGGCCGGGGCCTCCCAGTGGGCGCCGCCGTACGGGGTGCGGAAGAGCCGGGGCAGGTCGAGGAGCTGGCGCAGGACGGCGGCGCGGCCGGCGCGGAAGGCGCCGTCGGGCACGAAGCCGTACTCCGCGCGGACGGCCGCGACGTACTCCGCGTAGGCCTCGGGCCCACCGGCCAGCACGGCGAGGTCGGCGTCGCACAGGACCTCGCCGTTGGTGTCGCCGGGCGCCGGGTCGTGGGTCACGGTCAGCCGCACCAGGCGGGCCACCTCGGCGGTCCGGGTGGCGTCGACGCCGAGCTCGGGCAGGGCGCGCTCGGCGAGGGCGGCGCTGCGTTCCTCGTTCTCGGAGCGGTCGGGGCGGTAGACCGCGTCGTGGAACCAGGCGGCCAGGCGGACGGCCTCGACGTCGGCGGCGTGCGCGGCGAGGGTGTCGACGTGCGCGAGGACGGCGGCCAGGTGGGCGGTGGTGTGGTAGCGCCGTCCAGGCTCCGCCCAGGCGGCGAGCAGGCGGTCGGCGTACGGGGCCGGGTCGCGGCGGGCACCGGCGGCCAGGGCGGTGCGGTGCCAGCGGGTGCGGAGGTCCTCCGTGCGGGTGGTCTCATCCATGCGGACATTCTGCGGTTGGCGCGATGGTGCTGGTGGCGGGACCGGTGAGGGCCGTACCCTGATATTGGACTAGACCTGTTGTACGGACCGGCCGAAGCCGGTCATGCCGGTCGAAGCCGGTCCGGGCCGGCCGAAGTCGGTCCGGGCCGGTCGAAGTCGGTCCGGGCCGGCCGGAGCCCGGCTCAGGCCGGCCGGAGTCGGCCCGGGTCGGGCCGCGGTCAGCCCACACGCGTATCAGCCGCCAACCGAAGGATGGGATCAGATGAGCAACCGTGCGCTCCTGGAGGTGATCGCCCTCGACGCGGCGGACGCGGTCGCGGCCGAGGCCGGCGGGGCGGACCGCCTCGAACTGGTCACCGACATCGCGGCCGACGGGCTCACCCCGCCCCGCGCGGTCTTCGCGGCCGTCCGCGCGGCCGTGGACATCCCGCTGCGCGTGATGCTGCGCGCCGCGGACGGCTTCGCGGCGGGCGACGTGGCGGCGCTGGCCGCCGAGGCGCGGGCGCTGCGGGCCGAGGGCGCGCAGGAGTTCGTGCTCGGCTTCCTCACGGCGGACGGCGCGCCGGACCTGGCCGCCGTGGAGACCCTGGCGGCCGAGCTGGAGGGCTGCCCCTGGACGTTCCACCGGGCCCTGGACCGCGCCGCCGACCGCGAGGGCCTGCGCAAGGCGCTGGCCGACCGGCCGGGGCTGGACACGTACCTGACGGCGGGCGCGGCGGACGGCGTGGACGCCGGCCTGCCGGTCCTGCTCGCCGAGGCCGCGCGGCGCGGCGAGCCCGGCTACGAGGCGCGCATCCTGGTCGGCGGCGGCCTGCGGCTCGACCACCTGCCGGCGCTGCGCGGCGCCGGCATCGACGCCTTCCACATCGGCGGCGCGGCCCGCCCCGAGGGCTGGACCCACCCGGTCTCCACGGCCGCCGTGGCGCAGTGGCGCAGGGCGCTGGACGGGTAGCGGCCCCTACGGAGTCAGGGCCCTCAGGTCCACCTCGACGGGGAAGGGCACGGGCCGCTGCAGGACGCCGCGGAAGATCGCGGCCGGCACGTACGGGCCGGTCGGGCGGTCCAGCTCGTAGACGTGGACGACCGGCTCGCCGCCCTCGTCCTCGACGCACCAGTAGTGCGGGATCCCGGCCTCGGCGTACTTGCGCAGCTTGACGGTGCGGTCGCGGTGCGCGGACTCGGGGGAGACGACCTCGACGACAGTCGGACCTCTTCCGGGGCGAACCAGGTGCGGTCCGGATCGTACGGTGAGCTGGTGACGAGCAGGTCCGGCTCGGGCCGGTTGCGGTGGTCCAGCCGGATCGTCATCTCCCGTTCGACTTCCAACCCCGGAGGCGCCTGCGTCATGAGCTCGGTAGTGAGGGCGGTGACCAGGCGGCCGTGCCAGGACCGCTGCGGCCACATCATGAAGACGAGCGCTCCGTCAATGAGTTCCGTGTGCCGGGGAGCCTCGGACAGGTGGTCCAGATCATCGGCAAACCAACCCTCGTCGCGCGGAGGATACATCCACTCGGGCAGGGCAGTCATGGGCCCGCCGTAGCCGCTCAGGACGTCTCTGGGCCGGTCGTGGCCAAGGCTTCCGGCAGTGGGGCGGAGTGGAGGGCCGTCAGGCCCGACACGGCGCGGGTCAGGCAGACGTACAGGCGGCGCAGGCCCGTCCGCTCGTCCGGCTCGCCGTCGACCACGGCCGCCGGCTCGTCCAGCACCACGTGGTCGTACTCCAGGCCCTTCGCCAGCGACGCCGGGACCAGCGTGAGCCGGGAGTCGGCGGTGGTCTCCTCGCCCGGCGCGAGGTACGGCAGGCCCGCCTCCGTCAGCGCCTCGGCGAGGACCGGCACGCGGGCGTCGGCGGCGATCAGGCCGATCGAGCCCTCGTGCGCCAGGGACGCGCGGCAGGCGGCGACCACCGCCGCGGTCAGCTCCGCCGGGTCGGCGACCTCGCGGACCACCAGCGAACCCGGCGTCTCACGGACGGACTCCACCGCCGCCAGGCCCGGCGAGATCGCCGGCAGCAGTCGCGAGGCGTACGCGATGACCTCGCGCGGCACCCGGAAGCCCGCCGTCAGCTCCTCCACGGCCGCCTCCGGCTTGCCCAGGTGCGCGAGCGCCTCGGCCCAGCTGCGGGTGGCCCACGGGGTGGTCCCCTGGGCGAGGTCGCCGAGGACCGTCGCCGAACCGGTCGTGCAGCGCCGGCCCACCGCCCGGTACTGCATCGGCGACAGGTCCTGCGCCTCGTCGACCACCACGTGGCCGAGCGAGTGCGTCCGTACGACCAGGTCGGCCGCCTCGTCGATCAGCACCAGGTCCGCCGCCGACCACTTCGCCGTACGTACGCTGCGCGCCGGCTTGGCCCACAGCAGCAGCTTCTGCTCGTCGGCGGTCAGCAGCCCCTCGGCGTGCTCGGCGAGGAACGCCTCGTCCGACAGCAGGCGCAGCACCAGCTTCGCCGGGTCCACCACCGGCCAGATCTCCTTGACCGCCGCCTTCACGGCCGCGGAGCGCGCCACCGCGTCCTGCACCCGGTCGTCGGGGGCCTCGCCCGCCTGCTCCATGCGGACCAGCACCGTGTGCGCGATGCGCTGCGGCAGGGCCTCGCGCGCCGCGCCGTAGCGGATGTCGCGGGCCAGCAGCTCCTCGACGATCTCGGTGAGCTCGTACGCCGGGACGCGCCAGCGGCGCGAGCCGCGCACCACCATCAGCGCCTCGGTGGGCAGCGTGACGTGCGAGCGGACCGCGCGGCGCAGCACCTCCGCCATCCGGGCGTCGCCCTTGACGACCGCGGTCGCGGCGCAGTCCTCGCCCCGCACCTCGTGGCCGCCGGCGACCAGGTCGTCGACGGTGGTCTGCTGGACCTCCAGCTCGCCCAGCGCGGGCAGGACCTGCTCGATGTAGTGCAGGAAGGAACGGTTCGGCCCGATGACCAGGGTGCCGGTGCGGGCCAGCCGCTCGCGGTGGGCGTAGAGCAGGTACGCGACCCGGTGCAGGCCGACGGCGGTCTTCCCGGTGCCCGGGCCGCCCTGGACGCAGACCGAGCCGCTCAGCCCGGCGCGGACGATCTCGTCCTGCTCCGGCTGGATCGTCGCGACGATGTCGCGCATGGGGCCCACGCGGGGGCGTTCGATCTCCTGCTGGAGGAGCTTGCTGACGGTGGCTTCGGTCACGGCGGGGTCGGTTTCGGCGCCGGTGGGGCCGGTGGGGCTGCTGGGGCCGGTGGGGCCGGAGAGGTGCTCGTCCTCGTACGCGGTGAGCTCGCCGCCGGTGTAGCCGAAGCGGCGGCGCATGCCGACGTCCTGCGGGTCCTGCTTGGAGGCGCGGTAGAAGGGCTGGGAGACGGGCGCGCGCCAGTCGATGACCATCGGGTCGCCCTCGGCGTCGTGCACGTGGCGCCGCCCGATGTACAGCGGCTGGACGGCCGCTTCCGGCAGGGGCTGTTGGGCTGCGGCGCCCTCCGTGTCCTTGGTGCCCTTGGTGCCCTCGGCGTCCGCGGGGCGCTGTGTGCCGTCGGCGAGCTCTCCACCGACGGGGTGGAGGTAGTCCAGGCGGCCGAAGAACAGCGGGGTGTGGGCGAGGTCCGCGAGCGCCTTGATGCGGTCGTCGATCTGGGCCTGTAGGACGGCCGCGTTGACCCAGTTCGCGGTGACGTCGCTGATGTCGAGGGCCTCGACGTCCTCGCGCATCGCCCGCAGGGCGGCGCGGGAGGCGGCCAGGTGGGCCCGCTCGCGGGCGAGGGGGTCCGTCGGGTCGGTCGGGGCGGCCGGGCGGGTCTGGTCGGACTGGTCGGCCAGGTCGGTGGCGTGCGCGGACACGGAATTGCCTCCTGCTGAGCTGCGTGAGGGACGACGGCGGTTGCCGCCCGGTCCCGACCGGGCGGCGCTCTCCCCAGGGGCAGGCGGGAGGCGGCAAGAGCGGAGATTGTAGTCAGGGCGCCGGTGGGGCGCGAACGGATTTCCCGGCCCGGCCGGGCCTGCGCGGGGCGGCCGGGCCGTGCGGCGGGGCGGCCGGGCCGTGCGGCGTGCCGGTTAGGCCTTGCGGCGCTCCGGCCGGGCCTTGCGGCGGGGCGGCCGTGCCTTGCCGCGCGCCGGCCGGGCAGGAGCGGCTCCCTCGGCCGGACGGATCCCCTTCCCCGACCCCCTTCCCCGACCCCCTTCCCGTAGGGGCCCCTACGGGAGGGCTACGGGTGGGGGTGCTACTTCCGGTAGAGGGGGCGGCGTGGCGGATGAGCCGGGGGGATGAGGGCGGGGCCGCGGGGTTCCGCCCGCAGGGCGATGTGCGGGAGGGGGCGGATGCCGACCATGGACACATGAGCACCGCAACCTACATCCCGGTCCAGGGCCGCCGCCCTCGCGGCGCCACCGCCACCACCACCCCCGCCCACATCCACCCGCGCCACCGCGTCGGCGGCGTACTGCGCGCCGCGAAGGTCTTCGCGGGCACGGCCTTCAGCGTGGTCCTGCTCGGCGAATACTCCGCCGACGCGGGCGTCATACGTCGCTGATGCCGTTACGCCTGGCGCTCCCGTCGGGTCGGTCGGCTGCGTCGGGTCGGTCGTTTCACCCGTCGGACCGGTCGCCCTCGCCCGCGAGCAGTTCGTCGGCGTCCATGATCCGGTAGGCGTAGCCCTGCTCGGCCAGGAAGCGCTGGCGGTGGGCCGCGAAGTCCTGGTCGATGGTGTCGCGGGCCACCACCGAGTAGAAGCGGGCCTCGTGCCCGTCGGCCTTCGGCCGCAGCACCCGGCCGAGCCGCTGCGCCTCCTCCTGGCGCGAGCCGAAGGTGCCGGAGACCTGGATGGCGACGGTCGCCTCGGGCAGGTCGATGGAGAAGTTCGCGACCTTGGAGACCACCAGCACGCTGATCTCGCCCTGCCGGAAGGCGTCGAAGAGCTTCTCCCGCTGCGCGTTGGAGGTCTCGCCCTTGATGACGGGCGCGTCCAGGTGCGCCCCGAGCTCGTCGAGCTGGTCGATGTACTGCCCGATGACCAGGGTCTGTTCGCCCTTGTGGCGCCGGACCAGTGCCTCGGTCACCTTCCGCTTCGTCGCCGTGGTCGCACAGAAGCGGTACTTCTCCTCGGTCTCGGCCGTGGCGTAGGCCAACCGCTCGCTCTCGGTCAGGTTGACCCGGACCTCCACGCAGTCGGCCGGGGCGATGTAGCCCTGGGCCTCGATCTCCTTCCAGGGGGCGTCGAAGCGCTTCGGGCCGATCAGCGAGAACACGTCCGACTCGCGCCCGTCCTCGCGGACCAGGGTCGCGGTCAGCCCGAGCCGCCGCCGCGCCTGCAGGTCAGCGGTGAACTTGAAGACCGGGGCCGGCAGCAGGTGCACCTCGTCGTAGACGATCAGGCCCCAGTCCCGGGAGTCGAACAGCTCCAAATGCGGATAGATGCCCTTCCGCTTCGTGGTCAGTACCTGGTAGGTGGCGATGGTGACGGGCCGGATCTCCTTACGGGTCCCGCTGTACTCGCCGATCTCGTCCTCGGTCAGCGAGGTGCGCCGCACCAGCTCGTGCTTCCACTGGCGGGCCGAGACGGTGTTGGTGACCAGGATCAGGGTCGTGGCCTTGGCCTGGGCCATGGCTCCGGCGCCCACCAGCGTCTTGCCGGCGCCGCAGGGCAGCACGACCACGCCGGAGCCGCCGTGCCAGAAGCCCTCCACGGCCTGCCGCTGGTAGGGGCGCAGCGACCAGCCGTCCTCGGCGAGGTCGATGGGATGCGCCTCCCCGTCGACGTACCCGGCGAGGTCCTCGGCCGGCCAGCCCAGCTTGAGCAGGGTCTGCTTGATCTGCCCGCGCTCGGAGGGGTGGACGGCCACGGTGTCGGCGTCGATCCGGGCACCGACCAGCGGGGTGATCCGCTTGGAGCGCAGGATCTCCTCCAGCACCGGCCGGTCGGTGGTGGTGAGCACCAGCCCGTGGACGGGGTGCTTGCTGAGGGTCAGCCGGCCGTACCGGGCCATGGTCTCGGCCACGTCCACGAGCAGGGCGTGCGGGACGGGATAGCGCGAGTACTCCACGAGCGCGTCGACGACCTGCTCGGCATCGTGCCCGGCGGCCCGCGCGTTCCACAGCCCCAACGGCGTCACCCGGTAGGTGTGGATGTGCTCCGGGGCGCGCTCCAGCTCCGCGAACGGGGCGATGGCGCGGCGCGCGGCATCGGCGAGCTCGTGGTCGACCTCCAGCAGGAGGGTTTTGTCGCTCTGGACGATCAGCGGCCCATTCACCTGGCGTGTGTCCCTTTCGGCAGGGGGGTGGCCACCCGGGTGCGGACGGCCAAACCTCCAGTCTGCCGTATCGCCGGCCGTGACGGCGGGCCGATCGGGGGCGGGCCGCCGGGGGCGGCGCGGCTATGCGCCCAGGTGGGGCAGTGGGCCCGCCGGATAGGGCGTCTCCACCGGGAGCAGGGCGCGGGCCGCCTCGTCCTGGCCGGCGCGGACCAGCGCGTGGACCTCCCGGGCCAGGGGCGTCACGTCACGGATCGAGACCGTCCACGTGTCGGCGTACGCGCGGGAGGCGGAGCCGGACAGGCCGAGTTGGAGCGAGCGGTAGGGCAGCGGGTTCAGGTGCAGGTCCCGCTCCGGGTCCCACTGCACCCGGGCCGGGGACTGCCGGAGCGTCGCCTGCCAGGTCGCGAAGTCGCCGTGCAGGGCGGGCACATGGTGCGACAGGCAGGCGTTCGCCAGGGCGTGGTCGAAGCCCTCGCGGGTGATCTCGACGGCCAGGACGGTCTCCTGGTCGGCCTTGGTGGCCCAGCCGCAGCGGTACATCATCCACAGGAAGGAGGGCTTGATCCAGGTCATCCGCTCCCGCTTCCACTCCGCCGGGAAGCGCCCGTCGCGGGCGGCCGGCAGGCCGAGGCGCGGGTGGTAGGCCTGATAGACCGTGACCGTGCTGTCGGTATGGGCGGCGCGGATCCGCCGGTACGGCTCACCGGCCACGTCCGAAACGTCATGCATGCCGACCACCTTGCCGATCCCCACCCCACCCCGCACCCGATTTCCGACCCACCCCCAACCCCGCCGGGCCGCCCCTCCATCCCCGCCCACCCGCGCCACTCTCCCCGTTCACCCCGGACCAGACGGCCCCGGCCATCGCCCCGCCCGAGTGGCCCGAGCCCGCGCCCACGCTCCGCCCGAGCGACCCGGGCCCGGCCTGCTCGGCTGGCTCCGGGTTCGGCCCCCGGCCCCCGCCCGCCGCTCCGCCCGAGGGACTCCGGTCCCGGCCCCACGACCCGCCCGAGGGGCTCTGGGCACGAGTTTCGCCCGACACGCTTTGGGCCCCGTCCGCCGGTCCGCCCGAGGGGCTCCGGGCCCAGGCCCCGCCCGGCATGCTCCGGGCCCGGCCCCACGACCCGCCCGAGGGGCCGCGGGCCCCGGGCCCCGTCCGCCGGTCCGCCCGAGGGGCTCCGGTCCCGGGCCCCGCCCGGCACGCTCCGGTCCCGGGCGCCGCCCGGCCCAGGGGGCGTGGCGGCCCGGGCTCCCGGGTGGGCCAGGGGCCCGGGCGGCTCGGTCCGGCCGGGGCGGCTGAGGGGCCCCGCGCCCCCGGCCCCGTCCCCTCCCCCGGCCCAGGGGGCGGGGCGGTGGTCAGAGGTGGTCTTCGGCCAGTTCTGCTACGCCGGTGATGCGGTGGAGGGCGTAGGTGCGGACCTCGTCGGCGGTGTGGTCGTAGCCGGTGACGAAGCCGCCCTCGACGCGGACCGGGGCGATCACGCGCTGGCTGGCCGCGCCCTCCGCGTTGACGTAGCCGATCCACACCGCCGAGCCGGTCAGGGCCGCCGCCTGGACGGTGGCCAGGGTCTCGGCCGCGCTGGTGCGGGGGAGTTCGCCGGGGGCCGGCGCGCCGGCGGCGGCGCCGGCGGCGGCCGGTTCGCGGCGGACGGCGGTGGCCGCGACGTCGCCCGCCCGGATCGCCCGGACCGCCGCGGCCAGCAGGGTCGTGTCCGGGACCGGCGGGCCCTCCGGGACCGGGACCGGCGGGGTGCGCTGCGGGGTGCGGCGGGCGCCCGCGCGGGTGATCAGCACGTCCCCGGTGTGGGACTCGGCCGCCGGCGCGTAGCCCATGGCGCGCAGGCCGTCCAGCAGGGCGGGCGGTTCGACCGTGGCGGCGAGCACCGTCGGAGCCAGGCGGCGCAGGCCCAGGCCGGCCGAGCGCTTGTCGGCCAGGATCTCGCCGAGCACGCTGTCGTCGTCGCAACGCACGTACGACGAGGCCGCGCCGACCCGCAGGTGGCCGTGGCGCCGGGCCACGTCGTCGATCAGGTACGACAGCGGCTGCGGCACGGGCGTGATGCTGTGCGCCGCCAGGAAGTCGTGCAGGTCGCTGGCGGCCTGCCCGGCGTCCAGCGCCCGGCGCACCGAGGCCGGCGTGAACCGGTACACGGTGGCGCCGCCCTTGGACTCGACGTCGGCCAGCACCGCCAGGGTCTCGGCCAGCGGCCGGCGCAGCGGGCCGGGGGCGACGGCGGTCAGGTCGGCCTGGAGCAGCACGTGGTCGACGGGCTCCGGCAGCAGCGGCGCGAGCAGCGGCGCCGGGTCGGTGCCCGCCAGCAGGGCCCGGCCGACGCCGGCCAGGGCGCCGCGCCCGGTGACGCCGAGCAGCTCCGCCTCGGCGAGCGTCCAGCGGGCGAGTCGGGCCCGCAGTTCGCTGGTGCCGCGCAAGGGGCGTTCCCAGGCGAGGCGTTCCAGGAGGGAGCCGGTCTCGGCGGCGCCGCCGGGCGGCAGCTCGGCGAGGAGTTCCAGGACCCGGCGGCGCACCTCGGGCGCGGCCGAGCGGTCCAGGTCGGGCCCGAGCGCGGACAGGGTGCGGCCCTTGGCGTCCTGCTCGCCCACCACCCCGGACGTGCGGGTGGCCGGCAGCCAGGCGGTGGCGAGCCGGGCCCACCGCTGCGCGGGCGGTGCCTCGACCCAGTCGTCGTAGGCGGGGGTGGGGGCGTAGCGCTCGTCGGCCTCGCCGTCGCTGGCCAGCAGACCGGCGGCGTAGGCGAGTTCGATCCAGAACGCGGCGACGGGCTCGGCGACGTCCAGGGCGACGGCGGTCCGCTTGAGGTCCCGTACGGACAGGCCGCCGGCGCGCAGCACGGGGGGACCGCCCTGGTCCCAGGAGCCGACGAGTTCCTCGACGGTCGCGACGGCGGCCAGCGCCTGCCCGGCCGAGTTGGCGTCGACCTGCTCCGGGCGGTGCGTGTGGGCGGCGACGACGGGCGGGGCGAGCGGTTCGATCCGGCGGTGGGCCCGCCCGCCGCGCAGGTGCAGGGCCACCTCGCGGGGCAGGACGAGCGTGCGCGCGGAGGCGGGCAGCAGCAGGCCGCGGTCGCGCAGCCAGCGCACCGGCGCCGTCGGCTCGGGGGTGACCTCGCCGTACGGCGGGCCCCACACGAGCCGGGCCAGCACGTGGTGCGCCTCCGGCGGGGCCTGCGCCAGCAGTGCGGACATCCGGTCCGGGTCGGTGAACAGGCCGGTCAGGGCCGCGACGGCGGAGACCGGGTCGTGGGTGGCCGGGAGCCCGGCGGCGGCCACGATCTCCTGGATGCGGGTGGGCGACATGCCGGCGGTGGCCTCGGCGACGGTGGGGCCGAGGCCCGTGGGCGAGGGCCGGGAGGGCGACGGCGCGAGTAGTTCGCGGGCGGTCCGTACCAGCCGCAGCGTCCGGTCGTCCCCCCAGACCACGGCCTGGTCCCGCAGCGTGGCCAGCGCCCCCGGCAACGCGCGCCGCACCTCGGCCACCAGCTCGCTGCCGAACGCCCCCTCGCCCGCGGCCTCGCCCCCGGCGGGGCCCTCGCCCTCGCCCCGGGCCGGGCCTTCGCCCCCGGCCGGGCCGGCCCCGTCCCCCGGTGCGGCGGCTCCGCCGGTCCGCTCGGCGCCCGCGCCGGCCTTCGCCCCGGCCCCGGTGCTGTCGGCCGGGCCCACGGCGGGGGCCGGCCGGGTGCCGGTCAGGAGGGTTTCGAGGGTGGTGACGTCGCAGGGGTCGGGGGCCACGGCCAGGGCCTCGGCGGTCTGGAGGGCGAAGCGGTCGAGGTGGTCGAGGGCGCGCACCACCGAGGCGCGGGTGCCGGCGCGGGTGGCGAGCTGGGTGAGGTCGCCGGGGACCGGATTGAGCAGGTCCGGGCGGGCGCGCAGCAGGGCCACGAGCGCCGCGTCGTCGCGGGCGCGCAGCGCCTCGGCGAGGGAACGCGGTGCCGCGCTCCCCGTGGTGCTTGCCTCGGGCACGGTCGCCTCCTGGTCGCCTGTTCCGGTCGCCATCCGGCCAACGTTATCCGCTGCGCCCGGGGCGGCTCCACGGGCGCACGCGCTACCTTTCCCCCGGGGCGGTACGGAGGGCGGACGGGAGGAGCCCGGCGTGGGGATCGAGAGCGACCAGCTGGTGTACGCGTATCTGAGCCGGGTCGGGGACCTGGCCCAACGCCGGCAGCTGCCCAGCGGGGACCGGATGCGGCTCGTGGCGGGACTGCGGGACGAGATCGACCGGCGCCGGGCCCGGTTCGAGCCGGAGACGGAGGCCTCCGTCCGGCAGATCCTCAACCGGCTCGGCACGCCGGAACAGGTGCTGGACGAGCACCAGGCGCTGGCCGCGCGCCCCCCGGCCGCGGACCCGGCGCCGCCGCTCACCCCTGCCGTGCCGCAGCAGCGCACCGCCGCGAATCCGCCGCACATGGCGGGCCTGGACGAGCTCGGCCCGTCCGACCCCGGCCCGGAACCGGACTGGTGGCGCCTGCCCCAGGGCTCCCGCGGCGGCGGGCCGCTGGCGGAGCCCGAGGTGGAGGGGTTCGCGGGCGGCATCGAGTACCCGGCGTTCCGCCCGCCCCAGGCCGACGAGGACGACCCGGCCGAGCCGGACGCACCCGCCGACGCCCGGAAAGCGGCGACCGCCGGGAAGGCGCAGGGCGCGGAGGGCGATGACGACGCGGCCGCCGGCGGCACGGGCTCCCGGGCCCGCGCCGTGGTCCGCGCGCTCCGCGAACGCCGCCGGCGCCGCAAGGCCGCCGCCCCGCCCCCGCCGGAGGCCCCGGCGGCGCGCCCCCAGCGGCACGGGGCCCTGCTGCTGGCCGCGGCGGTCCTGGTGGCGGGGACGGTGACCGGCTACTGGCTGCTGCTCGCCGCCGGCTGGCTGGTCGCGTACGCCTCGAAGGTGCTCGGCCCGGCGGAGAAGAAGTGGGTCGTCTTCGGCCTGCCCGGCACGGTGTGCGCGGCGGCGGTGGTCTGGCTGTGGGGCCGCGCCGACGGCCGCTGGGGCGACCCGCTGCTCGACGGCCAGCTGGCCCCGGCGTTCGAGTCCCTGTGGCCCTGGACCGTACGAGCCGCCGCCATCACCTCGGCCCTCTACCTCACCTGGCGCTCCCGCCGCACCTGACCCTTCCCCCCCGAGTGCCCCCACCCCCCAAGGCCGCACCGAGAGCGCGACGCGGCCACAGCTCGGCGGGGCTCCCGCCCGGGCGGCAGGCCGAGAGGCGGCCGCCCCCATGACCGTCCAGGCGGGGCCCGGGGTGCGGATGTCCGAGGCGCCGAGGCGGGGCCGAGGGTGGGGGAATCGGAGGCGCTGAGTGCGGCGTGAGGCGGGGCCTCTTGCTCGGCGGGTACCTCGAGCCGTCTCGGCCGGGGTGAGGGGTGGGCGCCCCAGGCGGCAGCCCGAGGGGTGGGCGCCCCCATGACCGTCAACGCCGGGGCGAGGGGTGGGGGCGGAGGGTGGGGGGGGGGGGGGGGGGGGGGGGTTGTTTTTGGGTACCCCCCGCCA
>NZ_JAJAUY010000129.1 GCF_020532625.1 Streptomyces antimicrobicus | reverse complement strand
GCGCGGGCCAGCTCGTACGCGGCCGGGGAGGCGGACAGGGTGGCCACCGCCTCGCCGAGCAGGGCGGTGCGCCGCGGGCCGGTGGCGACCTCGGCGGCCAGGCGCAGGGCCTGGCCGATCGCCGACGGCGCGCCGAAGGCGCGGGCGCGGCGGACGGCGTCCTCGGCCAGGGAGCGGGCCCGCTCGGGCTCGTCGGGGGCGAGTGCCTGGGCCAGGTGCAGCTGCCAGGGGCACCAGGAGGGGTTCTGGATGCCGCGCGGCGTCAGGCGGCGGCCCACCGCCTCCAGTTCGGCCGCGGCCGCCTTGCGCTCGCCGCGGGCCAGCAGCAGTGCGGCGTGGACGGTCTGGGAGTCGGGGAAGACCACGGCGGCCGGGAAGGGCTCGCCGTAGTCGTGCTCCCGCGCGAGCTGCCAGGCCTGGTCCACCCGGCCGCGGGCGAGCAGGATCTCGATCAGGATGGTGACGGCGTACCAGTGGACGGGGGTGCGGCGGCCGACGCGTTCGGCCAGCCGGAGGCCGGCCAGGGCCAGTTCCTCGGCCGCCGGCAGCCGGCCGCTCCGGTAGCGGATGTAGGCGCGCAGGCTGTACGCGAAGGACAGGTGGGCCCCGCGCCATCCCTGGCGTTCGAACTCGGCGGTGCCGGCCTCGAAGAGTTCCTCGGCGCGGTCGGGCCGGTCGGCGTAGAGGTAGGTCAGGGCGACGAGCACGGGGACCTCGAAGCCGCGGTCCTCGTGGGCCCAGCTGAGGCCGTGCTCGCCGAGCGCCCGGGCGGCGTGGCCGAGGGCCACCTCGGCGGGCTCGCCCCGCAAGGTGGCGTCCCAGGCGCGCAGCCCGATGACGTAGCGCTCGGTGAGGTCGCGGCCGGTGAGCCGGTCGGCGAGCCGGGCCAGGCGGCGGGAGCGGGCCGGGGAGTCGGGCTCGTCGGCCCGGAAGGCGTCCCACATGAACTGCTCGGCCTGCAGGCGCAGCCGGGCGCGGGGGTCCCGGGTGCGCGGGATCTCCCCGCCGAGGGTGGCCGACGCCTCGGCCAGCCGGTCGGTGTGGGCGAGGACCTGGGCCAGCCGGATGACGATGCCCTGGCGCAGCCCGGGGTCGTCGAAGGGTTCGGCGAGGGCGTCGCGCAGGTGGTTGACGGTGTTGGCCGGTTCGGTGAGGAGGGAGGCGCAGCCGAGCTCGTACAGGACGGCCGCCCGCTCGTCGAAGGCGGGCGGCTCCCGCAGGGCCCGGGCGAGCTGGCGCCGGGCGGCCTCGGGCGCCCCGGCCCGCAGGTTCTCGGCCGCGGCCTCCCGCAGCGTCCGCACCACCCAGGGGTCCCCCTCGGGATGCGTCTCCAGCAGGTGCCGCGCGGCGGCCCCGGCGCCGAGCCCGGCGTCCACGACGGCCACGGCGGCCCGGCCGTGCAGGGCGACCCGCAGGGCGTCGGGCACGGCCCGGTAGAGCGCGGTGGCGATCAACGGGTGGACGAACTCGAGCGGCGCCTCGGGCTCGGCGGCGGCCGCGGATGCCGCGGGCCCGGTGGGCGCGGCCGCGCCGGGCCCGGCGGCGGGTGACAGTACGCGGGCCTCGCGCAGGCGTTCGGTGGCGGCTTCGGCCTCTTCGGGGCCGACGGCGGCCACCCGCGCGGCGAGGTCCTGGGGGACGGCGGTGCCCAGGACGGCGCAGGCCCAGGCGAAGCGCACGGTGGAGGGGCCGAGGCGCTCGATCCGGGCGGCCAGGGCGCCGCCCCGCTGGGCGGCGGCCAGGTCGTGGAGCAGCGGGGCACTGGTGGCGACGGGGTCCAGGCCGCGGGCGTGGACCTTGGCGGTGAGCTCGACGGCCTCGAAGGGGTTGCCCGCGGTGACGGCCCAGGCCTCCTGGCAGAACGCGTCGTCGGCGTGGCCGCCGACGCTCTCGCGGACCAGGGCGCCGACGGCCGCGGGGCTGAGCGGGGCCAGGGCGAGGGGGCGGCGTCCCGCCCGGCCGGGCAGGGTGCGGAACGCCTCGGCGTGGGCGGGCAGTTCGTCGGGCCGGTAGGCGACGACGAGCAGCAGCGGCAGGTGTTCCGTGCGCGGGGCGTACGCGGCGAGCCAGCCCAGGGACTCGGCGTCGGCCCAGTGGGCGTCGTCGAGGAGGAGGACCAGCGGGGCGCGCTGCGCGACGAGGTGGGTGAGCACCCAGTCGAGGCCGTCGCGCAGCCCCTGGGGATCGGGCGGAGCGCCGGCCACGGGGGCGCACAGGCCCAGGGCGGGTCCGACGATGGCGTACCAGCTGCCGAGGACGGCGCGCAGTTCGTCCTGGGAGCCGTTGGCGGCGAGGTGCGGCTGGACGAGCTGGCGGGCGACGTGGAAGGGCTGGCTCTGTTCCTGCTCGCCGCCCCGGGCGGCGAGGACGGTGCAGCCCGCGGCGTGGGCGCGGCGGCGGACCTCGGCGAGGAGGCTGGTCTTGCCGAGTCCGGCGGGGCCCGACAGGGCCAGCAGGCCGCCGCCGGTGTCGGCCTCGTGCGGCGCGGCACCGGTGAGCCGGGCCAGGGCCTCGTCGACGCCGGCGAGTTCGGCCTCGCGTTCGAGCAGGTTCCGCCGCGTCCGGGCCCGGCGATCCGTCATGGCTGGTACCCCCCACACCGGTTCGGGGAATCAGCGTACGCCCGCGCACGCGCGCGCGTACCCCGATGATCACAATTGCGCCGGGTCCGGTGCCTACGCCGACCTCGCGGCCAGCGCCTCCAGGACGGCGACCGCCTCGGCGGCCCGCTCCTCGGGCACGAACAGGTGGTCGTGGTGGAACCCGGCGATCACGTTGCAGCTCAGCCCGTGCGCCGCGAGCTCCGCCGCGAAGGCCCCGGTCAGCCCGACCGCGTCGAGCGCGGAGTGGACGCGCAGGGTGATCCACCCGGCGACGTAGTCGTAGCGCAGCCCGGCGGCGTCGGCGGTGTCCTGCGGCAGCACGAGGGTGATCCCCTCGGGCTCCAGCACCGTGGCGACGGGGTGCAGCCCCTCGGGGACGGCGGTCTCCCCGGGGAGGGTGCAGAAGACGAACCGCCCCTCGTTCCACTCCGGCCGCATGCCCCTCAGCAGGGCGCCCAGGTCCCTCTCCGCGCTCATGCGGCCAGCCTATCCGCCCCGTCCGCCGTCCGGCCGCGGACCGGCCGGTGGCGGGGCGGGGGCGAGGCGGCCGCGGGGGCGCGAGGCGGCCGCGGGGTCGCTCGCGCCCCGCCCCGTACGGCGGGCGGGCCCGACGGCGGGCCTACGTCAGGTCGAACTCGCCGCCCCGGGCGCCCAGGACGAACCGGCGCCACTCGTCCGGCGCGAAGATCAGTGAGGGGCTGCCCGGCCGGCCGGCGTTGCGCATCGCGACGAAGCCTTCGACGAAGGCGATCTGAACGTCACCGGCCCCCTTGCTGCTCGACTGCCAGTCCGCGTCGCTGAGGTCCAGGTCGGGCTTGCTCCACCCGCCGACGGAATGGGACGTCATGCTCTCGGCCACGTGCGTGCTCCTCCCGGTCGTCGTCCGGGGGCCAGGTTAGCCATGCCCGGCGGACGACCGACAGGGCCTCTTTCGGGCCCGGCCGACCGTGATCGGCCACTCAGGTGGCCGGCCGCTCGCTGCCCACCAGCCACATGGCGAAGAACTGCGCGCCGCCGCCGTACGCGTGTCCGAGTGCCCGCCGGGCGCCCGGCACCTGGTGCTCGCCCGCCCGGCCGCGGACCTGCAGGGCCGCCTCGGCGAAGCGGATCATCCCCGAGGCCCCGATGGGGTTGGTGGAGAGCACCCCGCCGGAGGGGTTCACCGGGAGGTCGCCGTCGAGTTCGGTGACCCCGGCCTCGGTGAGCTTCCAGCCCTCGCCCTCCTCGGCGAAGCCGAGGTTCTCCAGCCACATCGGCTCGTACCAGGAGAACGGCACGTACATCTCGACGGCGTCGAGCTCCCGGCGCGGATCGGTGATCCCCGCCTGCCGGTAGACGTCGGCCGCGCAGTCCTTGCCGGCCTGCGGGGAGACGAAGTCCTTGCCCGCGAAGAGCGTGGGCTCGCTGCGCATGGCACCGCCGTGCACCCAGGCCGGCGGGCGCGGCGAACGGGCCGCGCCGGTCCGGTCGGTGAGGACCATGGCACAGGCGCCGTCGGAGGACGGACAGGTCTCCGAGTACCGGATCGGGTCCCACAGCATGGGCGAGGCCTGGACCTTCTCCAGGGTGAGATCGTGCTCGTGCAGGTGCGCGTACGGGTTCTTCAGGGCGTTGCGCCGGTCCTTGTAGGCGACGAGGGAGCCCACCGTGTCCGGTGCGCCGGTGCGGCGGATGTACGCGCGCACGTGCGGGGCGAAGAAGCCCCCGGCACCGGCCAGCAACGGCTGCTGGAAGGGCACGGGCAGGGACAGGCCCCACATGGCGTTGGACTCGGACTGCTTCTCGAAGGCGAGGGTGAGGACCGTCCGGTGCACCCGGGCGGCGACGAGGTTGGCGGCGACCAGCGCGGTCGAGCCGCCGACGGAACCGGCGGTGTGCACCCGCAGCATCGGCTTGCCGACCGCGCCGAGCGCGTCGGCCAGGTACAGCTCCGGCATCATCACGCCCTCGAAGAAGTCGGGGGCCTTGCCGATGACGACGGCGTCCACGTCGGACCAGGTGAGTTCGGCGTCGGCGAGCGCCGCGAGCGCCGCCTCGCGGACCAGCCCGGCGATGGACACGTCCCGGCGCGCGGCGACGTGCTTGGTCTGGCCGATCCCGACGACGGCCACGGGTTCCTTACTCACGGGCATCCCCTTCCAGGACGGCCACCAGGTTCTGCTGGAGGCAGGGGCCGGACGTGGCGTGGGCCAGGGCCCGGTCGGACGCGCCGCGGTGGATGCGGGCGGCCGCCTCGCCGATCCGGATCAGGCCCGCCGCCATCATGGGGTGGGCGGCGAGCGCGCCGCCGGAGGGGTTCACGGTGACGTCGTCGGCCAGGCCGAGGGCCTTGCGCAGGACCACCTCCTGCGAGCTGAACGGCGCGTGCAGCTCGGCGGTGTCGACGGGCCGGTCGAAGGCGCCGGCGCGTTCGGCGGCCAGCCGGGTGGACGGGGAGTCGGTGAGGTCGCGTACGCCGAGCGCGTGCGCCTCGATCCGGTGGTCGATGCCGGTGATCCAGGCCGGCCGGGCGCACAGCCGGCGCGCGGTGTCCCCGGCCGCCAGGACCACGGCGGCGGCGCCGTCGCCGACGGGCGCGCAGTCGCCGGTGCGCAGCGGCCGCACCTGGTAGTCACCGGGCGGGACCGTGCCGCGCAGCTGGGCGTGCGGGTGGTGCGCGGCCGCGGCGCGGTTGCGGGCGCCGATGGCGGCGAGGGCGTCCTCGTCGGTCTCGCCCGCGTCCACGAGGGCCTGGGCCTGGAGGGCGGCGAGGGCCACGGAGTCGGGCCAGAGCGGGGCGACGTAGTAGGGGTCGAGCTGCCGGGTCAGCACGTCGCGCAGCGAGCCGGGAGAGGACTTGCCGTACGCGTAGACGAGCGCGGTGTCGGCCTCGCCGGTGCGGATCTTGACCCAGGCCTCGTACAGCGCCCAGGCGCCGTCCATCTCGACGTGCGACTCGGAGATGGGCGGCCAGGCGCCCACCCCGTCGAGGGTCATGGTGAAGGAGAAGGGCCGGCCGGCGAGGTAGTCGCTGGAGCCGGAGCAGGTGAAGCCGATCTCGCCGGTGGTCAGGCCGGTGTCGGCGAGCACCCGGTGCAGCACCGGCATGAGCATCTCGACCTCGCTGAGGTCGTCCGTGCGGCGCAGGTGGTCGCTCTGCGCGAAGGCCACCACCGCGACGTCGCGCGGGTCCCTGCCGTGTGCCATCAGAGCAGCTCCTTGTACGTGTCGTACGCGGCGTCCGGTTCGCCGGTGGGGCGGTAGTGGTCGGGGTGGCGGCCGCCGTCGGTCCACACCGGCTCCACCCGCAGGCCCATGCGGACCTGGTCGTAGGGGATGCCGCCGATCCGGCCGTGCAGGGCCAGGTCGGCGCCGTCCAGGGCGATGTGGGCGTAGACGTAGGGGACCTCGATGTCGAGGTTCTTGGCCTTGATGTTGACGATGCAGAAGGTGGTGACGGTGCCGGCGGGGCCGACCTCGACCTGTTCGGTGGTGGCCACCCCGCAGGTGGGGCAGGCGCCGCGCGGGGGCACGTAGACCTTGCGGCAGTCGGGGCAGCGCTCGCCCACGGTGCGTCGTTCGCCGAGGGCGTGGAGGTACGCGCTCTGGGCGCGGCCGGGGCTGTAGGTGTAGTCGAGGCGGGCCTCGGCGACGATGCCGGTGACGGGGTCGGTGAAGACCCCGTCGTGCGGGGCGGGCGCGACGGCGGGCGCGCCGCGGTCCTCGTCCGGCTCGAAGCAGGCGATGTCGGTGATGGCGCCGGTGCGTTCGGCGGCCCAGCGCACGCGCACCCGCATGCCGGTGGAGACGGCTTCCGGCCCGGGGGCGTCGAGGGCGTGGAGCAGGGCGGTGTCGGCGCCGTCCAGGCGGACCAGCACCCAGGCGAACGGGGTCCGCAGCGGCTGCCGGCGGCGGGGGTGGTCGTTCCAGGCCCAGGTGGTGACGGTGCCGGTGGGCGCGACCTCGACCAGGTCGCGCAGTTCCTCGGCGGTCACCGGGTCGTACTCGACGGGCGGGACCATCACCCGGCCGTCGCCCGTGCGCACGCCGAGGACGACGCGTTCGCGCAGGCCGGTGAGGAAGGCGCTCTGCACGGGCCCGAGGGAGCGGGTGAAGGGGAACTCGACGACCAGGGGTGCGCTCAGCACCTCGGGGACGGGCGCGGCTGGCATGGGCGGCTCTTTCGTGGTCTGACGCGGCCGGCGCGGCACGGCACCGCTGGGCTGCGGGCGGGCGTTCGGACGGGTGCCGGGCTGCCGGCTGCCGGCGGCGCACGGCGGCGGACGGCGGCGCACGGCGGACGGCGGACGGCGGGTCAGGCGCGGCGGTAGACGGGAGGGCGCTTCTCCGCGAAGGCGCGCGCCCCCTCCTTGGCATCGGCGGTGTCGAAGACCGGCCATCCCCGCTCCAGTTCGGCGGCGAGCCCGTCGGTCTCGGTCAGCTCCGCGGTCTCGTAGACGGACGCCTTGACGGCCTCGACGGCGAGCGGTCCGCAGGCGTTGATCTGCCCGGCGATCTCCAGGGCCTTGTCGAGCGCGGCACCGTCGGGGACGACGTGGCCGACCAGCCCGATGGCGGCGGCCTCGGCGGCGCTGTACGGCCGGCCGGTGAGCAGCATCTCCAGGGCGTGGGTGCGCGGCACCTGCCGCGGGAGGCGGACGGTGGAGCCGCCGATGGGGAACAGCCCGCGCCGGACCTCGAACAGGCCGAAGGTGGCGCTCTCGGCGGCGACCCGGATGTCGGTGCCCTGGAGGATCTCGGTGCCGCCGGCCACGCAGTAGCCCTCGACGGCGGCGATGACGGGCTTGCGCGGCCGGTGGTGGCGCAGCATGGCCTTCCAGTGCAGGTCCGGGTCGGCCCGCAGGCGCTCGCGGTAGTGGTCGCCCGCCATGCCCTGGCCGGCCAGGGCCTTGAGGTCCATGCCGGCGCAGAAGTCGCCGCCGGCGCCGGTGAGGACGACGGAGCGGATCCCGTCGTCCGCGTCGGCCTCCAGCCAGCCGTCGTACAGGCCGACCAGCAGGGGCAGCGAGAGCGCGTTCTTGGCCTCCGGCCTGTTCATGGTGAGCACCAGCGTGGCGCCGTGGCGCTCCACGGTGAGGTGTTCGGTCCCACCCATTGCCGTCCTCCCGTCTCAAGACCTAGAACAGGTTGCAGGAGGGGGCGGAGCAGTTCAAGGGTTTTCTGACACCCAGTCAGTTTTCTTCTCCGGCGCCCTTCCGTGTTGTGCCGAGCGGCGCTCTAATGACCGCCATCGGATGCCCGGGGTCAGGAGGAACGGTGGAGTACAACCTTGCCGACCTGTTCGAATCGGTCGTCGACGCGGTCCCGCGGCGCGAGGCGCTCGTCCACGTCGACCACCCCGGGAGCGGGGCCGAGCGCAGGCTGACGTACGGGGAGCTCGACGCCGCCGCGAACCGGATCGCGCACCACCTGCTGGCCGCCGGACTGCGCAGCGGCGAGCACGTGGGACTCCACCTCTACAACGGCGTCGAGTACGTCCAGACGGTGCTGGCCTGCCTCAAGGCGCGGCTGGTCCCGGTCAACGTCAACTACCGCTACGTGGAGGAGGAGCTCGCCTACCTCTACCGCGACGCGGACCTCGCCGCGCTGGTCTTCGACGCGGAGTTCACCGAGCGGGTGGCGGCCGCCGCGCCCCGGGCCCGCACCCTGCGCCACCTGGTCCGGGTGGGCGCCGCACCCGCGGACGCCCCGGCCCTGGACGCCGTGGGGTTCACCGAGGCGGAGGCGGGCGGATCGCCCGCGCGGGACTTCGGGCCGCGCTCGCCCGACGACCTCTTCATCATCTACACCGGCGGCACCACGGGCATGCCCAAGGGCGTGATGTGGCGCCAGGAGGACCTGTTCTTCGCGGGGCTGTTCGGCGGCGCGCCCTCGGGCGAACCGGTCAAGCGTCCCGAGGAGCTGGCCGAGCGGGTCGCCGCGGGCGGCGCGGGGCTCACCTTCTTCCCCACTCCCCCGCTGATGCACGGCACCTCCACCCTCACCACGTTCGTCGCCTTCAACTACGGGCAGCGGGTGGTGCTGCACCGCAAGTACGTGCCCGAGGAGGTGCTGCGCACCATCGAGAAGGAGCGGGTCACCAGCGTGTCCCTGGTGGGCGACGCCATGCTCCGGCCGCTGGTCGACGCCCTGCACGGGCCGCTGCGGGACACCGACCTGTCCTCGCTGCTCAGCCTGTCGTCGTCCGGGGCGATCATGTCGGACACCGTGCGCGACCAGTTCCGGGCGCTGGCGCCGAACGTGCTGCTGCTGAACAACTTCGGCTCCTCCGAGTCCGGTTCCAACGGCCGCGCGACCGACGACTCCGGCCCCGGCACGGGCTTCCGGCTGCAGGTCAACGACCGCACCCAGGTGGTCGACCCGGTCACGCACGAACCGGTGCCGGTGGGCGAACCGGGCCGGCTCGCCCAGCGCGGCCACGTCCCGCTCGGCTACTACAACGACCCGGTCAAGACCGCCGAGACCTTCTTCCAGCGGGGCGGGGAGCGGTGGGTGCTGCTCGGCGACATGGCCACCGTCGACGAGGAAGGCATCGTCACCGTGCTGGGGCGCGGCTCGCAGTGCATCAACACGGGCGGGGAGAAGGTGTACCCGGAGGAGGTCGAACAGGCGCTGAAGGCGCACCCCGACGTGTACGACGCGCTGGTCGCGGGCGTGCCGGACCCCCGGTGGGGCAGCCATGTGGCGGCCGTGGTCCAGGTCCGGGCGGGCGCGCCCGAGCCCACCTTGGAGGAGATCCAGACCCACTGCCGGAGCCGGCTGGCGGGCTACAAGATCCCCCGGCAGCTGGTCCTGGCCCCTGCGATCCAGCGCTCGCCCAGCGGCAAGGCGGACTACCGCTGGGCGAAGGCGGTCGCGGCGGAGGCGGCCGGGGTGAGCGCCGGGGGAAGCGCGGAGGGGAGCGCCGGGGGAAGCGCCGGCGCCGGGGGAAACGCGCAGGGCAGCGCCGGGGCGAACGCCGGCGCCGGGAAATAACCGCAGGACAAGCCCGCCGCGGTCGCAGAGAATGCGCGCATGACCGCAACCTCGACGTCTTCCGCACCCACCGACTCCCATCCGGCACCCACGAGCTGGCTGGACAAGCCCACCCTGCACGGCGAGGCCGTCGTCCTGCGTCCCGTCACCGAGGACGACGTGCCCGCCCTGCTGCCGAGCTTCACCGACGCCGAGGGTGCCCGGCTGACCGGCAGCCACGGCACGTTCGACGAGGCGGGGCTGCGCACCTGGTACCGCACCCGGCACGACCAGGACGGCCGGCTCGACCTGGCCGTCGTGGACCGGGCCACGGGCCGGACCGTCGGCGAGGCGGTGCTCACCGCATGGGACCCCGACAACGAGAGCTGCAGCTTCCGGATCGGCCTGGTCCCGGGGACGTACGGGCGGGGCATCGGCACCGAGGCGACCCGGCTGCTCGTCGGGCACGGCTTCGAGGCGCTCGGCCTGCACCGGATCTCACTGGAGGTGTACGCCTTCAACCCGCGCGCCCGCCGCGCCTACGAGAAGGTCGGATTCCGCGTCGAGGGCGTGATGCGGGACGCCCTGCTGTGGGAGGGCGAGCGCGTGGACGCCACGCTGATGTCGATCCTCGCCCCCGAATGGCGGGCCCACCGGGGCCGCCCCGCGACCTGACCCCCATTGAATTGCGCCCCGATCTCCGGCACGCTGCCGAATGATCGGTCGGTCGGATCTTCGGTGAGGTGACGGACGTGCGGGCGGATGGCTTCGAGGGGCTCCCGGGGACGGTCGAGGAGCTGCGGGCGCTCCAGCTGGAGCGGCTGCGGCGTTCGCTGCTCCACGCGTACACCCGGGTCCCGCACTACCGGGAGGCCTTCGACCGGGCCGGGGTGCACCCCGAGGACTGCCGCTCCCTCGCCGACCTGGCCCGCTTCCCCTTCACCACCAAGGACGACCTGCGGGCCCACTACCCGTTCGGGATGTTCGCCGTGCCCCGCGAGCAGGTCCGGCGGATCCACGCCTCCAGCGGCACCACCGGACAGCCCACCGTCGTCGGGTACACCGACCGCGACCTGGAGACCTGGGCCGAGGTCGTGGCGCGCTCACTGCGCCTGGCCGGCGCCCGGTCCGGCCAGATCGTCCACGTCGCCTACGGGTACGGGCTCTTCACCGGCGGCCTGGGCGCCCACTACGGCGCCGAGCGGCTCGGCTGCACGGTCGTGCCCGCGTCGGGCGGGATGACCGACCGCCAGGTGCGGCTCATCCAGGACTTCCGCCCCGAGGTGGTCATGGTGACCCCGTCGTACATGCTCACCCTGATCGACGAGATGGAACGCCAGGGCATCGACCCGCGGAGCACCTCCTTGCGCACGGGTGTCTTCGGCGCCGAGCCGTGGACGGAGGAGATGCGCCGCGAGATCGAGGAGCGGCTCGGCATCGACGCCGTCGACATCTACGGGCTGTCGGAGGTCATCGGCCCCGGCGTGGCGCAGGAGGCCGTCGGGACCAAGGACGGACTGCACCTGTGGGAGGACCACTTCCTGCCCGAGATCGTGGACCCGTTCACCGGTGAGGTGCTGCCCGACGGCGAACCCGGCGAGCTGGTGCTGACCTCGCTGACCAAGGAGGCCATGCCGGTGGTCCGGTACCGCACGCGTGACCTGACCCGCCTGCTGCCGGGCACCGCGCTGCCCCCGTTCCGGCGGATGGAGAAGGTCACGGGCCGCAGCGACGACATGATCATCCTGCGCGGGGTGAACCTCTACCCGACCCAGATCGAGGAGATCCTGCTGCGCACCCCGGCCGTGGCCCCGCACTTCCAGCTGCGGCTGACCCGCGAGGGCCGGATGGACGCCCTGACCGTACGGGCCGAGGCCCGGCCCGGGGCGGGCGCCGCCGACCGGGAGGAGGCCGCGGCGGCGGTGGCCCGGGCGGTCAAGGAGGGCGTCGGGGTCTCGGTCGGGGTGGAGATCGTCGATCCGCACACGCTGGAGCGGTCGATCGGCAAGATCAAGCGCATCGTCGACCTACGCGACTGACCCTCCGCCGAAACCACCCCTTCGGGCCCATTTACGGGGTTTCACCTCAAGGTTGCGGGGCCCTCCGGGTAGGGGAACAGGTGTGACCTCGACCCTGCGGCACCTGCACGACCGGATCCTGGCCTCGCCCGTCGGGCTGGCCTGGAGCCGCGGCCGGGAGATGGAACTGATGCACCGGGCCATGGGGTTCGCCGCGCTCGGGTTCCTCACGCTGGTACCGCTGCTGGTCGTGGTGGCCGCCGCCGCACCCGGCAGCGGCACCAGTTTCGGCCGCTGGCTGGGTCAGGCGCTCGGGGTGACGCAGTCCTCGCGCGAGCGGGTCGAAATGCTGTTCGGCGCCGCCGACCTGGCACTGGAACGGACCACCGCCTTCGGCCTGGCGGCCCTGGCCGTGTTCGGCCTGACCTTCGGCTCGGCCGTGCAGACCGGCTACGAGAAGGTGTGGGACCTGCCCACCGCCCGCTGGCACACCATGTGGCGGCACGTGGTCTGGCTCGGCCTGCTGGTGTGCTACCTGGGCGTTCTCGTCGTCATCCCGGGCTCGTCGGCGGACCTGCTCGGCTCGGCGCTCGGCACCGTCGGCGACCTGGTCGGCACCTGCCTGTTCTTCTGGGGCTCGCAGCGGCTGCTGCTCGGCGGCCGGGTGCGGTGGCGGGCCCTGCTGCCCGGCTCGGTGGCCACCAGCGCGGGCCTGCTGGGCCTGCGGATCTTCTCGCAGCTGGTGTTCTCCCCGCTCATCGCCTCGAACGCCGTCACGTACGGCCCCTTCGGCACCCTCCTGGTCGTCCAGTCCTGGCTCGTCGGGGTCGGCTTCGTGACGTACGGCGGCGCGCTGGTGGGCCGGCTGGTCCACGAGCACCTCACCCTGCGCCGGCTGCACCACGAGGGCCTCCTGCCGGACGACGGCCCCGCCTGACCGGCGACCCGGCACGGCACGCCACGCCCCGGCACGGGCACGCCTCGCTCCGGCCCGGCACCACGGGGGACGCCGGAAGGGACACCACCCGGGACACCGACGGGACACCGGACGCGATGTTGACAGACGCTCGGCACGCCTGCATGAGTGTGGGGGCACGGCGCACCACCGGCTCCACCAGTAACCACGCTCCACCGCAGGCTACTTGGGAGACACCTTGCCTCTGCGCACCCGCCCCGCCGCGCGCCGCCCGGCGCCACGCCGCCCGGCCTTGCGCCGCCCCGCCCTCCTCGGCGCCGCCCTGCTCGCCGTGGCCGCCCTCACCCCGCAGGCCTCGGCCGCCACCGACCCGGCCGGCTCCCGACCCGACCGGGACGGCCGGCTGTCCGCGATCGTCCGCTACACCGAGTACGGCGTCCCGCACGTCCTCGCCTCCGACTACGCCGGCCTCGGCTTCGGCACCGGCTGGGCCCAGGCCGCGGACCAGGTCTGCGTGCTGGCCGACGGCTTCGCGACCGTACGCGGGGAGCGGGCGCGCTGGTTCGGGCCCGACGCGGCCCCCGACGCCTCCCTGTCCTCCGCCACCACGAACCTCTCCAGCGACCTGTACTTCCGGGGCGTCAAGGACGCGGGCACCGTCGAACAGCTGCTGGCCACCCCCGCGCCCGCCGGTCCGAGCTCCCGGGCCCGGGAGCTGATGCGCGGCTGGGCCGCCGGCTGGAACGCCTGGCTCGCCCAGAACCGGATCACCGACCCGGCCTGCAAGGACGCCGGCTGGGTGGGTCCGGTCACGGAACTCGACGTGGCGCGCCGCGCCTTCGCGATATCCGTGCTCGGCGGCCAGGGACGCGCGGTGGACGGCATCACCGCGGCCCGCCCGCCGAGCGCCACCGCCGCGCCGCCCGGGTCGGCCGCGCCTCCCGGGTCGGCCGCGTCCCCCGGGGCCGCGCCTGCGGCCCCTGACCCGCAGGCCGCCGCCGAGGCGGCCCGGGAGTTCTTCGACACCGGCCGCTACGACCACGGCTCCAACGCCGTGGCGTTCTCCGGCGCCACCTCCGCGAACGGCAGCGGCCTGCTGCTCGGCAACCCGCACTACCCCTGGCAGGGCGGGCGCCGGTTCTGGCAGGCGCAGCAGACCATCCCCGGCGAGCTCGACGTCTCCGGCGCCTCGCTGCTGGGCACCGTCGCCGTCAGCATCGGGTTCAACGACAAGGTCGCCTGGAGCCACACCGTGGCCACCGGCACCCCGGTCGCCCTGCACCAGCTCACCCTGGACCCCGCCGACCCCACGGCGTACCTGGTGGACGGCCGGGCCGAACGGATGACCCCGCGGACCGTGACCGTCGAGGGCCCCGCCGGCTCCGCCCCCGTCACCCGCACCCAGTGGTGGACCCGTTACGGCCCGGTCCTCACCTCCCTCGGCCCGGGCCTGCCCCTGCCGTGGACGGCCACGACCGCCTACGCGCTGGGCGACCCCAACGCGCGGAACCTGCGCGGCACCGACACCGCCCTGGCCCTCGGCAAGGCCCGCTCGGTGTCCGGCGTCCAGGAAGCGCTGGCCCGCACCCAGGGCCTGCCCTGGGTCAACACCGTCGCCGCGGACGCCGCCGGCGGCACCCTGTTCACCCAGTCGCAGGTGCTGCCCCGGATCACCGACGAGCTGGCCGCCGCCTGTTCCACCCCGCTGGGCCGGGCGACGTACCCCGCCGCCGGGCTCGCGGTGCTGGACGGTTCGCGCGGCGCGTGCGCGCCGGGCTCCGACCCCGACGCGGTGCAGCCGGGCGTGTTCGGCCCGGCGCGGACCCCGACCCTGCGCGACGCCCCGTACGCCGAGAACTCCAACGACAGCGCCTGGCTGGCCAATGCCGAGCGGCCGCTGACCGGGTACGAGCGGATCTGGGGCACGATCGGGACGGCCCGTTCGCTGCGGACCCGCGGGGCGGTCGAGGACGTCGCGGCGCTGGCGGCGCGGGGCCGGCTGACCGTGGCCGACCTCCAGGAGCAGCAGTTCGCCCACCGGGTGCCCGCCGGGGACCTGGCGGCGGCCGACGCGGCGCGGGCCTGCGCGGCGCTGCCGGGCGGGACGGCGGTGGCCGGCGACGGTTCCGTGGTGGACGTCTCCGCCGCGTGCCCGGTGCTGGCCGGCTGGGACCGCAAGGCCGACACGGGCAGCCGGGGCGCGCTGCTGTTCGACCGGTTCTGGCGCAAGCTGACGGCGGCCGCACCGGCGAAGGACCTGTGGCTGGTGCCGTTCTCGGCCGCCGACCCGGTCCGCACCCCGCGCGGCCTGAACACCTCCGCTCCCGGCCTCGCCCGGGCGCTCGCCGACACGGTGGCGGAGCTGCGGGCGGCCGGGATCGCGCTGGACGCGCCGCTGGGCGAGCACCAGTTCGTCGTACGCGACGGCCGGCGGATCCCGGTCGGCGGCGGGACGGAGGCGCTCGGCGTCTGGGACAAGATCGAGGCCCCGTGGCGCGCGGCCGGCGGCGGCTACCCGGAGGTCACCCACGGCAGCAGCCACATCCAGGCGGTGGGCTGGGACGGCAGCCGCTGCCCGGTGGCCCGCACCTTGCTGACGTACGGCCAGTCGTCGAACCCGCTCTCGCCGCACCACGCCGACCAGACCTGGCTGTTCTCGCGGGAACGGTGGGTGCGGGCCCGGTTCTGCGAGCGGGACATCCTCAGCTCGCCGTCGCTGAAGGTGGTCGTGGTGCGCGAACGCCGCTAGGGCCTGGTGCCCCCGGCCCCCGCTGGTGCTGCTCGTCCTGGCCGCTCCGCCCGTTTCTACGGGCTGACCGCCAGGAACAGGTACGCGGCCAGGACGACCAGGTGGACCCCGCCCTGGAGCAGGGTGGCCCGGCCCGGTACGACGGTCAGCGCGCCCACCACGACGGTGAGGGCGAGCAGCACCATGTGGGTCGGGCCGAGCCCCAGCACGAGCGGTCCGGTCAGCCACACCGAGGCCAGCGCGATGGCCGGGATGGTCAGGCCGATGCTGGCGATGGCGGAGCCGTAGGCGAGGTTGAGGCTGGTCTGGACGCGGTCGCGACGGGCGGCCCGTACGGCGGCCAGGGTCTCCGGCAGCAGCACCAGCAGGGCGATGATCACACCGACGACCGCGTGCGGCAGCCCCGCGTCGCTGACGGCCGATTCGATGGTGGGCGAGACCGCCTTGGCGTTGCCGACGACGGCCACCAGGGCGACCAGCAGCAGCCCGAGGCTGAGCAGCGCGGCGCGGGCGGTGGGCGGTTCGGCGTGGTCGTCCTGCGAGGGGGCCTTGCCCGTGTCCACGGGGAGGAAGTAGTCGCGGTGCCGGACCGTCTGCACGGCGATGAACAGGGCGTAGAGGGCGAGCGAGGCGACGGCGGCGAAGGCCAGTTGGGCGGTGGTGAACTCCGGGCCCGGCTTGGTGGTGGTGAACGTCGGCAGCACCAGGCTGAGGACGGAGAGGGTGGCCACGGTGGCCAGTGCGGCGCCGGACCCCTCGGCGTTGAAGACGGCCACGCGGTTGCGCAGGGCCCCGACCAGCAGGGACAGGCCGACGATGCCGTTGCACGTGATCATGACGGCGGCGAAGACGGTGTCCCGGGCGAGCGAGGCGGTCTTGTCCCCGCCGTCGGCCATCAGGGTGACGATGAGGGCCACTTCGATGACGGTGACCGCGACGGCGAGCACGAGCGAACCGAAGGGTTCACCCACCCGGTGGGCGACCACCTCGGCGTGGTGGACGGCCGCCAGGACCGCGCCGGCCAGGCACAGCGCGACGACCGCCACCGCGAACCCGGGCAGGTCCCGTCCCCAGCTGAGGACCAGCGCGAGGAGGGAGAGGACCGGGACCACGAGGGTCCAGTCGGTGACGGGGGACTTGCGTGCTGTTGCCGTACTCATGCCCCCCAACCTGCCACGACCGGGTGACTCGGGGCGAACGGCGCGAACGCCGCGAACCGTGAAGGGCCGGAGGGTGCGCCGAACGGACGCGGCCCGTGCGCCGGCCGCGGCGCCCCGGGGTCCGGGGTGCCGCGGCCGGTGCCCGCCCCGGCGGTCGCCGGGGCGGGGTCGCCGGAAGGCGACGGGGCGTCACCCGCAGGCGGCGCGGGTCACCAGAAGACGACGAGGAAGCCGTTGCCGCCGGCCGTGCCGGGCTGGCCGGGCTGGGCGATGGCGCCGCCGGGGCCGCCGTTGCCCCCGACGACGGTGCCGTCCGGGGTGGCGACGATGCCGTCGACCGCGCCGCCGCCGGTGGCCCCGTCGGCGTCCAGGCCGGTGCGGGTGACTCCGCCGGTGCGG
>NZ_JAJAUY010000128.1 GCF_020532625.1 Streptomyces antimicrobicus | reverse complement strand
TCGTAGGCTCGAAGGCATGTCAGACGTGTACGCGGCCCGCCGAGGCCTGCTCCGCGAGCGGTGCGCCGCCGCGGGGACCGCCTCCGCTCTGATCACGCGTCCGGCCAACGTCCGCTACCTGGCCGGCGCCTGCCCCCGCGGCGCGGTCCTGCTCGTCGGGCCCGCCGAGGACGTGCTGCTCGCCCCGGGCGCGCCCACGGGCGAACCCGAGGAGGGCCGGCTCGACGAGCACCTGCGGGTGTCGGTCCTGACCACGCCCGGCGGTGACCCCGCGGTCGCCGGCGCCGACCTGGCCGCCGCCGGCCGGGCGGAGTCCCTGGCCGTCGAGGAGCACCACCTCACCGTGGCCCGCCACCGGGCCCTGCACTCGGTGGCCCCCCGGCTGCGGCTGTCCGACCTCGGCCACGCGGTGGAGCAGCAGCGCCTGGTGAAGGACGAGGAGGAGATCGCCTGCCTGCGGATCGCCGCGGAGATCGCCGACCAGGCGCTCGGCGAGCTGCTGGAGTCGATCCTGGTCGGGCGGACCGAACGGCACCTGGCCCTGGAGCTGGACCGCCGCCTGGTCGACCACGGCGCCGACGGCCCCGCCTTCCCCACCTCCGTCGGCACCGGCTCCCACTCCGGCCGGGGCCGGCACCGCCCCACCGACCGCCGGGTGGAGGAGGGCGACTTCCTCTCCGTCTGCCTCGGCGCGAACTACCGCGGCTACCGCTGCGAGATCGGCCGTACCTTCGTGATCGGCACCACCCCCGCCGACTGGCAGATCGAGCTCTACGACCTCGTCTTCGCCGCTCAGCGCGCCGGGCGCGAGGCCCTGGTGCCGGGAGCGGCGTACCGCGACGTCGACCACGCGGCCCGCTCCTTGCTGGACTCGGCCGGACACGGAGAGGCCCTGCCCCCGTGGACGGGACACGGCGTCGGCCTCGAAATCGACGAGGACCCGCAGCTTGCACCTACGGCAATGGGTAAACTGGACGCTTGCGTGCCGGTCACCGTCGAACCGGGGGTCCACCTCCCGGGCCGGGGCGGAGTCCGGATCGATGACACGCTCGTCGTACGCCCCGAGGCGGACGGCGGACCCGAGCTACTCACCATTACGACCAAGGAGCTGCTCGCGCTCTAGCTCCGCTGTGCGCGCACCTTCAGGTCTTATCGTCCAGGAGATTTGGCAACCGTGGCTTCCACGAACGACCTCAAGAACGGCATGGTGCTCAAGCTCGACGGGGGCCAGCTCTGGTCCGTCGTCGAGTTCCAGCACGTCAAGCCCGGCAAGGGCCCGGCCTTCGTGCGCACCAAGCTCAAGAACGTGCTGTCCGGCAAGGTCGTCGACAAGACCTTCAACGCCGGCGTGAAGGTCGACACGGCCACCATCGACCGCCGCGACATGCAGTTCTCCTACATGGACGGCGAGTACTTCGTCTTCATGGACATGGAGACCTACGACCAGCTGCACGTCGACAAGAAGGCCGTCGGCGACGCCGCCAACTTCCTGATCGAGGGCTTCACCGCGTCCGTGGCCCGCCACGAGGGCGAGGTGCTCTACGTCGAGCTGCCGGCCGCCGTCGAGCTGACCATCCAGCACACCGACCCGGGCGTCCAGGGCGACCGCTCCACCGGTGGCACCAAGCCCGCCACCCTGGAGACCGGCCACGAGATCCAGGTGCCGCTCTTCGTCACCACCGGTGAGAAGGTCAAGGTCGACACCCGCACCAGCGACTACCTCGGCCGGGTGAGCAGCTAACCGTGGCTGCCCGCAGCAACGCGCGCAAGCGCGCCTTCCAGATCCTGTTCGAGGCCGACCAGCGCGGGGTGCCCGTGCGCGAGGTCCTCGCGGACTGGATCCGTCACTCGCGGAACGACACGCGGCAGCCGCCCGTCAACGAGTTCACCATGAACCTCGTCGAGGGCTACGCCGACAAGGTCAGCCGCATCGACGAGCTGATCGCGACCTACGCGGTGGACTGGGACCTCGACCGGATGCCGGTCGCGGACCGGAACATCGTGCGCATCGGCGCCTACGAGCTGATCTGGGTCGACGAGACCCCGGACGCGGTGGCGATCGACGAGGCCGTGCAGCTCGCCAAGGAGTTCTCCACCGACGACTCCCCGGCGTTCGTGAACGGGCTGCTGGCCCGGTTCAAGGACCTCAAGCCGAGCCTGCGCCGCGGCGAGGACTGAACGGACTTCCTCCCCGGGGCACGGACACGGCAAGGGCCCGCAGCGCATCCGCGCGGCGGGCCCTTGCCGTGTCCGGTGCGGTGCCCGGACCCGCGGCCGCCGGGTGGTACGGAAAACGGCGGGGCCGGTGGGAGCGAGAAGCTCTCCCACCGGCCCCGCCGGTACGTTTCTGCTCGGGCCGCTCAGGCCCTGGAGGGTGCCGCTCAGGCTTCCTCGTGGGCCACCGCGCGGCGCGCGTCGGCGTCCAGCACACCCCAGCTGATCAGCTGCTCGGTGAGGACCGAGGGGGACTGGTCGTAGATCACGGCCAGGGTGCGCAGGTCGTCCTGGCGGATCGAGAGCACCTTGCCGTTGTAGTCGCCGCGCTGGCTCTGGATGGTGGCCGCGTAGCGCTGGAGCGGACCCGCCTTCTCGGCGGGCACGTGGGCCAGCCGCTCCAGGTCCAGACGCAGCTTCGGCGGCGGCTCGGCGGCGCCCCCGGGCGTGGTGCCCGGCAGCAGCTCCTGGACCGGCACCCCGTAGAAGTCAGCGAGCTCGGCCAGGCGCTGGACGGTCACGGCGCGGTCCCCGCGCTCGTACGACCCGACCACCACGGCCTTCCAACGGCCCTGCGACTTCTCCTCGACACCGTGGAGGGAGAGGCCCTGCTGGGTGCGGATGGCACGGAGCTTGGCCCCGAGCTGTTTGGCGTATTCGCTGGACATAACGCTCCCGGACGCTGTGACGCTGTTGACGCTGTGACGACATGAACGACGTGGACGACAGGCGGCTCCGCCGCGCGGCGTTGGTAACTCACTGTGAGGTTACGCAGCGTTACTTGGGCGCGTCAAGCCGAATGGTCTCCATGGACCCCTCAAGGGGGGTCCTCTCACGCCCCTGTGCAGGGTCACCCGCGGCGCCCTGGTAACGTTGCATGCGTACATCAGACGTCCTTTAAGGTCCGTCCCGTGAGGCGGAGAAGGAGGTCCTTCTTTCATGGACACCCAGGTCCCCCGGACCGCCGAGGCCGATGCCGTCCGCCCCGTTCTGGAGGCGCAGGACATCGCGCGGGTGCTGACCCGCATCGCCCACGAGATCGTCGAGCGCGCCAAGGGCGCCGACGACGTGGTGCTCCTCGGCATCCCCACCCGCGGCGTCTTCCTCGCCCGCAGGCTGGCCGCCAAGCTCGAAGAGATCACCGGTGCACAGGTCCCGGTCGGATCCCTCGACATCACCATGTACCGCGACGACCTGCGGATGAAGCCCGCCCGGGCGATCGGCCGTACCGAGATCCCCGGTGACGACATCGACGGGCGCCTCGTCGTCCTCGTCGACGACGTGCTGTTCTCCGGCCGCACCATCCGCGCCGCCCTCGACGCCCTCGGCGACCTCGGTCGCCCCCGTGCCGTGCAGCTGGCCGTCCTGGTCGACCGCGGTCACCGCGAGCTGCCCATCCGCGCCGACTACGTCGGCAAGAACCTCCCCACGTCGCTGCGGGAGACCGTCAAGGTCCAGCTCCAGGAGGAGGACGGCCGTGACGCCGTGCTGCTCGGCCAGCGGACCTCCCCGGCAGGCCTGCACTAGCCCGTTCGAGTGACGGGCCCGGCTGCCACGGCCGGGTCCGCGCCGACGCCTGCCTGCCCGCACCCCTCGCTGCCCGCACCCCTCGCCGCCCGCCTCCACCCTTGGGAGCACCCAGATGAAGCGCCACCTCATCTCGGCCGCCGACCTCACCCGCGACGACGCGGTCCTGATCCTCGACACCGCCGAGGAGATGGCCCGGATCGCCGACCGGCCCATCAAGAAGCTGCCGACTCTGCGCGGCCGTACGATCTGCAACCTCTTCTTCGAGGACTCCACCCGTACCCGCATCTCCTTCGAGGCCGCCGAGAAGCGCCTGTCCGCCGACGTGATCAACTTCGCGGCGAAGGGCTCCAGCGTCTCCAAGGGCGAGTCCCTGAAGGACACCGCCCAGACGCTGGAGGCGATGGGCGTCGACGCCGTCGTCATCCGGCACAGCGCCTCCGGCGCCCCCTACCGGCTGGCCACCTCCGGCTGGATCGACGCCCCGGTGATCAACGCGGGCGACGGCACCCACCAGCACCCCACGCAGGCCCTGCTCGACGCGTTCACCATGCGCCGCCGCCTGGTCGGCAAGGACGCCCTCGGCCAGGACCTCGCCGGCCGCCGCATCACGATCGTCGGTGACGTCCTGCACAGCCGGGTCGCCCGCTCCAACGTGGACCTGCTGCACACCCTCGGCGCCGAGGTCACCCTGGTGGCCCCGCCGACCCTGGTCCCGGTCGGCGTCGAGCGCTGGCCGTGCGAGGTGTCGTACAGCCTCGACGAGGTGCTGCCGAAGTCCGACGCGGTGATGATGCTGCGTGTGCAGCGCGAACGCATGAACGCCGCCTTCTTCCCCACCGAGCGGGAGTACTCCCGCCGCTACGGCCTCGACGGCGCCCGCATGGCGAAGATGCCCGAGCACGCGATCGTGATGCACCCCGGCCCGATGGTCCGCGGCATGGAGATCACCGCCGAGGTCGCCGACTCCGACCGCTGCACGGTCGTCGAGCAGGTCGCCAACGGCGTCTCCATCCGGATGGCCGTCCTTTACCTGCTGCTGGGCGGCTCCGAGCCCGCCGTCACCACCACGTCCGCCGCCCCGCGCACCGAGGAGAGCAAGTAACCATGAGTGAGACGACGAAGACTCTGATCCGTGGCGCGAAGGTGCTCGGCGGTGAGCCGCAGGACGTCCTGATCGACGGCGAGACCATCGCCGAGGTCGGCCAGAACCTGTCCGCCGAGGGCGCGACCGTCGTCGAGGCCGCCGGCCAGGTCCTCCTCCCCGGCCTCGTGGACCTGCACACCCACCTGCGCGAGCCCGGCCGCGAGGACTCCGAGACGGTCCTGACCGGCACCCGCGCCGCCGCCTCCGGCGGCTACACCGCGGTCTTCGCCATGGCGAACACCTTCCCCGTCGCCGACACCGCCGGCGTGGTGGAGCAGGTCTACCGGCTCGGCCAGGAGGCCGGCTACTGCGACGTGCAGCCCATCGGCGCCGTCACCATCGGCCTGGAGGGCAAGCAGCTCTCCGAGCTCGGCGCCATGCACGACTCCGCCGCCCGCGTGACCGTCTTCTCCGACGACGGCAAGTGCGTGGACGACGCCGTGATCATGCGCCGCGCCCTGGAGTACGTGAAGGCTTTCGGCGGTGTCGTCGCCCAGCACGCCCAGGAGCCCCGCCTGACCGAGGGCGCCCAGATGAACGAGGGCGTCGTCTCCGCCGAGCTGGGCCTGGGCGGCTGGCCGGCCGTCGCCGAGGAGTCGATCATCGCCCGCGACGTGCTGCTCGCCGAGCACGTCGGCTCCCGGGTGCACATCTGCCACCTCTCCACCGCCGGCAGCGTCGAGATCGTCCGCTGGGCCAAGTCCCGCGGCATCGACGTCACGGCCGAGGTCACCCCGCACCACCTGCTGCTGACCGACGAGCTGGTCCGCTCCTACAACCCGGTCTACAAGGTCAACCCGCCGCTGCGCACCGAGGCCGACGTGAGGGCCCTGCGCGAGGCGCTCGCCGACGGCACGATCGACATCGTCGCCACCGACCACGCCCCGCACCCGCACGAGGACAAGGACTGCGAGTGGGCCGCCGCCGCCATGGGCATGGTGGGCCTGGAGACCGCGCTGTCCGTGGTCCAGCAGACCATGGTCGAGACCGGACTGCTGGACTGGGCGGGCGTCGCCGAGCGGATGTCCTTCGCCCCGGCCCGCATCGGCAGCCTGGCCCACCACGGACGCCCCGTCTCGGCAGGTGAACCCGCGAACCTGACCCTGGTCGACACCTCGTACCGTGGTGTCGTGGACCCCGCGCACTTCGCCTCCCGCAGCCGCAACACGCCTTACGAGGGCCGTGAGCTGCCGGGTCGCGTCACTCACACCTTCCTGCGGGGCCGGGCAACGGTCGTGGACGGGAAACTCGCGTGACACCTGCAGTGATCCAACTGGCCGCCGAGGCCGCCGAACGTCGGTCGGCGGAGGTGACGGACTGGGGTGCCCGCATCGCGTGGGTGATCGGTCTGCTCGTCCTCGTCGCCTTCGTCTACTGGCTGATGCGGCAGGGCTGGAAATGGCGGGGGGCCCTGCAGAGCGATCTGCCCGAGCTCCCCGCCGCCCCCGAGGGCCTGCCCGCGCACCGGCTGGCCCTGACCGGCCGGTACCACGGGTCCACCACCGCCGGGCAGTGGCTCGACCGGATCGTCGCGCACGGCCTCGGCGTCCGCAGCCGCGTCGAGCTGACCCTCACCGACGCGGGCCTGGACGTGGTCCGTCCGGGGGCCACCGATTTCTTCGTACCGGCCGCTCAGCTGCGCGGCGCCCGCCTCGACAAGGGAATCGCGGGCAAGGTACTCACCGAGGGCGGTCTGCTCGTCGTCACCTGGGCGCACGGCGGCACGCTGATCGACTCCGGATTCCGCTCCGACCGCGCGGCCGAGCACACCGCCTGGGTCGAGGCGATCAACTCCATGAACCAGTTCACCACCACGACGGAAGGCGCCGAACGATGACGACCTCCACCAGGGGAGCGAAAGCTCCCGCCGTACTCGTCCTGGAGGACGGGCGGGTCTTCCGCGGCCGTGCCTACGGCGCCGTGGGGGAGACCTTCGGCGAGGCCGTGTTCTCCACCGGCATGACCGGCTACCAGGAGACCCTGACCGACCCCTCGTACCACCGCCAGGTCGTCGTGATGACCGCCCCGCACGTGGGCAACACCGGCGTCAACGACGAGGACCCGGAGTCCTCGCGCATCTGGGTCTCCGGCTACGTCGTCCGCGACCCCGCCCGCGTCCCGTCCAACTGGCGCTCGCGCCGCTCGCTGGACGAGGAGCTCGCCGCCCAGGGCGTCGTCGGGATCTCCGGCATCGACACCCGGGCCCTGACCCGCCACCTGCGCGAGCGCGGCGCCATGCGCGTGGGCATCTTCTCCGGCGAGGCCGTCGCCGAGGACACCGCGCTGCTGGCGAAGGTCCAGGCGCAGCCGCAGATGAAGGGCGCCGACCTTTCCGCCGAGGTCGCCACCAAGGAGGCGTACGTCGTCCCCGCGATCGGCGAGAAGCGCTTCACCGTGGCCGCGGTCGACCTCGGCATCAAGGGCATGACCCCGCACCGGATGGCCGAGCGCGGCATCGAGGTGCACGTGCTGCCCGCCACCGCCACCGTCGAGGACGTCTACGCCGTGAACCCCGACGGCGTGTTCTTCTCCAACGGCCCCGGCGACCCGGCCACCGCCGACCACGCCGTCTCCGTCATGCAGGGCGTGCTGGAGCGCCGGACCCCGCTGTTCGGCATCTGCTTCGGCAACCAGATCCTCGGCCGCGCGCTCGGCTTCGGCACCTACAAGCTGAAGTACGGCCACCGCGGCATCAACCAGCCGGTCCAGGACCGCACCACCGGCAAGGTCGAGGTCACCGCGCACAACCACGGCTTCGCCGTCGACGCGCCCCTCGACAAGGTCTCCGAGACCCCCTTCGGCCGTGCCGAGGTCTCCCACGTCTGCCTGAACGACGACGTGGTGGAGGGCCTCCAGCTGCTCGACCGGCCGGCCTTCAGCGTCCAGTACCACCCCGAGGCGGCCGCGGGCCCGCACGACGCCGCGTACCTGTTCGACCGCTTCGTTTCCCTGATGGAGGGCCAGCGTGCCTAAGCGCACCGATATCCAGTCCGTCCTGGTCATCGGCTCCGGCCCGATCGTCATCGGCCAGGCCGCCGAGTTCGACTACTCCGGGACCCAGGCCTGCCGGATCCTCAAGGCCGAGGGCCTGCGGGTCATCCTGGTGAACTCCAACCCCGCGACGATCATGACCGACCCGGAGATCGCCGACGCCACGTACGTCGAGCCGATCACCCCCGAGTTCGTCGAGAAGATCATCGCCAAGGAGCGCCCCGACGCGCTGCTGCCCACCCTCGGTGGCCAGACCGCCCTGAACACCGCCATCTCCATGCACGAGCAGGGTGTGCTGGAGAAGTACAACGTCGAGCTGATCGGCGCCAACGTCGAGGCGATCAACAAGGGCGAGGACCGCGACCTCTTCAAGGAGGTCGTGGAGCGGGTCCGCGAGAAGATCGGCCACGGCGAGTCCGCCCGCTCGGTCATCTGCCACTCCATGGACGACGTCCTCAAGGGCGTCGAGACCCTCGGTGGCTACCCGGTCGTCGTCCGCCCGTCCTTCACCATGGGCGGCGCCGGCTCCGGCTTCGCCCACGACGAGGAGGAGCTGCGCCGCATCGCGGGCCAGGGCCTGACGCTCTCCCCGACCACCGAGGTGCTCCTGGAGGAGTCCATCCTCGGCTGGAAGGAGTACGAGCTGGAGCTGATGCGCGACAAGGCCGACAACGTCGTGGTCGTCTGCTCCATCGAGAACTTCGACCCGATGGGCGTGCACACCGGTGACTCGATCACCGTCGCCCCGGCGATGACCCTCACCGACCGCGAGTACCAGCGCCTGCGGGACATCGGCATCGCGATCATCCGCGAGGTCGGCGTCGACACCGGCGGCTGCAACATCCAGTTCGCGGTGAACCCGGCCGACGGCCGGATCATCGTCATCGAGATGAACCCCCGCGTCTCGCGCTCCTCGGCGCTCGCCTCCAAGGCCACGGGCTTCCCGATCGCCAAGATCGCCGCGAAGCTGGCCGTCGGCTACACGCTGGACGAGATCCCCAACGACATCACCGAGAAGACGCCGGCCTCCTTCGAGCCGACCCTCGACTACGTCGTCGTCAAGGCCCCGCGCTTCGCCTTCGAGAAGTTCCCCGCCGCCGACGCCACCCTCACCACCACCATGAAGTCGGTGGGCGAGGCCATGGCCATCGGCCGCAACTTCACCGAGGCGCTCCAGAAGGCCCTGCGCTCCCTGGAGAAGAAGGGCAGCCAGTTCACCTTCACCGGTGAGCCCGGCGACAAGGACGCGCTGCTGCTCGCGGCGGTCCGCCCGACCGACGGCCGCATCAACACCGTCATGCAGGCCATCCGCGCCGGCGCCACCCAGGAGGAGGTGTTCGAGGCCACCAAGATCGACCCGTGGTTCGTCGACCAGCTCTTCCTGATCAAGGAGATCGCCGACGAGCTCGCCGCCGCCGAGAAGCTCGACCCCGAGCTGCTCGCCGAGGCCAAGCGGCACGGCTTCTCCGACGCCCAGATCGCCGAGATCCGCGGCCTGCGCGAGGACGTCGTCCGCGAGGTCCGCCACGCCCTGGGCATCCGCCCGGTCTACAAGACGGTCGACACCTGCGCCGCCGAGTTCGCCGCGAAGACCCCGTACTTCTACTCGTCCTACGACGAGGAGTCCGAGGTCGCGCCGCGCACCAAGCCCGCGGTGATCATCCTGGGCTCCGGCCCGAACCGCATCGGCCAGGGCATCGAGTTCGACTACTCCTGCGTCCACGCCTCCTTCGCCCTGAGCGACGCCGGCTACGAGACCGTGATGGTCAACTGCAACCCCGAGACCGTCTCGACCGACTACGACACCTCCGACCGCCTGTACTTCGAGCCGCTGACGCTGGAGGACGTGCTGGAGATCGTCCACGCCGAGTCGCTGGCCGGCCCGATCGCCGGTGTCGTGGTCCAGCTCGGCGGGCAGACCCCGCTGGGCCTGTCGCAGGCGCTGAAGGACAACGGCGTGCCGGTCGTGGGCACCTCCCCGGAGGCCATCCACGCCGCCGAGGACCGCGGCGCCTTCGGCCGCGTGCTCGCCGAGGCGGGCCTGCCCGCCCCCAAGCACGGCACCGCCACCACCTTCGCCGGAGCCAAGGCCATCGCCGACGAGATCGGCTACCCGGTCCTGGTCCGCCCGTCGTACGTGCTCGGCGGCCGCGGCATGGAGATCGTCTACGACGAGGCGCGCCTGGAGGCGTACATCGCCGAGTCCACCGAGATCTCCCCGACCCGCCCGGTGCTGGTCGACCGCTTCCTCGACGACGCCATCGAGATCGACGTGGACGCGCTCTACGACGGCGAGGAGCTCTACCTCGGTGGCGTCATGGAGCACATCGAGGAGGCCGGCATCCACTCCGGCGACTCGGCCTGCGCCCTGCCCCCGATCACCCTCGGCGGCTTCGACATCAAGCGCCTGCGCGCCTCCACCGAGGCCATCGCCAAGGGCGTCGGCGTGCGCGGCCTGATCAACATCCAGTTCGCGATGGCCGGCGACATCCTCTACGTGCTGGAGGCCAACCCGCGCGCGTCCCGGACCGTGCCCTTCACCTCGAAGGCCACCGCCGTCCCGCTCGCGAAGGCCGCCGCCCGCATCTCGCTCGGCGCCACCATCGCCGAGCTCCGCGAGGAGGGCCTGCTGCCGAGGACCGGCGACGGCGGCACCCTGCCGCTGGACGCGCCGATCTCGGTCAAGGAGGCCGTCATGCCGTGGTCGCGCTTCCGCGACATCCACGGCCGCGGCGTGGACACCGTCCTCGGCCCCGAGATGCGCTCCACCGGCGAGGTCATGGGCATCGACTCCGTCTTCGGCACGGCCTACGCCAAGTCGCAGGCCGGCGCCTACGGGCCGCTGCCGACCAAGGGACGGGCGTTCATCTCGGTCGCCAACCGCGACAAGCGCTCGATGATCTTCCCGGCCCGTGAGCTGATGGCGCACGGCTTCGAACTGCTGGCCACCTCCGGCACCGCCGAGGTGCTGCGCCGCAACGGCATCAACGCCACCGTGGTGCGCAAGCTCAGCGAGGGCGAGGGCCCGGGCGGTGAGAAGACCATCGTCCAGCTCATCCACGACGGCCAGGTCGACCTGATCGTCAACACCCCGTACGGCACCGGCGGCCGCCTCGACGGCTACGAGATCCGTACGGCGGCCGTCTCCCGCGGCGTCCCGTGCCTGACCACGGTCCAGGCCCTGGCCGCGGCCGTGCAGGGCATCGACGCGCTCAACCGCGGCGATGTGGGTGTCCGCTCGCTCCAGGAGCACGCGGACCAGCTGACCGCCGCCCGCGACTAGCAGCCCGTACGAGGCAGGGGGACACCGTCGAGCACCTACGGTGTCCCCCTCTTCATGAGCGCCGGAGGACCTTCCCCACCATGTACCGACTCTTCTTCCACCTGATCTTCAAGCGGATGGACCCGGAGCAGGCCCACCACCTGGCCTTCCGCTGGATCCGCCTGGCCGCCTCCGTACCGGTGCTGCGCACCTTCGTCGCGGCGTTCCTCGCCCCGCGCCACAAGGCGTTGCGCACCGAGGCCCTGGGCCTGCGGATGCACGGCCCGTTCGGCCTGGCCGCCGGCTTCGACAAGAACGCCGCCGCCGTCGACGGCATGGCCATGCTCGGCTTCGACCACGTCGAGATCGGCACCGTCACCGGTCGGGCCCAGCCCGGCAACCCCAAGAAGCGGCTGTTCCGGCTCGTGCCGGACCGGGCGCTGATCAACCGCATGGGCTTCAACAACGAGGGCTCCGAGGCCGTGGCGGCCCGCCTGGCCGCCCGCAGGGCCGTCTTCAGGACCGTGGTCGGCGTCAACATCGGCAAGACCAAGGTCGTGCCCGAGGCGGAGGCCGCTTCCGACTACGTGCTCTCCACCGAGCGCCTGGCCCCGTACGCCGACTACCTGGTCGTCAACGTCTCCTCCCCGAACACCCCGGGTCTGCGCAACCTCCAGGCCACCGAGTCGCTGCGGCCGCTGCTGACCGCCGTGCGCGAGGCGGCCGACCGCACGGTCACCGACCGCCGGGTGCCGCTGCTGGTCAAGATCGCCCCGGACCTGGCGGACGAGGACGTCGACGCGGTCGCCGACCTCGCCCTGGAGCTGGGCCTGGACGGCATCATCGCCACCAACACCACCGTCGCCCGCGAGGGCCTGGGCCTGAGGTCGGCGCCCGAGCTGGTCAAGGAGACCGGCGGCCTGTCCGGCGCCCCGCTCAAGGCACGCTCCCTGGAGGTGCTGCGCCGGCTGTACGCCCGCGTGGGCGACCGCCTGGTCCTGATCGGCGTGGGCGGCATCGAGAACGCCGAGGACGCCTGGCAGCGCATCCTGGCCGGCGCGACGCTGATCCAGGGCTACAGCGCCTTCATCTACGAGGGCCCCTGCTACGCCCGCGCCATCCACCGGGGCCTGGCCGAGCGCCTGGCCGCGAGCCCGTACGCCACGCTGGCCGAAGCGGTCGGCGCCGACACCCGGAAGGCCGGTCTGTGAGCACTGTGTCCCCCTTCGGTACCCGCCTGCGCGCCGCCATGGACGCGCGCGGCCCCCTCTGCGTCGGCATCGACCCGCACGCCGCGCTGCTGGCGCGCTGGGGCCTGGGCGACGACGTCGCGGGCCTGGAGCGCTTCTCGCGCACGGTCGTGGACGCCCTGGCCGACCAGGTCGCCGTCTTCAAGCCGCAGGCCGCGTTCTTCGAGCGGTTCGGCTCGCGCGGCATCGCCGTGCTGGAGCGGACCGTGGCCGACGCCCGCGCGGCGGGCACCCTGGTCCTGATGGACGCCAAGCGCGGTGACATCGGCTCGACCATGGCCGCGTACGCCGAGACCTTCCTGCGCCCGGACGCGCCGCTGTTCTCCGACGCCCTGACCGTCTCGCCGTACCTCGGCTACGGCTCGCTGCGCCCGGCCGTGGAGCTGGCGCGGGAGTCGGGCGCGGGGCTGTTCGTGCTGGCCCTGACCTCCAACCCGGAGGGCGGCGAGGTCCAGCGCGCGGTGCGCGAGGACGGCCGCAGCGTCGGCGCCACGATGCTGGCGCACCTCGCCGAGGAGAACGCCGGGGCCGCCCCGATGGGCTCCTTCGGCGCGGTGGTCGGGGCCACGCTCGGTGACCTGTCCTCGTTCGACCTGGAGATCAACGGGCCGCTGCTGGCGCCCGGCATCGGCGCCCAGGGGGCGACCGCGGCGGACCTGCCGAAGGTCTTCGGCGCGGCGGTCGGCAACGTGGTGCCGAACGTGTCCCGCGGGGTCCTGGGGCACGGTCCGGACGCCTCGGCCCTGCGTGCGGCGGCGGCGGCGTTCGCGGACGAGATCCGCGCGGCGGTCGCCGGCTGAGGGAGCCAGACCGGCCAAAAAGCCGGTCGGTTTGTCCGTGATGTACGGTTCAGTGGAGGCTGACCAGGACTTTTCGTCTGTTCTCGCTGACTGGAGCGGCCCAGGCCGCTAGTCTCCGAGCAGAGCGAACGAGCAGAACCGCTGCACAGCAGCTGTTCGCGCGCTTGTTTGGTGTGGCACCCCAGGGGTTGCCCACCGGTCCGTATCCGACAGTTCGACATCCGAGGTGACGTAGGCGTGGCTCTTCCGCCCCTTACCCCCGAACAGCGCGCAGCCGCGCTCGAGAAGGCCGCCGCGGCTCGCCGGGCGCGGGCCGAGGTGAAGAATCGACTCAAGCACTCCGGCGCCTCCCTCCACGAGGTCATCGAGCAGGGCCAGAAGGACGACGTCATCGGCAAGATGAAGGTCTCCGCCCTGCTGGAGTCCCTGCCGGGCGTGGGCAAGGTCCGCGCCAAGCAGATCATGGAGCGCCTCGGCATCTCCGAGTCCCGGCGTGTCCGAGGTCTCGGTTCCAACCAGATCGCCTCCCTGGAGCGTGAGTTCGGCGGCAGCGGCGCCTGAGGCGCCGCCCGAAGAGCTCCCGGCGTTCCCGGGCAGTCCCGGGAACCTGGATAATCGCTTCATGGCAGCAGAGGTTCGTCCGCGGCTGACCGTGCTCTCCGGCCCCTCGGGGGTCGGCAAGAGCACGGTCGTCGCGCATATGCGTAAGGTCCACCCGGAGGTATGGCTCTCGGTGTCGGCCACCACCCGTAAGCCGCGACCCGGCGAGCAGGGCGGTGTGCACTACTTCTTCGTCACCGACGACGAGTTCGACAAGCTCGTCGCCAACGGTGAGCTGCTGGAGTGGGCCGAGTTCGCCGGCAACCGCTACGGCACCCCCCGAGCGGCGGTGATGGAGCGGCTGGACCGGGGTGAGCCGGTGCTGCTGGAGATCGACCTGCAGGGCGCGCGGCTGGTCCGCGAGTCCATGCCGGAGGCGCAGCTGGTCTTCCTGGCCCCGCCGAGCTGGGAGGAGCTGGTACGCCGGCTCACCGGCCGGGGCACCGAGTCGCAGGAGGTCATCGAGCGCCGCCTGGAGGCTGCCAAGACCGAGCTCGCCGCCGAGGCCGAGTTCGACACGACCCTGGTCAACACCTCCGTCGAGGACGTGGCGCGTGAGCTGCTAGCCTTGATGGCAGTTGTCTGATCTTGTCAGATCTTTTATCCCACTTCGGAAGGTAGAGCGTGTCCTCTTCCATCACCGCGCCCGAGGGCATCATCAACCCGCCGATCGACGAGCTGCTCGAGGCGACCGACTCCAAGTACAGCCTCGTGATCTACGCGGCCAAGCGTGCCCGCCAGATCAACGCCTACTACTCGCAGCTCGGCGAGGGCCTGCTGGAGTACGTCGGCCCGCTGGTGGACACCCACGTCCACGAGAAGCCGCTCTCCATCGCCCTGCGCGAGATCAACGCGGGTCTGCTGACCTCCGAGGCCATCGAGGCCCCGGCCCAGTAAGGCACGACATCCTTCATCCCAGGCCCGGCAGCCCCGCTGCCGGGCCTGTGGTGTGTCATAGGAACGACGAAGTGCGACGACGAGAAGCGGGAGACGCAGTGGACAAGCCGAAGGTCGTGCTGGGGGTCAGCGGGGGCATCGCCGCGTACAAGGCGTGCGAGCTGCTGCGCCGGCTGACCGAGTCCGGACACGACGTACGGGTGGTGCCGACCGCCTCGGCGCTGAACTTCGTCGGCGAGGCCACCTGGGCCGCACTCTCCGGCCACCCGGCCGGCACCGAGGTCTGGGAGAGCGTCCACGAGGTCCCGCACGTGCGGATCGGCCAGGGCGCCGACCTGGTCGTCGTCGCCCCCGCCACCGCCGACCTGCTGGCCAAGGCCGCCCACGGGCTCGCCGACGACCTGCTGACGAACACGCTCCTCACCGCCCGCTGCCCGGTCGTGTTCGTGCCCGCCATGCACACCGAGATGTGGGAGCACCCGGCCACCCAGGAGAACGTGGCCACGCTGCGCCGGCGCGGCGCCGTGGTCGTCGAGCCCGCGGTCGGCCGGCTGACCGGCAAGGACACCGGCAAGGGCCGGCTGCCGGACCCCGAGGAGATCTACGAGGTCTGCCGCAGGGTGCTGGCCCGCGGCACGGCCGGACCGGACCTGGCCGGCCGGCACGTGGTGATCAGCGCCGGCGGCACCCGCGAGCCCCTGGACCCGGTGCGCTTCCTCGGCAACCGCTCCTCCGGCAAGCAGGGCTACGCCCTCGCCCGTACGGCCGCCGCCCGCGGCGCCCGCGTGACCCTGGTCGCGGCCAACACCGCGCTGCCCGACCCGGCCGGCGTGGACGTCGTCCGCGTGGGCACGGCCGTCCAGCTGCGGGAGGCCGTGCTGAAGGCCGCCACCGACGCGGACGCCGTGGTCATGGCCGCCGCGGTGGCCGACTTCCGGCCCGCCGAGTACGCCACCGGGAAGATCAAGAAGCAGGACGGGCAGGAGCCGGCGCCGGTCGTCCTGGTACGGAATCCGGACATCCTCGCGGAGATCTCGGCCGAGCGGCCGCGCGCCGGACAGGTCGTCGTCGGCTTCGCCGCCGAGACCGACGACGTCCTCGCCAACGGCCGGGCCAAGCTCCGCCGCAAGGGGTGCGACCTCCTCGTGGTCAACGAGGTCGGAGAGGCCAAGACCTTCGGTTCGGAGGAGAACGAGGCTGTGATCCTCGCCTCCGACGGTGCGGAGACGGCCGTGCCCCATGGACCCAAGGAAGCGCTGGCAGATCTGGTGTGGGACCAGGTCGTACCCCGTCTGGCCTGACGACGCGCGTGGCAGGACGGCCCTTTTCGCCGGCCGCTCCGTGGGCCAGAATGGAGTGCCGCAGGTCACAGGCCTCCCAGAACACGAGACAGGTGGTCCTGCGGTCGGTGCTGACCGATAAACTGCATCCGGAACGTGACCGGGCGCAGCCCCCGGTACTGTTCCGCCAAATGATCAGCCAGCAGCCGCTGCAACCCCAGGGAGCGTTGTGTCCCGTCGCCTGTTCACCTCGGAGTCCGTGACCGAGGGCCACCCCGACAAGATCGCTGACCAGATCAGCGACACGATCCTCGACGCTCTCCTGCGCGAGGACCCGACCTCCCGCGTGGCCGTGGAGACCCTCATCACCACGGGTCTCGTGCACATCGCGGGCGAGGTGACCACGAAGGCGTACGCGCCGATCGCGCAGCTCGTGCGCGAGAAGATCCTGGAGATCGGCTACGACTCCTCGAAGAAGGGCTTCGACGGCGCCTCCTGCGGCGTCTCGACGTCCATCGGCGCGCAGTCGCCCGACATCGCCCAGGGTGTCGACACGGCCTACGAGACCCGGGTCGAGGGCGACGAGGACGAGCTCGACCGCCAGGGTGCCGGCGACCAGGGCCTGATGTTCGGCTACGCCACCGACGAGACGCCGAACTTCATGCCGCTCCCGATCGAGCTGGCCCACCGCCTCTCGCGGCGGCTGACGGAGGTCCGCAAGAACGGCACCATCCCGTACCTGCGCCCCGACGGCAAGACCCAGGTCACCATCGAGTACGACGGCGACAAGCCGGTCCGCCTCGACACGGTCGTCGTCTCCTCGCAGCACGCGTCCGACATCGACCTGGACTCGCTGCTCGCGCCCGACATCCGCGAGTTCGTCGTCGAGCACGTCCTCAAGCAGCTCGTCGAGGACGGCATCAAGCTCGACACCGACGGCTACCGC
>NZ_JAJAUY010000127.1 GCF_020532625.1 Streptomyces antimicrobicus | reverse complement strand
GGGGCGCGCGACGGCGGCCAGGTGGCGGTGGAGTTCGTGGGCACGGTCCCGCTGATCCTGCTGCTCGTGGCCGCGGTCTGGGAGTGCGTCCTGATCGGCTACGGCTTCGCCCTGGCGGGCAACGCCGCGGACGAGGCGGCGCGCGCCGGCGCCGTCTCGGGCGCCGGCGCCTGCGCGGCGGCGGCCGGGCGGCACGTGGCCGACGCCTGGGCGCCGAGGACGAGTTGCGGCCCGGCGGGGCCCGTCTACCGCGCCACGGTCACCCTCAAGCTCCCCGTCCTCCTCCCGGGCCTGAACCTGGACGTCCCGCTGACCGGCACGGCCGGCTCGGCCCAGGAACGGGAGGAGAACTGACATGCCCACTCCCACTCGCACTCCCCGGCGGTCCCGGGACCGGGGCCAAGTGGCCCTGGAGTACGTCGGGTTCGTACCGATCCTGCTCCTCGTCGCGCTCTGCGCGATCCAGCTCGGCTGGATCGCCTACGTCAACGAGCAGGCCGACACCGCCGCCCGTACCGCCGCGCGCGTCCAGGCCCGTACCGGCTCCGGCGGGGCGGCGGCCGGCAAGGCCGCCATCAGCCCGGAGCTCGCCGCCACCGCGGACGTCGCCGTCAGCCGCAGCGGTGACGCCGTCACCGCCACCGTCACCATCCCGATCAACTCGATCGTCCCCGGGCTCGACGTCCAGTCGGCCGTCCGCACCGCGACCATGCCCTACGACGCACCCGAGGGGGCCGGATGAGCCTGCGTTCCAGGGTCGGCACGCCCGACGACCGCCACAGCCCCCGCGAGGACGGCCGCCTCGTCTCCGCCTACCGGGCCAAGCTCCTCGAGGAGATCGACCTCGCCGAGATGTCGGCGCTCAGCCCCGCCGAGCGCCGCGCCCGCCTCGAACGCGTCCTCGGCCACATCATCAGCCGCGAAGGCCCGGTCCTGTCCACCGCCGAACGCGCCCAGCTCATCCGCCGCGTGGTGGACGAGGCCCTCGGCCTCGGCGTGCTCGAACCGCTCCTCGAAGACCCCTCCGTCTCCGAGATCATGGTCAACGGCCCGGACCACATCTACGTGGAGCGCGCCGGCCGCGTCGAGCAGCTGCCGCTGCGCTTCGCCTCCCACGAGCAGCTCATGCAGACCATCGAGCGCATCGTCTCCACCGTCAACCGCCGCGTGGACGAGGCCAATCCGATGGTGGACGCGCGGCTGCCCTCCGGCGAACGCGTCAACGTCGTCATCCCGCCGCTCTCCCTGACCGGCGCGACCCTCACCATCCGCCGCTTCCCGCGCGCCTTCACCCTCCCCGAGATGATCGCGCTGGGCTCCCTCGACGAGCAGATGCTGCTCCTGCTCTCCGGCCTGGTCCAGTCCCGGGTGAACGCGATCGTCTCCGGCGCCACCGGCACCGGCAAGACCACCTTGCTCAACGCCCTCTCCGGCCTGATCCCCGAGGGCGAGCGCATCATCACCATCGAGGACTCCGCCGAACTCCAGCTCCAGCAGTCCCACGTCATCCGCCTGGAGTCCCGCCCCGCGAACGTCGAGGGCAAGGGCCGCATCACCATCCGCGACCTTGTCCGCAACAGCCTGCGCATGCGCCCCGACCGCATCATCGTCGGCGAGGTCCGCGGCGGGGAGACCCTCGACATGCTCCAGGCGATGTCCACCGGCCACGACGGCTCGCTCGCCACCGTCCACGCCAACAGCGCCGAGGACGCCCTGATGCGCCTGCAGACCCTGGCCTCCATGTCCGAGGTGGAGGTCCCCTTCGAGGCGCTCCAGGACCAGATCAACTCCGCCGTCGACATCGTCGTCCAGCTCACCCGCTTCGGCGACGGCTCCCGCCGCGTCACCGAGATCGCCGTCCTGGACTCGCACGGCCGCGAACCGTTCCGGATCACCTCCGTCTGCCGTTTCGTGGCCCGCCCCATGGGCCCCGACGGCCGCGTCCACGGCCACTTCGAGCACTACCCGCTGCCGCGCCGGATCGCCGAGCGGCTCTACATGCACAACCAGCCGATCCCGCAGGCCTTCGGGGTCGCCGTCTCGGACGACCAGCTCGCCCTCCGGACCCGGACCGCACGGACTGCCCTGTGAACCCACTCGTCCTCCTCGCCCTCGGCGCCACCCTGCTGGCCTGCCTCCTGGTGATCCTCGGCGTGCACGCGTACGCCGCCGGCCGCGCCCAGCGCGCCGCGCTCGTCGCCCGCCTCGACGCCACCGGCGAACCCGCGCCGGCCGGGCGCCGCCGCCGCTTCCCCGCCGTCGACCGGCGGCTGCGCCGCACCCGCCTCGGCCGCCGGATCGAGCTGAAGCTCGCGACCACCGGACTGGACCTGACCCCCGGCGAGTTCTTCGTCTACGCCCTCGGCGGCCTCGCCGCCGTCTGGCTCCTCGCGGCCTCCTTCCTGGCCCCGTTCTTCGGCCCGGTGGCCGGCCTGATCGGCCTGTGGGCGGCCGACGCCTTCCTGAACTGGCAGCGCGCCCGCCGCACCGAACGCTTCATCAACCAGCTCCCCGAACTCGCCCGGATCCTGGCCAACGCCACCCAGGCCGGGCTGGCCCTGCGCACCGCCGTCGGCCTCGCCGCCGAGGAGCTGGAGGCCCCGGCCGGCGAGGAGTTGTCGCGGGTCGCCGACCGGCTCGCCGTGGGCCACTCCGTCGAGGAGGCCCTCGGGGAGCTCGCCGACCGGCTGCCCTCGCGCGAACTCGTCGTCCTCGTCTCCACCCTCGTGCTCTCCGCCCGCGCGGGCGGCGCGATCGTCGGCTCCCTGCGCAACCTCACCGTCACCCTGGAGCAGCGCAAGGAGACCCGGCGCGAGATCCGCACCCAGCTCTCGCAGGTGACGGTCACCGCCTACCTGGTCCCGGCCATCGGGCTCGGCTCGCTGCTGCTGGTCGACGCGATGATGCCGGGCGCGCTGGACCGGATGACGGGGGCGTTCGTGGGCCAGGTCGCGGTGCTGGTCTCCCTGGGCCTGTTCACCCTCGGCTTCGTCCTCATCCGCCGCCTGTCGAAGATCGACGTCTGAGGAGCCGGCCGCCATGACCTCCCTGCTGCTCGCCACCCTCCTCGCCCTGTCCGTCCTCGGCGTCTTCCAGGGCGTCCGGCTCTACCGCGCCGACACCCGGCTCCCCTCCGACCTGGCGCTCGCGCTGGAGGTCGGCGCCACCCGCGCCACCGCCGTCGGCTCCGTCGTCGACCGCATGGGCATCCGCTGGGCGCCGCTGGTGCTGCGGCTGATGGGACCCAAGCGGGTCGCGGCCAAGCGCCGCCGGATCGACCTGGCGGGCAACCCGGCCGGGCTGACCATCGACCGGTACGCCGCCCGGCGCGCGGTCTACGGCGCCCTGGGCGCGCTCGGCGCCTTCGCGATGCTGCTGAACGGCAAACTGGTCGCGGCCCTGCTGATGGTGGCGTTCGGGCTGTTCTGGATCGAGGTCGGCCTGTGGTCGGCGATCCGGGTCCGCCGCGACCACATCGAACGCACCCTGCCCGACTTCCTGGACGTCCTCGCGGTCGTGGTCAGCGCGGGCATCGGCTTCCGGCAGGCGCTGGACCGGGTCGCCGACAAGTACCGGGGCCCGTGGGCGGACGAGATCCGCATCACCCTGCAGCAGATGGACATGGGCGTCAGCCGCCGCCAGGCCTTCGACGAGCTGCGCCGGCGCAACGACTCCGAGCAGGTCGCCCAGTTCGTCACCGCCCTCCAGCAGGGCGAGGAACTCGGCTCGCCGATCGTCGACACCCTGATCGCGATCGCCGAGGACATGCGCCGTACGGACGCCCAGAACGCCCGCCGCCGCGCCGCCCGCGCCGTGCCGAAGGCCACGTTCGCGGTGACCATGTTCATGCTGCCGGGCACCTTGATCCTGCTGGTCTGCGGATTCGTCTACGGCGCGAACGTCGACTTCGGCGCGATCCTCGGGAACGGGTGACGGCGATGGCGGCCTCCTCGCGGCGTACCCGCCGCCCCGCGGCGGCGAGCGGCGCCGGCGCCCCGTCCGCGGAAGGGGGCCCGGCATGCCGCTGCGCGTCCTGATCGCCGACGACAACCCGGTCGTCCGGGCGGGCCTCGCGGCCCTGCTCACCGCCCAGCCGGACCTGACGGTCGCCGCCGAGGCGGCCGACGGCCGCGAGGCGCTGCGGCTGGCCCGCGCCCACCGCCCGGACGCCGTCCTGCTGGACGTGCGCATGCCGGGCGTGGACGGCATCTCGGCCCTGCCGCACCTGGCCCAGCTCGCGCCGGTGCTGATGCTGACGTACTGCCGTGAACCGGAGGTCGTCCGCGAGTCGCTGCTGCTGGGCGCCGGCGGCTACCTGGTCCATGGCGAATTCACGCCGGACCAACTGGTCGGGGCGGTCCGCGACGTCTGCGAGGGCCGGGCCAACTTCACGGCGTCGGCGGCGAGCGCGGTTCTGGCCGAACTCCGCTCGCACTCTTCGCAGCCGCAACGCTATATGCCACAATCGCAAGGCGGTTCCGCTAACCAACCCCTGTACGGGCTGAGTTCACGCGAGGCGGAGGTCATGGATCTCATCGCGTCCGGGATGAGCAACCAGCAGATCGCGGCGACGTGCTTCATCAGCGAGAAGACGGTCAAGAACCACATCAACCGCATCTTCGCGAAGCTGCAGAGCACGACGCGGAGCGAGGCGATAGCCCGGTGGCTGGGAACGGCCCGTCCGGGAGTCACGGGCCATGGCTGACCCGACCCCGCGGTGGGCCCCGCTTTGGGCCCACGGGCCCTTGGCCCCCGCCCGCCAGGCCCCGTACCGTCCGCAAATCGACAGCGGCACCGGCCCGGGAGGGAACCCCCATGTCACACAACACCCCGGCGAAACCCCACCCCCACCCCCGCCCCCACCCCACCCACGACCGAGGCCAAACCGCCTTCGAGTACCTCGGCATCATCCTGGTGGTGGTGGTCATCATCGGGGCGATCGTGGGGACGGGGATCGGCCAGGGCATCACGAACAAGATCAAGGACCAGATCGCCTCGATCACCGCTGGGAAGTGAGCGGGCGCAGACCCGCCGGGGACCGCGGCCAGGCCTTTCCGATCTACGTCGTGGCCGTGGTGGCCCTGCTCTTCGCCGCCCTCGTCTTCTTCGTCGTCGGCCGGGCTGCCGTGACACGCAGCAATGCGCAAGGAGCCGCTGACGCGGCGGCCCTGGCAGCGGCACGAGAAGCCCGGGACAGCCTGCTGCCCGGAGTCGATCTGGGCGCGCTCAAGTCGGAGGACTGGACGAAGGTTCTCCGCGGGGCGTTCTTCGACCCGAAGGGGGCGTGCGCCAAGGCCGAGGACTTCGCGGCCAGGAACGACGCCAAGGGCACATGCACGCAGGACCGGCTCCGGTTCACCGTGTCCGTGAAGACCGACGACGCGGTGGGGGACTCGGTGGTTCCCGGGACCAGCGGCATGCACGGCACGGCCGACGCCACCGCCGAGATCGAGCCGCAATGCACGGTGGGGCCCTCGCCGAAGCCGGGCAGTTCGCCTTCGCAGCCTCCGCCGAGCGACGGCACTCCGGCGCCTCCTGACCCGCCCGGTCCCGTGACGATCAAGTGCAGGAGCGGCGACGACATCGTCTTCGATCCCCTGCATCCCAAGCCCTGGAGCACCTTGGCCAGGTCCCTCTTCAAGGTGCGGCTGGTCGACTGACATGAACGAGAGACAAGGAATCTGCTTGATGAGCATGCGGCACGCGGTGAAGGCACGTGGGGGAGCGGCCGTGGTGGTCGCGGCTGCTCTGGCCCTCGCATTGGCCGGGTGTGGAGGCGGCGACGACGGGAAGCCGAAGAGCGGGCAGAGCGCCCCCGCTGCTTCGCAGCAGAGCGGCTCCCAGAAGCAGAGTCCTACAGCCGGCGAGCCCGCCGCGACCGAGGTCCTCGCGACGGTGAGCGGTGAAGAGGGAATCGTGTTGGAGGTGAACTCGGCGCGACGTGACCCGGGCGGATTCCTGACGGTGAGCGGCCAGCTCAAGAACACCAGCGGCAAGGACTTCACGCACACGACGGCCTGGCGGGGCAACGAACTCACGAGCAGTGGTGAGTCCGTGGCCGGCGCGACGCTGGTCGACAAGGCCGCCAAGAAGCGCTACTACGTCCTACGGGACACCGAGGGCCGGTGCCTGTGCACCACCGGCGTCAACATGATCAGCGCAGGCAAGTCCATCCCCTTCTTCGTCCAGTTCCCCGCGCCGCCCGCAAGCACGGCGGAAGCGGACTTCAGCCTCCCCACCTTCGCCACGGCCACCGTCAAGATTTCCGGGTGACGCCATGACCACGACCCGCCGTCCGGCCGCCGTACTGGCGGCCTCCGTCCTGGTGCTGGCCGGCGCCCACCTCGTGGGCGCCACCGCCGCTCATGCCGACGGCGCCAAGCCGTCCGCGCCGCCCGGTACGGAACCCTCCGCCTCGGCCCCCGTGCCGATCGACTCCAACTCGCCCGGCCTCAAGATCCCCCAGGGCGGCACCCTGGCCCCGCCCAAGGTGCTCGACATCGCCGAGGTCGTCGAGGACCTCGGCGGCGAGCAGCGGCGGCAGGAGACCAACCAGAGCGTCATGATGGCGCTCCAGGCGGAGGTGCTGTTCCCCGAGAACAGCGCCGTGCTCAGTGCGCAGGCCGCCGCCCGGATCCAGGCCATCGGGCAGGAGATCAACCAGCAGAAGGCCACCCGGGTACGGGTCTTCGGCTTCACCGACGACCAGGGCAGCTACGAGCACGGCAAGGAGCTGTCCAAGCAGCGCGCGGACTCCGTCCAGGCGGAGCTGGCCAAGACCGTCACCAATCCCGCCGTCACTTTCGACGTCCGCGGGTACAGCGAGGACTACCCGATCGCCGACAACGGCACCGAGGAAGGCCGCAAGAAGAACCGCCGCGTGGAGATCACCTTCCCTCGCGGCGCCCAGGGCTAGACCGGGCGGCCCGGGCCCGGTTCAGCCCAGCCGCCCCGCCAGTTCCCGGGCCCGGTGGGCCGGGGCCGGGTCCGGGCCGGGGGAGAGGGAGGCCACGGCCGTGGCGCCCTCGACCAGGATCAGCAGGTGCTCCGCCCGTTCCGCCGAGCCCCCGACCTCGGCCAGCAGGTCGCGCAGGGCCGCCTTGTGCCGCCGGACGACCGCCGGGGCGCCGGGGCCGAGTTCGCCGGCGGCGTTGAGGAAGGCGCAGCCGCGGAAGCCGGGCTCGGTGAACCACGCGGCCAGCCAGTCGAAGACGGCCCCCACCGGGTCGGCCGCCCCCGCGGTGGCCGCCCGCAGCGAGTCCAGCCAGCGCCGGTCGCGCCGCTCCAGGTAGGCCGCGACCAGCGCGTCCTTCGCCGGGAAGAGCCGGTAGAGCCGCTTGAGGGGGACACCCGAGGCGGTCCGGATGCGGTCCATGCCGACGGCCTGGATGCCCTCGGCGTAGAACAGCTCCTCCGCGGCGTCCAGCAGTCGGGTCCGGGCCTCTTCGTCGTCCATGCGTCCGAGCGTAGGGCATTTCCCCTTGATCGGAGAACGGTCGTTCTCTATACTCGGCGCGCGGGAGGGAGAACGGCCGTTCTCGCGCCCGAAGCGCCCCCTGCCCCGCACCCCAGGTCCCCTGCCCGGCCCTGCCCTGCCCGCCCTCCGCACTCCCGGGAGCCCGCCATGACCGATGCCCTCCGCCCGCCCCTCCCGCCCTTCACCGAGGAGACCGCCCGTGCCAAGGTCCAGGCGGCCGAGGACGCGTGGAACACCCGGGACCCCGAGCGGGTCGCGCTCGCGTACACCGAGGACTCCGTGTGGCGCAACCGCGACCGGTTCCTCACCGGCCGCGCCGAGATCCGTGCGTTCCTCGCCGAGAAGTGGGCCGCGGAGCTCGACTACCGGCTGCGCAAGGAGCTCTGGGCGTACACGGGCAACCGCATCTCCGTGCGCTTCGAGTACGAGTGGCGCGACGCCGGCGGCCAGTGGTGGCGCAGCTACGGCAACGAGCAGTGGGAGTTCGCGGACGACGGCCTGATGCGCCGCCGCGAGGCCAGCATCAACGACCTGGCCATCCGCGCGGACGAGCGCCGGCTCACCGGGTGAACCGGCCCGCCGCCGTCAGTCCCGGGCGTGCGCCTGCGTGATGATCTCGATCGCGACCTCCAGGGCCGCCTTCCGCTTCTCCTCCGGGTCGTCGCCCTCGATCTGCTGCAGGAACATCATCCCCGCGTGCAGCGTGAACAGCGCGCTCACGCAGCGCACCTGGTCGACCAGGGGGCTGTCGGCGGTGCGCAGGAGTTCCACCATCGCGAACAGCCGGCGCTTGACCGTCTCGCCGATGCTCAGTTCGCGCACGGCCGCCTGGTTCTCCTGCATGAAGCGGTACAGCGAGGCGCCCGCGGCCAGCGCCTCGCTGTAGCGGCGCAGCATCTCCTGCTTGGTCTCCAGCGTCCGCGGCTGCTCCGCGGCCCAGGCGATCAGCTCGTCGATCGGGCGCGTCTGGTCGTCGAAGACGCTGATGAGGATCTCTTCCTTGGTCTTGAAGTGGTAGTACAGCGCCGCCTTCGTGACCCCGAGCCGCTCCGCGATCTCCCGGAGCGAGGTCTTCTCGTACCCCTGTTCGGCGAAGAGCTCCAGCGCGACGTCCTGGATGCGCTGGCGCGTGTTCCCGCGACGCTGCTGCGGGCTGCTGGACATGGCTCTCCCCAAACTTACTTGACGCCCGGCTAGTGACGGGTCTACGGTCCCCAGTGTAGTGAACTAGCCGGGCGGCAAGTAAGTACCGAGGCTCCGGCGACTTGGAACGCGGCGCGCGCGAGGCGTGTACGGGGAGTGGACATGGGTGAGGCAGTGAAGAAGGCGGGGACATCCGAGGAGGTGCAGCCCCGTAGCGTGCGGGTCGTCCTGATGGCGCTCATGATCGCGATGCTGCTGGCGATGCTGGACAACATGATCATCGGCACCGCGATGCCGACGATCGTGGGCGAGCTCGGCGGCCTGGAGCACCTCTCCTGGGTCGTCACCGCCTACACGCTGGCGACCGCGGCCTCCACCCCCATCTGGGGCAAGCTCGGCGACATGTACGGGCGGAAGGGCTCCTTCCTCACCTCCATCGTCCTCTTCCTCATCGGTTCCGCCCTCAGCGGCATGGCCCAGGACATGGGTCAGCTCATCGGCTTCCGCGCCGTGCAGGGTCTGGGCGCCGGCGGTCTGATGGTCGGCGTCATGGCGATCATCGGTGACCTGATCCCGCCCCGCGACCGCGGCAAGTACCAGGGCATGATGGCCGGCGTCATGGCGCTGGCGATGATCGGCGGCCCGCTGGTCGGCGGCACCATCACCGACCACATGGGCTGGCGCTGGTCCTTCTACATCAACCTGCCGCTGGGCGCCGTCGCCCTCGCCATGGTCTCGGCCGTGCTGCACCTCCCGAAGAAGGAGCGCGGCACGAACAAGATCGACTATCTGGGCGCCGCCCTGCTCACCGTGGCCATCACCGCCATCGTGCTCGTCACCACCTGGGGCGGTACGGAGTACGCGTGGGGCTCCGGCCGGATCGTCGGCCTGGTCGCCGTCGGCCTGCTGGCGCTGGCCGCGTTCCTCTTCGTCGAGACCCGCGCCGCCGAGCCGGTGCTGCCGCTGCACATCTTCCGCAGCCGCAACTTCACGCTGATGTCCGCGATCGGCTTCCTGACCGGCTTCGCGATGTTCGGCGCGGTGCTCTACCTGCCGCTCTTCCAGCAGTCCGTCCAGGGCGCCTCGGCCACCAACTCCGGTCTGCTGCTCCTGCCCATGCTGCTGTCGATGATGGCCGTCTCGCTGGTCGCGGGCCGGATCACCACCGACAGCGGCCGGTACAAGGCCTTCCCCATCGCGGGCAGCGCCCTGATGGTCGTCGGGCTCTACCTGCTGGCCACCATGGACACCGGCACCACCCGGCTGGTCTCCGGCCTCTACATGGCGGTCCTCGGCGCCGGCCTCGGCTTCCTGATGCAGATCACCATGCTGGTCGCGCAGAACAGCGTCGAGATGAAGGACATGGGCGTCGCCTCCTCCTCGGCGACCCTCTTCCGCACCCTCGGCGGTTCCTTCGGTGTGGCCCTGATGGGCTCGCTGTTCACCAACCGGGTCCAGGACGCCATGACCGAGCGGCTCGGCGCGGCCGGCGCCGGCGCCACCGGCGGCAGCGCCCAGCTGGACGCCGCGAGCCTGGCCAAGCTGCCCGAGGCGGTGCGCGAGGCGTACCAGCACGCCGTCGCCGCCGGCACCCACGGGGCGTTCCTGCTCGGTGCGGCCGTGACCGTGCTCGGGTTCCTCGCCGCCTGGTTCGTCAAGGAGGTGCCGCTGAAGGGCTCCGGCCCGGCCGCGCCCGCCACCGCCCAGGAGTCCGCCGAGCCGGCGGCCCGGCAGGCACCCGTCGCTGGCTGACCCGGCCCGCTCCCGACCGCGCACCGCCCGCCCCGCCTCCGCCCCGCTGTGACGTTCGCCGCAGCGGGGCGGACGTGCGTCCCCGGACCCTGAGCCGCCTGCCCGACCTGCGCAGGCGCGGACTCGGCGGTGACGCAAGGGACTTCGGAGGCGGGCGACCCTTCCTGCGGCCCGCGGGAAAACGGACGACCAGGGAGGAAGGCGCCGTTACCTGGGATTTGTCCCCAAACCATCGGGAACTCCGCACCGTTGGGCGACGTCCTGACCCACGGAACGTTCAACGCCGGATGGGGAGTGGACCGTTGATGAAGCGCTCGATCGAACACGTCACCCGGGCCCGGATAGCCGTCGCGGCCTCCGCCGCCGCCGTCGCCGCGACCGTGTGGGCGGTGGCCGCCCTCACCGGCTTCGGCGGTGACGGTCACGCCCGCTCCGCGCAGCAGAACGTCTCCCGCCCCCAGGGCACCGCCGACCCCGGGGGCCCGTCGGGCGCCGGACCCACCGCGCAGGTCCCCGAGTCCATCGCCCACGCCTCCGAGGCGGGCGACCGCGCCGTCAACATCACCATCGACGACGGCCCGGACCCCACCTGGACCCCCAAGGTCCTCGACGTCCTCGCCCGCCACCGCGTCACGGCCACCTTCTGCATGATCGGCCCCCAGGCCCGGGCCCACCCCGACCTGGTGAAGCAGGTGGTGGCCGCCGGCCACCGGCTGTGCGACCACTCCGTCGCCCACGACACCGGCATGGACAAGAAGCCCGTCGCCTACCAGGAGCAGCAGATCCTGGAGGCCAAGAAGATGATCGAGGACGCGGCGGGCGGCGGCGCCCGGGTGGAGTACTACCGGGCGCCCGGCGGCGCCTTCACCCCCGACAGCCGCCGCATCGCCGCCGCCCACGGGATGCGCCCGCTCGGCTGGAACGTCGACACCAAGGACTTTACGAACCCGGGCGCGGCCGTCATCGTCGACACCTTCAAGAACGAGCTGGCCAACGGCCCGACCGTGCTCTTCCACGACGGCGGCGGCGACCGCCGGCAGACCGTCCAGGCCCTCGACCAGGTCCTCGACTGGCTGGCGGAGCAGGGCCGCCCCACCGGCTTCCCGGTCCGCACCGCGCGCTGACACGCCGCCGGGCGGCGAACGGGTGAGGTTCGGCCCCCACGGCACCCCGCGGGTGTTCCCTGGGCATGCGGCGTACGCCCGTACGTCCGCCCGCCCCGCCCGCACGCCCGCTCCGGAGGCACTCGTGCCCATCGCCCCTGGCAAGCTGTCCGACCCGGCCGTCCGCGCCTTCGTCACGGCCGTCAACGCCCACGACCGGGACGCCTTCCTGGCCCTGCTCACCCCCGACGCGACCATGTCCGACGACGGCTCCGACCGCGACCTCGAGGAGTGGATCGACAAGGAGATCTTCGACGTCGGCGGCCACATGGACGTCCAGAACGAGTCCCACGGCGGCCGCGGGCTCCTGGTCACCTACCGCAACGACACCTGGGGCGAGATGCGCACCTCCTGGCGCTTCGACGTCTGCGACGACGGCCGGATCAGCCGCTTCGAGACCGGCCAGGCCTGACGGCGCCCCGGCGCCGCGCCCGGTGGACTCCCGGCCCGTACGCCGCACGGGCGGACTCCTGGCCGGCGGCACAGGCCGCCGGCCCTCCCGCACCGGCTCCCGGCCCTCCCGGACCGGGCTCCCGGCCCTCCCGGACCGGGCTCCCGGCCCGCCGTGACCGCCCGACCGGCCCCGGTGGGCTGATATTCCCGGCGCTCGGCCGCCGGTGCCCGTCCGGCCGCCCGTACGGGTGAACGCGCCGCCGGTGACGTTCCGGCCGGCGGAGACCGCCGTTGGTCCGGGCATGAAGCGCACCCGCATCGCCGCTCTCGGGGTCGCCACCGCCGTGGCCGCCCTCGCCCCCGCCCTCGTCGAGGCGGCCTCCGCCGCCGAGGGCACCTCGTACCTCCAGGACCCCGGCGGCGGCGAGAAGACGATGAAGTCGCTGTGGACGAAGGACGAGATGCACAAGGTGGAGGCGCAGTTCCGCTTCCACCCGGGCGTGGTGTACGGCATGGTCGACGCCCCCGCCTCGTCGCCGAGCGCCGAATGGGACGCGAAGAAGCCGGACCCGAAGACCCTGGCGTGGCGGCCCTCGTTCGAGTTCGCCTGGGCGGTGTCGGACTCGGTCGTCGTGAAGAAGGCGCTCACCAGCAAGGACGGCAAGCACCCCGTCACCCTGCACGCGGTCCTGCGGCGGCCCGACGGGACGCCGGCGGCCGAGGTGCGCGACGCGGCGCGGGACCGCGCGGCCACCGGCCGTACCACGCTCCCCGGCGGCGAGCGGATCGCCTGCGACACCGGGACGTACACGGTGGAGTGGTCGGTGACGCGCACCGGCTACGGCACCCTGAACGGCTCCCTGCCGTGGAACTCCAGCTGCGACACCCACCGCACGGCCTTCACCACCGGCCAGACCCCCCGCTAGGGCGGTCCCCTACCGCGTGCGCGCGCCGCCGCGGCAGACCGGATCCGGTCAATTCCCGAAGTGGACAGCGGCGTTGACGCCTCGTTATCGTCAGCGCCCCTGGCGGCTGACCTGGCTCGATGCGGTCGGCGCGCCCGGACTCGTTTTCCGTCGCAGTGGGGGTCGTCCGGTGGGCGCGTTCAATCAGCAGGGCCAGCAGGTGCACGGCAAGCAGATCAACATCGAGGGCGGAGTGCACGGCGGCCTCCACATCGGTGGCGGGGACGGCGAGGGCGGCCGGGGCGAGCTGATGGCGGCCCTGAACGCGCTGCTGGCGGAGATCACCCGGGCCAAGGACGGCGGCGCCCTCCCGGAGGAGCTGGCGCTGGACGTGCAGCACGAGGTCACCCAGGCCACCGCGGCGGCCCGTCGGCCCGACGCCGAGGCCTCGGCCGTCACGAACCGGCTGAACCGCGCGCGCGGCCTGCTCTCCGGGGTCACCGCCGCTGCCGCCGTCACGTCGGCGCTGAGCGCGGCCATCGCCACCGCGCAGGCCCTGCTCTGACGCGCAGTGGCCGACTTCGACCAGAGCGACCAGAAGGTCCGCGACCAGATCAACGTCAACCAGCCCGGAGCCTTGATCGGCGGGGCCGTGGTCCTGGCGATCGTCGCGCTCACCGTCTTCGGCGTCATCACCGTCACCCGCGGCGACGACGACGGCGCCACCCCGGCCGCGCCCGCCCCTTCCACCCCGGCCGCCTCCGCCCCTTCGACCCCGGCGACCGCCCCCTCGACCCCGGTGGCCCCGGCCGCCGCCTCACCGTCGCCCTCGGCCGCGGTCCCCGGTCCGCCGGCGGCGTCGCCGTCGGGGAAGCTGACGTGCGGGGGTGCGCATCCCTCGACCCAGGTCCCGACGGTCAAGGACGTGGTCTGCTACGACACGGCGGGCGGGAGCCACACCCTGGTGGTCGAGGTGAGCGCGGCCACGCCGACGCTGGTGGACGTCTACGCGTGGGTCTCCACGGAGCCGGGGAACCACTACGCCTACCCGTCCGGGCGGCCGAAGGTCTGGCCGGGGGTCAAGGCCGGACCGGGGGTCCAGCAGCTCAGGCTTCCCCTCGACATGACCCTGACACCGGGACGCGAGTACGCCGTCCACGTGTGGACGGGGAAGGCGGACGGTCCGCCGCCGATCCCTCAGGCCAATACGCAGGTCACGGGGCACAGTCTGCCGATCGGCAGGTGAAACGGGAGGGGGCCGGGCTCCCGCGGGGCGCCTTGTGGGCGCGGGGCGGGGTGCCGGCGCGGGGTGCCGGGGCGGACGGCCTTCGTGAGGTCGGGGCCCGGGCGGGGCCGGAGGTCCGGGCGGGGGTGCGGCTCAGCCGGACCTGGCCTCGCGGGACTTCTCCGCGATGCCTTCCAGGACGGACTTCGGGTCGACGCCCGGCTCCAGCGCACGGCCGATGTTGCGCTTGATCGTGTCGCTGACGGTGACCCAGTTGGGCTCGTTGACCGGGTAGAGCTGGGCGCCGCGCAGCGCCGTCAGGAAGGCCTCGTCGGTCTTGTCGATGCCTCCGCCGCCGGCCGGCGTACGGGCGGCGGAGACCGTGGACGGCAGCAGGTGGTAGCGGCCGGCGAAGTCCGTCAGGTTCTTGTCCTGGTAGAGGAAGTCCAAGAACTTGCCGATCTGGACCCGCTTGCCGTTCTGCTTGAACGCCATCATCCAGTCGGCGACGCCGACCGTCGGCGGCCGCTCACCGGAGCCGATCATGTCCGACACCGGCATCTCCACCGCTTCGACCGAGATGCCCCGGGCCTTGGCCTCGTGCAGCAGCGAGGGGTAGCCGTTGAGCATGCCGACCTCGCCGCGCAGGAACGCCGCGAAGGCGTCGGCGCGGTTGAGCTGCGAGGGCGGCACCGGACCGACCAGGCCGGGCTCGACCAGGTTGGTCTTGATCCAGCGGAAGGTCTGGATGTTCCGGTCGGAGGCCAGACTGTAGTTGCCGCTGCTGTCGGCGTAGCCGCCGCCGTTGCTGAGCTCCCAGATCAGCGCCTCGGCGTGCGCCTCCTCCGGGCCCAGCGGCATGGCGTACGGGTACTTCACGCCCTTCTCCTTGAGCGCCTTGGCCGCGGCCTTCAGCTCCGACCAGGTCTTGGGCGCGGTGACGCCCGCCTTGGTGAAGAGCGACACGTTGTAGAAGAGCAGCCGGCTGCTCGCCACGAACGGCAGCCCGTACAGGGTGCTCCCGACCGAGCCGGCCTCGGCGAGGGGCGGGAGGAAGTTGGCCTCGGCGGAGATGGAGAGCAGTTCGTCCGCGGAATACAGCTTGCCCTGGGCCGCGAAGTCCGAATAGGCGCCCATGAGGGCCATGTCGGGCGCCTTGCCCGCCTTGACCATCCGGCTGACCTCGCGGTCGATGTCGGCCCACGGCAGCAGCTGCACCTGGAGCTTCATGCCGGGGTGCTGGGCGGCGAAACGTTCCGCCGTCGTGTCCCAGAACGCCTTGGAACTGTTCGCCGGGCTGTCGCCGTATTCGGCGGCGACCAGGCGGAGGGTGCTGTCGTCCCCGTCGTCACCGGCGGAGGTTCCGCAGCCGGTGAGCGGTACGAGCAGGCCGAGCACGGCCGCACCTGCGGCCGCGCCGAATATTCTTCGTCGCACGGGTGAATTCCCCTGAATTTCTTTTGTGTCCCGGGTGGCAGGGCCGGTTACCAATGAGTTGCTCCGGGGTGAGGTGTCCCTCGATGGCCCGATGGCCGGAATTCTCTCGTGCAGTGGAAGAAATGGCTCCATTGGGCCGGAAGTTGTGGGCAATGGTCCAACTGCCGTTTTTCCGGCTTGTGTTTTCCGATAGGTGATCCTTTGCGGCCACGCGCGTAGACATGCCGAAAGGCCCGTTTCGCGCTGCGGGACGGGCTGTTCGGGCCTGCGGGTGATTCAGTCGGCGAAGTCGCCGGCGTACGGGTCGGGCTCCCCGGTCTCGGGGTTGCGGCCCTCCTGCCAGCGGCGCTGGGCCTTGCGCCAGTGCACGAAGCTGTGCTGCCCGCCGTCCCAGAAGGTGATGCTGACGGGACTCACGTCGAACTCGTCGGACAGCAGCCGGCGCAGGAACTCGGCCATGCCGTACGGGTACACGGCGAAGGTGTCGGCGGTGTGCCGCCCGCAGACGAGGACCGGCCAGCGGTCGGGGTCGGGGTCGGTGGTGAGCCAGCACAGGATGTCGGCGGCGGTGGTGACGCCCCAGGCGATGACCGCCTCCGGGTCCGCGTCGAAGGCGGACCGGCCGCCGTGCGCCTCCCAGGCGGCCCGCGCGTTCGCGGTCTCCTCCGCCATGTGGTCCGGGGCCCACTGCAGTCCCGGGGTCGGCAGGGGTCGAAGGATCTCGGCCTCGCCGTTGATGGTGCCGGCCCCGAAGCGGCCCATGAAGGCGACGTAGTCGGACGGGAGCCGGCCGCCCCAGACCGCCTCGACGGCCCGCCAGTCGAGGTCCTCGTCGGCGCCGTGGGTGGCGGGCATGATCTGTTCCAGCGCCTTGACTTGCGCGTTCTCCGTCATCGCCGCTCCCCGAGGCCCCGCCCTTGCCCAACCGTCCCAACCTACCGTGCGGTGCTCGACCCGGGACCGGGGCCCTGCCCGGCCCGGAGCCCCACGACGACGCCCGGCCGCAGCCCCCACCCGGCCATCGCCCCGGCCGCCGCCTCCAGCACGTACCGCGACCGCAGCCGGGGGCGGCCCAGCCGGCCCGGAGCCATGGTCCGCACGGCCAGCACGCGGCACCGGCGGTCCAGGTAGGCCACGTCGACGGCGAACCGCATCCCGAAGGTGTGGACACTCCCGGCGGGCGTCAGCAGCAGCGCCCCCTCGATCCCGTCCCGCCCGAGCAGCCCCCTCGTCCGGGCCCGGTAGGAGGCCGCCACCTCCATCCCCACCTCGGCCCCACCGGGCAGGACCAGGCACCCGAGACCGTCCCGCCACCGCACGCGCCCACCCATGCCGTCCCTCCCCTTCCGACCGGGCCCGCTTTGGGCCCCGGGGCCCATGCCCCGCTCCGGGGCCGAGCCTAGGGTCGAGCCATGGCCTGGCTCGTGATCGTCGCGGCATCCGCCGCCTACGGTGTGGCAGCCGGGCTGCTGCTCGTCCCCAGGGCGGCGTACCGCCTCTCGGTCCCGCCGGGCGACCCCTGGCGGGCGACCTGCCCCGAGGGCCACCCCGTGGGCCCCTGGCTGGGCCCGGCCCGGTGCGCCG
>NZ_JAJAUY010000126.1 GCF_020532625.1 Streptomyces antimicrobicus | reverse complement strand
GGGCCGGGGCAACCCCGGTGGTTACCCCATTCGGGTCCCGTCGTTGTGGAGGGTGAGGGGATCGGCCCCTCGTCGCGCCCGGAACCGGACCCGAGGACCCGCCATGACCGCCACCCCGCCCCCGCCCCCGCTCGCCGGCGGCCCCGGCGGGGCCGCGGCCTTGCGGCCGCTCCTCGCCACCGTGCTCACCGCCCTGCACGACGGCGCCACCCACCGCCGCGGCCCCCTTCCCGCCGGCGGGCCCGACGCCGTCGCCCGGCACGTCCGGGGCGTGCTCGGGGAGGTCCTCCCCGAGCACGGCACCGGCGCCCACGAGGCCCTGCGCACCCTTGTCCACGCCCTCACCACCGGCGCCGCCGACCCCGCCGACCCCCACTGCCTCGCCCACCTCCACTGCCCCCCACTCGCCGTCGCCGCCGCCGCCGACCTCGCCGCCAGCGCCCTCAACCCCTCCCTCGACTCCTGGGACCAGGCCCCCGCCGCCTCCGAGATCGAGGCCGCGCTCACCCGCACCCTCGCCGCCGAGCTCTACCCGGCCGCCCCCCACCCCGACGCCCTCGTCACCACCGGCGGCACCGAAGCCAACCAACTCGCCCTGCTCCTCGCCCGCGAGCACCACGGCCCCACCCTCACCGTCGTCCACGGCGCCAACGCCCACCACTCCGTGCCCCGCGCCGCCTGGCTCCTCGGCCTGCCCCCCACCCGCACCCTCCCCACCCCCCGCGGCACCCTCGACCCCGCCACCCTCGACGAGACCCTCGCCCGCACCCCCGGCCCCACCCTCGTCACCGCCACCGCCGGCACCACCGACGCCGGCCTCCTCGACCCCCTCCCCGCCCTCGCCGACACCTGCGCCCGGCACGGCGCCGACCTCCACGTCGACGCCGCCTACGCCGGCCTCCTCGCCCTCAGCCCCCGCCACCGCCCCCGCCTCCCCGGCCTCGACCGCGCCCACAGCATCACCGTCGACCTGCACAAACTCGGCTGGCAGCCCGTCGCCGCCGGAATCCTCGCCGTCACGGACACCACCCGGCTCGCCCCCCTGGCCCACCAGGCCGACTACCTCAACGCCGCCGACGACACCCACGCCGGCCTCCCCGACCTCCTCGGCCGCTCCCTGCGCACCTCCCGCCGCCCCGACGCCCTCAAGATCGCCGTCACCCTCCGCGCCCTCGGCCGCGACGGCCTCGCCGACCTCATCGACCGCACCTGCGCAGCCGCCCAGCGGCTCGCCCGGCTCCTGCGCGCCCACCCCCGCTTCGAGCTGCACGCGGAACCCACCCTCAGCACCGTCCTGTTCCGCCCCACCGACGCCCGCGACGACGACCTCGCCGCCCTGCGCCGCACCCTCCTCCAGGACGGCCGCGCCGTCCTCGGCCGCGCCACCGCCGACGGCCGCCTCTGGCTCAAAGCCACCCTCCTCAACCCCCACACCACGCCGGCGGACCTCGACGCCCTCGTGACCCTCCTGGAAGGCAGCAGCCACCGATGACCGCCCACCTCGATGCGCCCCACGACCTCGTCGGAATCGGCATCGGCCCCTCCAACCTGTCCCTCGCCGCCCTCGCCCACGGCCCCACCTCAGCCGGCGCCGGCCTCGCCACCGCCTTCTACGAGCAACGCCGCGACTTCCGCTGGCACCCCGGACTCCTCATCGACGGAGCCACCCTCCAGGTGCCCTTCCTCGCCGACCTCGTCACCCTCGCCGACCCCGCCAGCCCCTGGACGTTCCTCAACTACCTCAAGCACAAGGAACGCCTCTACCCCTTCTACTTCGCCGAGCGCTTCCACATCCAACGCGCCGAGTACGACGCCTACTGCCGCTGGGTCGCCGGCCGCCTGCCCGGCCTCCACTTCGGCCACCAGGTCGACGCCGTCCGCTGGAACCCCGAACGCGACCTCTTCGAAGTCGACTTCACCCAACTCGACGCCGACGGCGAAGCCGAGGCCCTCGGCCGCACCCACACCCGCAACCTCGTCCTCGGCATCGGCACCGCCCCCCACGTCCCCGAACCCCTCCGCCCCCTCGCCGACGCCCCCACCGTCCCCGTCATCCACTCCGCGGACTACCTCGACCACCGCACCCGCATCCTCGCCGCCGACCACGTCACCGTCATCGGCGCCGGCCAGTCCGGCGCCGAAGTCTTCCTCGACCTCCTGCGCCACCGCCCCGCCGGCCGCGAACGCCTCACCTGGCTCGCCCGCACCACCTCCTTCGCCCCCATGGAGTACTCCAAGCTCGGCCTGGAACACTTCACCCCCGACTACACCCGCTACTTCCACGCCCTCCCCGAATCCGTACGCGACACCCTCGTCCCCGCCCAATGGCAACTCCACAAGGGCATCGACGTCACCACCATCAACGCCATCCAGCAGGAGCTGTACCGCCGCACCCTCGACGGCGGCTGGCCCGACACCGTCCTCACTCCCGGCGTCACCGTCCGCACCGCCGGCCGCGTCGCCACCACCAAGGTCGAACTCCACCTCGAACACACCCAGCAGGGCACCCGCTCCCGCCTCACCACCGACGCCGTCGTCCTCGCCACCGGCTACCGCGAACGCCCCCTCGGCCGCCTCCTCGCCGGACTCGACCCCTACATCCGCAAGGACTCCTCCGGCCGCCCCCGCATCGACGAACGCCACCGCATGGTCCTCGACCCCACCGTCACCGGCACCGTCTTCGTCCAGAACGGCGAACGCCACACCCACGGCGTCGGCGCCCCCGACCTCGGCCTCACCGCCTGGCGCAGCGCCGGCATCCTCAACACCCTCACCGGCAAAGACCTCTACCCCCGACCCGAACGCTGCGCCTTCACCACCTTCGGCCTCGAACCCCGCCCCGAACCCCAACCGCAGCCCACCGTCGAACTCCGCCCCCTCGCCGACCACGCCTGAGAAACGCACAACGGCCGCGAGCCCCGCCCCCGTAGGCCCCGGCCCGAAAGACATGAAGGCGCATCCGCCCCACACACCTACACTGACCAGCAGCAACCACCACGGGGGGAGCAGCAGCCGTGCAGACGGACGGACACACGAGCGGTGCGGCGGAGGACCCCCTGGTCGCCGCCGCCAAGGCCGGTGACAAGCTCCGCGTGAAACAGCTGCTGGAAGAAGCCGACGACCGCTGCCAGGGAGACCGGAAAGACCCCACCGCCGCCTTCGCCGCAGCCCTCCAGGCCTTCCACACCGAGATCGCCGACACACTGCTCAGACTCGGCGCCCAACCCGCCGACGTCCCCCCGGAAGAGCTGCCGTCCCTGCGCCAGGCCGTCGACTTCGGATCACCCGCACTGGTCGACGCCCTGACACACAGCAGCATCCGGCACAGGTACCCGAGGACCGAGCTGAACGCCATGCGCGACCTCGCGCGTGCCTGGCACGAGGCCGGCACCGAAGCCGAGCTACGACGCCGTACCGGCTCGTCGGACACCATCGCCCGCACCCGCGTCCAGGACGACGAGTACTGCACCGTCGGCGAACTCACCCTCGCAGGAACGACCGTACGGGACGGACACGGGGCGATCCTCACCCACCTGGAGAAGATGCTCGGCATCCGCACCTCCTGCCAGGAACTGGTCGCACGCGCCCTGGAGCGCGACGCCGACCACACGGCGTGGAGCCGAGCCGCGATCGAGCTCTCCCACCGCCGCCAGCCCGAAGCCTGGGCCACCGCCGAGACCCTGCGTGCCGACGCCGACCCCTTGCGCCGGCTGTTCGGCGCCGAACTGACACGGCTGTTCGAAGTGTTCGCCGACAGCCACGACGAGGAGTACTGCGTCCTCGCCGTCGCCGCCCTCACGGACTGGGCGACCGCGGAGACGGACCCCACCGTCCTGGCAGAGGTGCTGCACGGCCTGTCCTCCTACCAGGGACCGCGCGCCGAAGCCGCCCTCCTCCTCCACACCCACCACCACGTCCCCGCTGTCCGACGAGCCGTGGCCGCCGGCCTCGGCACACCGCCCCACTCCAGGCAGCCGTCCGACGCAGCCCACCAGGCTCTCCTGACCCTGATGAACGACCCCGACACCGACGTACAGATCGCGGCCTGCCACAGCGCCGGCGACATCGCGAACGGCGACCGGGCCCTGACCGACACGATGGCCAGCCTCCTCGACCACCCGGAGCGCCGCGTCCAGCTCCAAGCCGTCCACGCTCTCGCACGCCACCACGACGAGCGGTGCGTGCAAGCAGCCGAACGTCTGGGGCCGCCCCGGCCCGGCTACCGCGAGGACGAGACCTACTACCTCGAAGCGGCATGGCGGTACGAAAGGCCCCGCGAGGACACCTCACCAGGCTGACCCGAGCCGCACACCCGCAGCCCGAACGCCCGCAGCGGCCCCACCGCGGCAAGAGCCGCAGTGGCCTCCCGGCCCGATCCGGCGCCGAACACAGGCACCGGACCGAGCACACCACGGGCCGCTAGAACACCGGCACACCCGCCCGCGTCAGCCGCCAGTCCACCGACGCGAACTGCGCCGGGTCCACCGTCCCCTTCGCCTTCACCCACTGGATGATCGTGTTACGGATTTCGTCCGAGTTCGCCCACAGCTGCCGCGCCTTCGCCACGTGCGGGAACGCCCCACCACCCGAGGCCCGGTAGTTGTTCACCGCCAGCACGAACTGCGCCGCCGGATCCACCGGCCGCCCCTGGAACGACAGCCCCACGATCCGCGACCCCACCGGCTGCGCGATGTCCACCTCGTACGCCAAGCCGTACACCGCGTCGTAGTTGTAGTCCGGAATACTCTCCGCGTTCGTCAACTTCGCCGGATCCACCGGCGCGTCCGGCGCCGTCCGCACGTAGTACCGCGCCGAATACTCCAAATAGTCCTTCACCTGCGCACCCGTCAGCAGACGCGCCTCCAACGTGTTCTCGAACGGGTACAACCCCGCCGCATCCCTGATCGTCACCTGACCGGCCGGGATCGACGCCGTCCGCGAGAAGCACGACGCCTGCGACAGCACCGGCAGCGCGGCCCACTCCGTACCGGCGAGGGCCCCCTTCACCGTCTCCGCCTGCACATGGTTGATCAGATCGATGATCGGCACGTCCCGCACCGGACCCTCCGCCGACGACATCGCCTGCGTCGACGTACCGATCACCTGGTTCACGTACGCCACCACCTTGCGGTGCTCGTCCGACAGCAACCCCACGATCTGCGGATCCTCCGCGACCGTGTTCGAGTTCAACACCTGCGCCGAGACCTTCTCCACCGACCACCGGCCCCGCGCCCAACTCAGCTCGAAGTCGAACAACGTCAGCCGCTGCCCCCACTTCAACGGCTCCGACAGCACCACGTCCTTGCCCGTCGCCTTGTTCCTCACCCGGTACTCCGGGATCTCCGTGTGCGCGTGCCCCACCAAGATCGCGTCGATCCCCGGCACCTGCTCCGCCACCAGCCCCGCCGCGTTCTCCACGTACGGCAACTGGTCACCGTACGACGACGTACCGCTCGACCCCGAGTGCGCCGAGACGATCACCACGTCCGCACCCATCGACCGCAACCGCGGCACATACTTCGCCGCCTGCTCCTCCAACCCCGGGAACGTCATCTTCCCCTGCACGTTCGCCTTGTCCCAGAGCGCGATCCCCGGATTCGTCAACCCCAGCACCGCCACCTTCACATCCCGCCCGTGCGGCGTACGCAGCCGGTGCATGCTGTACGGCGGGAACGCCGGCCGCAGCGTACGGGCATCCAACGCGTTCGCACCCAGCAGCGGGAAGTCGCACTGCTCCTCGAACTTCCGCAGCACCGGAATGCCGTAGTTGAACTCGTGGTTGCCCAACGCCGCCGCGTCGTACCCCATCGCGTTCATCGCCTGCGCCATCGGGTGCACCGGACCCCGACGCGCGGTGATCGGATCCACCTTCGCGTAGTAGTACGACAGCTGCGTGCCCTGGATCGTGTCACCCGCATCGATCAGCAACGTGTTGCACCGGCCCTTGGCCGCACGCACCTGGTTCACCAACGTCGAGATCTTCGCCAGCCCCACGTCGTTGTGAGCCTTGTCGTCGAACTCCCTGTCCGTGAAGTAGTCCCAGTTGAAGACATTGCCGTGCAGATCGGTCGTCCCCATCACCGTGAACGAGTACGTCCGCGCCGCCGCGCCCCCGCCCCGCTCCGCCCCGCCCTGCGCGGCAGCCGCCGGGGCCCCCGCGGCCCCCGTCAGCGCCACGGCCGCACCCGTCGCGGCCGAGCCACCCAAAAACGTCCTACGGTCGAACGCCATGCCATCTCCCCTTGTGAGGCGTTTCCTGCGCCGGTGAGTACGACGCGCGTAGATTCTGGCCCACGCGAACCAGCCACAACACCCCGGCCCGGATTCCACCCGTCCGCCGCCCCACCCCCGCCCACGGTGCGACAGTGGCACCATGACCTCAGACGCAGCGCCCCAGCCCTTCGGCACCCCCGCCGTCCCCCGCGTCGCAGTCCGCGGCGAAGCCAGCCTCGAAGTCGACCCCGAGATCGCCCGCATCGGCATCACCGTCAACGCCCGCGGCACCGACCGCCGCACCGCCCTCGAAGACCTCACCCGCCGCAACAACGAAGTCCTCGACCTCGTCAAGAGCTACGGCGACGCCGTCGAGAAACTCGAAACCGGCGCCTTCTCCATCACCCCCGAACTCACCCGCCACGGCCGCGGCGAACGCGTCCGCGCCTACCACGGCCGCGTCCACATCACCGCCGAACTCGCCGACTTCACCGCCCTCGGCGAACTCACCACCCGCCTCGCCGACCTCGACCTCACCCGCGTCGACGGCCCCTGGTGGGCCCTGCGCCCCGACTCACCCGCCCACGGCGAAGCCCGCAGGCAAGCCGTCCTGGAAGCCGTACAACGCGCCCGCGAGTACGCCGGAGCCCTCGGCGCCGACCTCGCCGCCCTCGTCGAACTCGCCGACCTCGGCGCGGAGAACGCCACCCCCGTCACCATGGCCGCCCCCGCCGGCATGATGCGCTCCATGGCCTACGGCGCAGCCGAGGAATCCGCACCCCCCGCCCTCGACCTCGAACCCCAGCGCCAGACCGTCCACGCCCAGGTCAACGCCCGCTTCACCATGACCCCGCCCCAGCTGTAACCCCACCCCGCCGGGGGTGCTCATCAGAGCACCCCCGCGCCCATTCAACAAGTGTCAACAACCTTTCCCCCAAAGGTCGTTGGACCGACACCAGGACCTCACTCCCTACCGCTCGGTAAGGCATACCCTCGACCCATGCGCCGAGCGAAAATCGTCTGCACCCTGGGCCCCGCCACCGACTCCTACGACCAGATCAAAACCCTCGTCGAAGCCGGAATGGACATCGCCCGCCTCAACCTCAGCCACGGCACCTACGCCGAACACGAGGAGCGCTACCAGCGCGTCCGCAAAGCCTCCGACGAAGCCGGCCGCAGCATCGGCATCCTCGCCGACCTTCAAGGCCCGAAGATCCGCCTCGGCCGCTTCCACGAAGGCCCCGTACTCCTTGAACGCGGCGACCACTTCACCATCACCGTCGAAGACGTCCCCGGCGACCGCCACACCTGCGGCACCACCTACAAAGGCCTCGCCACCGACGTCACCCCCGGCGAACGCATCCTCGTCGACGACGGCCGCGTCACCCTCGACGTCACCGCCGTCGACGGCCCCCGCGTCCACACCCGCGTCGTCGAAGGCGGAATGATCTCCGACCACAAAGGCCTCAACCTCCCCGGCGTCGCCGTCTCCGTCCCCGCCCTCTCCGACAAGGACGTCGAAGACCTCCGCTGGGCCCTGCGCACCGGCGTCGACATCATCGCCCTCTCCTTCGTCCGCAGCGGCAACGACATCACCGACGTCCACCGCATCATGGACGAGGAAGGCCGCCGCCTCCCCGTCATCGCCAAGATCGAAAAACCCCAGGCCGTCGACAACATCGACGCCATCGTCGCCGCCTTCGACGGCATCATGGTCGCCCGCGGCGACCTCGGCGTCGAAATGCCCCTAGAACAAGTCCCCATCGTCCAAAAGCGCGCCATCAAACTCGCCAAGCGCAACGCCAAACCGGTCATCGTCGCCACCCAGATGCTCGACTCCATGATCGACAACTCCCGACCCACCCGCGCCGAGGCCTCCGACGTCGCCAACGCCGTCATCGACGGCACCGACGCCGTCATGCTCTCCGGCGAGACCAGCGTCGGCAAATACCCCGTCGAAACCGTCCGCACCATGGCCCGCATCGTCGCCGCCGCCGAAGAAGACATCCTCACCAAGGGCCTGCCACCCCTCACCGACCGCAACAAACCCCGCACCCAAGGCGGCGCCGTCGCCCGCGCAGCAGCCGAGATCGGCGACTTCCTCGACGCCAAGTTCCTCGTCGCCTTCACCCAGAGCGGCGACACCGTCCGCCGCCTCTCCCGCTACCGCTCACCCATCCCCCTCCTCGCCTTCACCCCCGACCCCGCCACCCGCGCCCAGCTCAACCTCACCTGGGGCGTCGAAACCTTCTGCGGCCCCCACGTCGACTCCACCGACGCCATGGTCGCCCAGGTCGAAGAACGCCTCCTCGACCTCGGCCGCGTCGAGCCCGGCGACACCATCGTCATCACCGCCGGCTCCCCGCCCGGCGTCCCCGGCACCACCAACCTCGTCCGCGTCCACCACATCGGCGACCCCGTCGACTGACCCCCCGGGCCGCAGCCGAAGGGCTGCGCCCGGCTTCAGTGCTTGGGCCCGACGTGGGCGTCCATGAGGGCGACGGAGGCCTTGCGGGCCACGGAGACGTTGTACGGCTTCCCATGCCGGGTGCAGTTCGTCCACACGACCCCGAGCCGGTCCAGGGTGTCCGTGAACAGCTTGCGGATGTCGTCCGAGACGTTCGTGAACCAGTACCGGGGGTACTCGTAGCGCCTGCCGTTACGGACGGTCCAGTTCGTCGTGCGGCACCCATCCGAGTGGATCAGGCCCCGGACGAACTCCCACGGGAAGGCATCCACGATCTCCTGCTGCCACGGCTCCAGCGCTATCCGCCGCTCGTGCTTCCTGCCGGGGCCGTGCTGGGGGAACAGGCAGGGCAGGTGGTTGGAGTAGACCTTGATGTTGTGGGCCCCTTTGACGCCGACGCGGCAGGTCGAGTGTTCAGGGAACACTCTTCGCAGGGCGGCTTCCGCATCGTCCTGGACGCCTGGCCAGCGATCGTCCAACGTGATCATGAGGCTGTAGGTCCGGTGTCCGGAGTACTTGCTGATGTGGCCGTCACCCAGATAGAGGCCCAGGAGGTAGGCGTAGGCGGCGTGGTCCAGAGGCAGTCCGTGGCAGCGGGCGCAGTCCCGGGCGCCGCGGCCCGGACACTCGCCACGCGTGGCGCGGTCGAGGTGCTTCCAGTACCCGACAGTGCCGACGGGAACGTCCAGGCGTCGGGCGACCTCCGCGTTCCTCACGCCGGAACGGAGCAGTGAGAGTGCGGTCTGCCGCACTTCGAGGGTGTGCAGGTGCATGTGATCACTCTGCGTGCACCGGAACGTCCCGGAGCGCGAAAAAGCGAACGTTCACGCGAAGGTGAACGTCCGCTTTCCGGACGCGTGCCGGGTGCGGGATTCGAACCCGCAAGCCCTCTCGGGCAGATGTGTTTGAGACATCCGTGTATGCCGTTCCACCAACCCGGCAGGGTTGCACGTCGGAGTGTACCGGGTGACCCCGGGCGGGCGCTGCTAGGTAGGCTCATCTCAGCAGCACCGCCCCGCAACGAGGAGTCCCCGTGACCGCCGAGCATGAGTCGACGCCCGCGCCCGACGCCGACCAGGCGCATGTCCCGCCGCTGACGACCCGGGTCGTCATCGCCGAGGACGAGGCGCTCATCCGGCTCGATCTCAAAGAGATGCTGGAGGAGGAGGGGTACACCGTGGTCGGGGAGGCCGGGGACGGCCAGACCGCGGTGGAGCTGGCCCGGGAGCACCGGCCGGACCTGGTGATCCTCGACGTGAAGATGCCCGTGCTCGACGGGATCTCCGCGGCCGAGAAGATCGCCGGCGAGTCCATCGCGCCGGTGCTGATGCTGACGGCGTTCTCGCAGCGCGACCTGGTGGAGCGGGCCCGTGACGCCGGTGCCATGGCGTACCTGGTGAAGCCGTTCAGCAAGAGCGACGTGGTGCCGGCCATCGAGATGGCGGTGTCCCGGTTCGCGGAGCTGAAGGCGCTGGAGAAGGAGGTCGCGGACCTCACCCAGCGGCTGGAGACGCGCAAGCTGGTGGACCGGGCCAAGAGCATCCTGCAGACGCAGTACGGGCTGTCGGAGCCGGCGGCGTTCCGGTGGATCCAGAAGACGTCCATGGACCGCCGGATGTCGATGCAGCAGGTGGCCGAGGCGGTCATCGAGGACGCGGAGGAGAAGCGGAAGGCCGCTCAGCAGTAGGTGTGTCCGGTGCTGACGGTGCCGTTCCGCGCGTGCGAAGGGCCCGCCTCCCCCGAGGGAGGCGGGCCCTTCTGTCGGTGTGCGAGGGGTCAGTCCTCGCCGAGGTAGGCCTTGCGGACGTCCTCGTTGACCAGCAGGTCCCGGCCGGGGCCGGACAGGACGATCTTGCCGATCTCCATGACGTGGCCCTGGTCGGCCAGGGACAGTGCGGCCTGGGCGTTCTGCTCGACCAGCAGGATCGTGGTGCCGGCCGCCTTGAGTTCGGCGATCGTGGCCATGATCTTCTGCATCATGAGGGGGGAGAGGCCCATGGAGGGCTCGTCCAGCATGAGCAGTTTGGGCTGGGACATCAGGGCGCGGCCCATGGCGAGCATCTGCTGTTCGCCGCCGGAGAGCGTGCCGGCGGCCTGCTTGCGCCGCTCCCCGAGGATCGGGAAGAGGTCGTAGGCGCGCTGGACGTCCTTGGCGATGCCTTCTTTGTCCTTGCGGAGGAAGGCGCCGAGGAGGAGGTTGTCCTCGATCGTCATGCGGGGGAAGATGTGCCGCCCCTCGGGGGAGTGGGCGAGTCCCAGGCTGACGATGTGGTGGGCGGGGATCTTCTTGAGGGACTTGCCCTGGAACTTGATCTGGCCGCCCTTGGGCTTGATGAGGCCGGAGAGGGTGCGCAGGGTGGTGGTCTTGCCGGCGCCGTTGGTGCCGATGAGGGTGACGACCTGGCCGGCTTCGACGGAGAAGGAGATGCCCTTGACGGCTTCGATCTTGCCGTAGGCGACGCGGAGGTCCTCGACCTCGAGGAGTGCGGTCACTTGGCCTCTCCGTCCGTGGTGGTGCTGGTGGTGCTGTCCGCCGCCGGGGTGTCGTCGTCCGCCGGGGTGTCGTCCGCGGGGGTGTCGGCGGGGGCCTCGGCCTCGTGGTCCTCCTCGGCGTGGGCTTCGGCGGCCTCGACCTCGGCGACCTCTTCGGCGCCGGGGGCGCCTTCGAAGGGTTCGCCGAGGTAGGCGGCGACGACGCGCTCGTCGCTCTGGACCTCGCCGGCGGTGCCTTCGATGAGCTTCTCGCCCTGGACCAGGCAGGCGACGCGGTCGCAGAGGTTGAAGATGAAGCGCATGTCGTGCTCGATGACGAGGACGGCGATGCCCTTGTCGCGGATGGCGAAGATGAGTTCCTCGGCGGCCCGGGTCTCCTGCGGGTTCATGCCTGCGGTGGGTTCGTCGAGGAGGATCAGGCCGGGGTCGCTGGCGAGGGCGCGGGCGATCTCGAGCTTGCGCTGTTCGCCGTAGGGGAGGTTGCGGGCGAGGTGTTCGGCCTTGTGGGCGAGGCCGATGAACTCGAGCAGCTCCATGGCCTTCTCGCGGCTGGCGGCTTCTTCCTTGTGGAAGCCGGGGAGCCGCAGGAGGGCGGACCAGAGGCCTTCCTTGGTGCGGGTGTGGCGTCCGACGAGGACGTTTTCCAGGACCGTCATGTTGTTGAAGAGACGGATGTTCTGGAAGGTGCGGGCGATGCCGGCCGAGGTGACCTTGAAGGACTTGGGCGGCAGGACGGTGCCCTTGTAGCGGACCTCGCCCTCGGTGGGGATGTAGAGGCCGGTGAGGCAGTTGAAGAACGTGGTCTTGCCGGCGCCGTTGGGGCCGATGAGGCCGACGATCTCGCCGCTCCTGACGGTGAGGTCGACGTTCTTGACGGCGGTGAGGCCGCCGAACCGCATGGTGACGCCGCGTGCGTCCAGGACGGTCTCCGCCGGGGCGGCGGTGGTGGTCGTGGTGGTCGTCATGGGTCAGGCCCCTGCCTTGCTGAGGACTGTGGGAGCTTCCAGGTCCTTGTGCAGTTCGAGCTGGTTGCGCCGGTTGGGGATGATGCCCTCGGGGCGCAGGCGCATCAGGACGATGAGCGCGACGCCGAAGGCGAAGAGCTGCAGGTCGCCCATGCCCTGGAGCTTGTTGGGGATGAGGAAGAGCAGGGCGCCGCCGACGAGGGGGCCGGAGATGGTGCCCATGCCGCCGAGGACGACCGCGGCGAGCAGGAAGGCGGAGTTCGGCGGGACGGCGTTGGCGAACACGTACTGGTCGGGGGTGACCGTGTAGTTGACGTGGGCCTGGACGGCGCCGGCGAGGCCGGCGAGGGTGGCGCCGAGGGCGAAGGCGATGAGCTTGACGCGGAAGCCGTTGATGCCCATGGCTTCGGCGGCGGTCTCGTCCTCGCGGATGGCGACCCAGGCGCGGCCGATGCGGGATTCGGCGCTGCGGCGGAAGACCATGACCACGATGAAGGTGATGGCCAGCATGAGCAGGAAGTAGTTGGCGAAGCGGCCGATGGTGAAGCCGGCGATGGTGTGGGCGGCGCCGAAGTCGAATCCGAAGAGGTTGACGTTGGGGACGCCGGCGATGCCGTTGGGGCCGTTGGTGATGTCGGGGCCGGACTTGCCGTCCATGTTGTTCATCGAGATCCGGAAGATCTCTCCGAAGCCGAGGGTGACGATCGCCAGGTAGTCGCCGCGCAGTCGCAGGGTCGGGGCGCCGATGAGGACGCCGAAGACCATGGAGGCGAGGGCGCCGAGGAGGATGGCGGCCCAGAAGGGGAGGTGGACGCCGAACGGGGAGTTCGGGGAGCCGGAGACCAGGGCTGCGGTGTAGGCGCCGACGCCGAGGAAGGCGACGTAGCCGAGGTCGAGGAGGCCGGTGAGGCCGACGACGATGTTCAGGCCGAGGGCGACGGTGGCGAAGATGAGGATGTTGACGCCGAGGGTCGCGTACTGGTCGTCGGTCTGGGTGAGGGGGAAGGCCGCGGCTGCGACGAAGGCGCCGACGAGGGCGACGTTGCGGTGGCGGGCGGTGAGGGTGGTGAAGCGGGCGATGAGGCCGGCCTTGTGGAGGGCGGCGAAGCCGAAGCCCGCGGTGATCAGGAAGCCGATGAAGAGTTCCTGGTAGGGCGTGGTGATGCCGTAGGTGAAGACGCCGAGGGCGACGCCGAGCACGGCGGCGATGACGAGGATCTCGGCCCAGGCCGGGAGGGGCTTGGCGGGGGCGGGGGCCTTGGCTGCGTAGGCGGCCTTGACGATCTCGCGTCGGTTGCGGGCGTTGTGCTTGTACTGCTCCCAGGTGCTGTCCTCGGGGTCCGCGGGGTCGAGGACGGGGCGCTCGAAGGGCAGGGCGCGGGCGCCGAGGTAGGTGGCGAGGGCGGCGGCGACGGCGACGAAGCCGCCGGGCTCGAGGTTGACGAGTCCGCCGAGGGTGTCGGAGATGGACCAGGCGGTGAAGAGGGTGGTCCACAGGGTGGCGAGGGCGGCGAACTTGACGGCTGCGTCGGCTCCGCCGGGGGTGAGCCACTTCAGGCCCTTGATCCCGTAGGAGGAGAGGCCGAAGAGGGTGGTGAGGGCGCCGCTGACCAGGACGAGCCACTGGAGGCCGCCGGGGTAGCCGTAGACGGTGAGGTTGCCGGGGTAGGCGGCGGTCCAGGTCCAGGCGAGGAAGCAGGAGATGACGGTGAGGGCGCCGCCGCCGGTGGCGAGGGCGCGGGCTGCCTTCTCGGGGAGGGCGATGCCGTCGCCGGTGGCGGCCTTGGTGGTGATGTCGGTGGTGGTAGAGGTCATGGTTCTCACGCCCTGTCCGCCACGCGCTGCCCCAGCAGGCCCTGGGGCCGGAAGAGGAGCACGAGGATGAGGAGGACGAACGCCCAGGTGTTGCCCCAGGACTGTCCGCCGAGCTGCTGCATGCCGGGGATCTCGGAGACGTAGACGGTGGTCAGGGTCTCGGCGAGGCCGAGGACGAGGCCGCCGATCATGGCGCCGTAGATGTTCCCGATGCCGCCGAGGACGGCGGCGGTGAAGGCCTTGAGGCCGAGGAGGAAGCCCATCTTGAACTGGACCTCGCCGTACTTGAGGCCGTAGGCGACGGCTCCGATCGCGGCGAAGGCGGCACCGAGGGCGAACGCGATCATGATGATGCGGTCGGTGTTGATGCCCATGAGCTTGGCGGTGTCGGGGTCCTGGGCGGTGGCCTGCATGCCGCGGCCGGTGCGGGTCTTCTGGACGAAGAAGCCGAGGAACGCCATGGAGACGGGGGCGGCGATCAGCAGGAAGACGTCGCCGGTCTGGATGGTGACGCTGCCGAGGTGGAAGGGGCCGCCGGGGAGCTGGGGGAAGACGACGGAGGACTTCGCGTCGGGGTACCAGGCCCACACCGCCTGCTGGAGGGCGAGGGAGAGGCCGATGGCGGTGATGAGGGGGGCGAGGCGTGGTGCGTTGCGCAGCGGTCGGTAGGCGAACCGCTCGGCGCCGATGGCCACGAGGGTGGCTATGACGATGGCGCCTATGATCATGAGGGGCAGGGCGAGCAGCATGCTGGTGCCCGAGGGGAGCAGCAGCCAGACGCTGAGTCCGCCGAACCCGCCGATCATGAAGATCTCGCCGTGGGCGAAGTTGATGAGCTGGACGATGCCGTAGACCATTGTGTAGCCAATGGCGACGAGCCCGTACATGGATCCCAGTAGCAGGCCGTTGACCAGCTGTTGCGGCAGTTCGTGCACCGCAGGTCCTCCGAGTCTTTCGACGGATGTGACACCGCGCGGGGCGCTTGAGGTACGCGCCCCGCGCGGCAGGAGTGGGGTGGGGTGCGGCTGGCGGGTGGCCCCGCTCAGCCGTCGGGCTGGTCGGGTCAGCCGCTGTAGGTGCCGGACTCGACGGACTTGAAGTCGTCGCCCTCGACCTTGTAGACGGTGAGCTGCTTGTTGGTGGCGTCACCGAACTCGTCGAAGGAGACCTTGCCGGTCACGCCCTCGAAGGAGACGTTCTGGACGGCCTCGAGGACCTTGGCGCGGGCGCCGTCGGGGAGCTTGCCGTTGTTGTCCTCGACGACCTTCTTGACGGCCTCGATGATCGCCCAGGCGGAGTCGTAGGAGTAGCCGCCGTAGGCCGCGTACGGGTCCTTGAAGCCGGCCTTCTTGTAGTTCTCGATGAACTCCTTGGCCGAGGGCAGGCTGTCGACGGGGGCGCCGACGGAGGTGGCGAGGTCGCCGGCCGCGGAGGGGCCGCCGGCCAGTTCGACGTACTTCTTGTCGAAGAGGCCGTCGCCGCCGACGAGCGGGATGTTGGCGCCGGCTGCCTTGATCTGCTTGCTGAGGGGGCCGCCGGCGGGGTACTCGCCGCCGTAGTAGACGGCGTCGGCGCCGGAGTTCTTGACCTGGGTGACGATGGCCGAGAAGTCCTTGGACTCGGGGTCGATGTGGCCCTCGCCGGCGACCTGGCCGCCGAGCTTGGTGAACTCGCCCTTGAAGGTGCCGGCGAGGCCGGCGCCGTAGGTCTTCTTGTCGTCGATGATGTAGACCTTCTTCTTGCCCGCCTTGTTGAAGAGGTACTGGGCGGCGAAGGGGCCCTGGATGGCGTCGGTGGTCGCGGTGCGGAAGTAGCTCTTGTAGGTGCGGACCTTCTGGCCCTCGGCCCACTTGGGGCCCTGGGTCAGCGACGGGCTGGTGTTGGCCGGGGAGATCTGGACGAGCTTGGCGTCGTCGAAGACCTTCTGCATCGACTCGGAGACCGAGGAGTTCAGGGGGCCGACGACACCGAGGACGTCCTTGTTGGCGACGAGCTTGGTGGCGTTCTGCTGGCCGGAGGAGGCCTGGGCCTGGTCGTCGAGGGCTTCGAACTTGAAGGTGACGCCCTTGACGTACTTCTTCTCGTTGGCCTGCTTGACCGCGAGCTCGGCGGAGTTGCGGATGCCGAGGCCGAGGGCGGAGAGGTCACCGGTGAGCGGGGCGTCGACGGCGATGACGACCGTGGCGCCGCCGCCGTCGCCGCCCTCGGCGTTCTTGCCGCTGTCGCGCGAACCGCAGGCGGTGAGCGTGAGGGTTCCCGCGGCGAGGGCGGCCGTCACGGCGATGAGAGAACGATGACGCACGATCTGTCCTTTCGGGGCACGGCGTCCCCCCTAGGGACGCGCCGAGTCGAACGCGTGTGACCGAACTGCTGTGAGAAGGAATCCGGTGGTCGCGGTGACTGGCCGTGACTCTAGGCGGCCGTCCAGGGGATATGGAGGGCTCAGGCCAAGGATGTGACTCTCTTGTTATGCCACGGCGTAATGCATACCGGTTTCCGGAGGGTGGAACGGGCGAATTCCGGCCGTTTCGTCGTGTCCGCATAGTGAGAAACGGAAGGAGCGTAAGGGGTTTTGACTCCTGACAGCCCAGGAGTCTAGGGAGTTTTGGTCATGACGGGCCGGGCGCCCCTTCGTCTCGGTCCTCGGGACAAGTCCTGCTCAAGGCGGTGGAAAGATCCTTCGCATAGCGGTCACCGAGGATGTAACTGTGATCCTCTTTCGCCCCGCCATTACTGAGGGTTACTTCCAGAAATGGGAGCCCGGCATTCCGTGGTACATGCACGCAGTCCGTCGCTTTTATCTCCAGCACCAGCTCGGAGGCCTCGCCCGGCCGCAGGGTGAGCGGCAGCGCCGGGCGGCTGGTGACCGACAGTGCCGGGGAGGGTTGGCCGATTCGCTCCACCGTGACGGTGCGTCCGCCGGCGGCGTTGTCGACCTGGACGGTGAAGGCGAGCGCGGTGCCGCCGGTGAGGGGTTCCACCGCCTCGCGGTAGGCCAGCGAGACCAGTTGGGAGGCGGCGGGCAGGACGGGGGTGGGCGCGGGGGCAGGGCGGCCGCCGTCCGGGGCGCGCGCGGCGAGCAGGTACCCGCCGGCCGCCAGCAGGCCCGCGCAGGCCGTCACGGCGGCCAGGAG
>NZ_JAJAUY010000125.1 GCF_020532625.1 Streptomyces antimicrobicus | reverse complement strand
TCCGGATCCCCCTCCTCACCCAACAACCGCTGCTGCCACAACGTGTAATCCGCGTACTGGACCGCCAACGGCTCCCAGGCAGGGGCGCTCCCACCCAGCCGAGCGGCATACGCCTCACCCAGATCACGCGTCAACGGACCCATCGACGCCCCGTCACCCGCGATGTGGTGCAGCAGAAGCAGCAGGACATGCTCTTCCTCCCCCGTCGACACCAACGTCGCCCGCAACGGCAGATCCACCGCCAGGTCGAAGACATGACCCGCCGCGGCCGTCAGGACCTCCGGCAGCTCGTCCGCCCCGCACACCACGCGCTCCAGCGCGAAGGGCTGCGGCGGCAGGATCACCTGCAGCGCCCGGCCGCTGTCCCCGTCCGCGCCGTCGGCCTCGGCGAACACGGTCCGCAAGGACTCGTGCCGGGCCACCACATCACCGAGCGCGAGCTCCAGCGCCTCGGCGTCCACGCGCCCCGACAACCGGAAACGCACCGGCAGGTTGTACGTCGCACTGGCGCCCTCCAGCCGGTCCAGGAACCACAGCCGCTGCTGGGCCGGGGAGGCCGGCAGCCGTTCCCCGTGCGCGGCGGGCACGAGCGCGGGCCGGGCCTGCCCCGCCTCGTCCAGGCGGATCGCCAGCTCGGCGGGGGTGGGCGCCTCGAAGACCGTGCGCACGGCGAGTTCGCGGCCCAGGGTCACCCGGATCCGGTTCACCAGGCGCGTGACGAGCAGCGAGTGGCCGCCCAGATCGAAGAAGCTGTCGTCGGCGCCGACCGTGCCGGCCCCGAGGATCTCCGCGAACAGCGCGCACAGGATGTGCTCGGCCGGGGTGCGGGGGGCGCGGCCCGCCGCACCGCCGTACACGGGGGCGGGCAGGGCGCGCCGGTCCAGCTTGCCGTTGGACGTCAGCGGCAGCACGTCGAGCTCGACGAACGCGGCGGGCACCACCGCCTGGGGTACGGCCGCGGCCACGTGCCGGCGCAGTTCCTCCGACGGCGGCAGGGCGGCGTCCGGCGCCGCCACCACGTAGGAGACCAGGCGCTTGTCGCCGGGCCGGTCCTCGCGCAGCACGGTGGCCGCCTGGCCCACGCCGGGGTGCGCGGTCAGCACCGCGTTGAGCTCGCCGAGCTCCACCCGGACCCCGCGGATCTTGACCTGGTCGTCGGCCCGGCCGAGGAAGGCCAGGGCGCCGTCGGCGCGGCGGCGCACGAGGTCGCCGCTGCGGTACATCCGCTCGCCGGGGGCGCCGAACGGGTCGGCGACGAAACGCTGGGCCGTCATGTCGGCGCGGTTCAGGTAGCCGTGGGCCAGGCCGTCGCCGGCGAGGTACAGCTCGCCGGGTACGCCGACGGGCACGGGGCGCAGGCGCTCGTCGAGGACGTACAGCCGGGTGTTCCAGATGCCGTCGCCGAGCGGGGCGGCCGTGGGCCAGTCGGCCGGGTCGCGGGGCAGGGTGGCGCTGGTGACGACGTGGGTCTCGGAGGGGCCGTAGTGGTTGTGCAGCAGCAGCTCGGGCCGGGCCGCGTGGAAGTCGCGGACCTGCGGGGTGAGCTGGAGCGCCTCGCCGGCCTGCGCGACGTGGCGCAGGGCGGCCAGCTCCAGTCCCTGTTCGGCGGCCGCCTCGTAGACGGCCGCGATGACCAGGTCGGGGGCGAAGAACTCGGTGATCCGCTCCTGGTCCAGCCAGGCGGCGAGCCGGGCGGGGTTCAGGCGGGTGTCCTCGTCGGGCACGCACAGCGTCTTGCCGTTGAGCAGGGCGGTGAGGATCTCGTGCTCGGAGGCGTCGAAGCTGACGGCGCTGAACTGCGAGACGCGGGAGCCGGGCTCGTACGGGAACAGCGAGGCGTTCCACGCGAGCAGGTTGATCAGGACGCGGGCCGGCAGGACGACGCCCTTGGGCCGTCCCGTGGAGCCCGAGGTGTAGACGACGTAGCTGGGCGTCTCGGCGGTCAGGGGCGCCGGGCGGTCCGCGTCGCCGGGGTCCTGGGCGGGGGCGGCGGCGAGGGCGGCCGTGGTCTGCTCGGCGTCGAGGTCCAGGACGGGGCCGGGCAGCGTGGTGGCGCCGTCGTGGTCGGTGACGCACACGGCGGGTCGGGCGTCGTCGAGGATGAACTCGATGCGCTCGCGGGGGTACTGCGGGTCGATGGGCAGGTAGGCGGCGCCCGCCTTGAGGATCGCCAGGAAGGTGGTGATCAGCCGGGTCCCGCGGGGCAGCACGACGGCGGCGCAGCTGCCGGGGCCGATGCCGCGGGCGAGCAGGTGCCGGGCCAGCCGGTTGGCGTCCTCGTTGAGTTCCGCGTAGGTGAGTTCGCCGTCGGGCGCGCAGACGGCGAGCGCGCCGGGCGTACGGCGGACCTGGGCCTCGATCTGCGCGGTGAGCGAGGCGTCCGGGAGCTCGGTGGGTTCGGTTCCGGTGGCGGCGCGCAGCAGGTCGCGTTCGCCGTCGAGGAACAGGTCGATGTCGTCCAGCGGCAGCTCCGGGTCGGTGACGGCCCGGCGCAGCAGTACGGCGAACCGGGCGGCCAGCAGCTCGGCGGTGGCCGGCTCGAAGAGGTCCGCGGCGAACTCCAGGCGGCCCGTGACACCGGCCGCCGAGCCGTCCTCGGCGTAGTGCTCGGTGAAGCCGAAGAGGAGGTCGAACGCGGTGGCGGCGGTGGGCAGTTCCTGGGCGGACGCGGCCAGGCCGGGCAGGGTGAACGTGTAGCCGCCCGCGTTCTCCAGGGTGAGCATGACCTGGAACAGCGGGTGCCGCGACAGCGAGCGGGCCGGGTTGACGGCCTCCACGACCTGGTCGAAGGGCACGTCCTGGTGCGCGTAGGCCGCGAGGTCCGCCTCCCGGACCCGGCCGAGCAGGGTGCGGAAGCTGGGGTTGCCGGAGGTGTCCGTGCGGAGCACCAGCGTGTTGACGAAGAAGCCGATCAAGCCGTCGAGGGCGGCGTCGGTGCGTCCGGCGACGGTACCGCCGAGGGGGATGTCGGTGCCGGCGCCGATGCGGGTCAGGAGGGCGGCGACGGTGGCCTGGAGGACCATGTGCACGCTGGTACGGGTGGCGCGGGCCAGCCGGACGATCGCGTCGTGCAGCTCGGGGGCGATCTCCAGCGGCACGGCGCCGCCGCGGGTCCCCGCGACCGCGGGGCGGGGGAAGTCCAGGGGCAGCTCCAGCTCCTCCGGGGCCCCGGCCAGCGTCCGGCGCCAGAAGTCCAGCTGGCGCTCGGCCAGCGGGGTCGGGGCCTGCACCGGGCCGAGGAGCTCTCGCTGCCACAGGGTGTAGTCGGCGTACTGCGCGGGCAGCGGCGTCCACTGCGGGGCCCGGCCGTCCCGGCGGGCCGTGTAGGCGTCGGCCAGTTCGCGGGTGAGGGGGCCCATCGACCAGCCGTCGGTGCCGATGTGGTTGAGGACCAGCAGCAGGACGTGCTCGTCGGGGCCCGCGTGGAACAGGCGGGCGCGCAGCGGCACATCGGTGGTCAGGTCGAAGGGGTCCAGCGCCGCGGCGCGCAGGGCGGCGTCGAGGTCGTCGGCGTGCTCGACGGGCAGCTCGGGTCGGGCCTGCCCGGCCGGGAGCATCACCTGGCAGGGCTCGCCGTCGTACTGCGGGAAGACGGTGCGCAGGGCTTCGTGCCGGTCGACCAGGTCGCCCAGGGCCGCTTCGAGGGCGGCCCGGTCGAGCGCGCCGCGCAGCCGGACGGCCACGGGGAGCTGGTAGGCGGCGGACCGTCCTTCGAGTCGGCTGTGGAACCACATGCGGTACTGGGCGGCGGACAGCGGGAGGACGTCCGGGCGTGCGGCCGGCCGCACGGCCGGCCGCGCGGTGGCGTCCGAGGGGGCGCCGCCGGGGCCCGTTCCGGCCTCGCAGACCGCGGCGAGGGCGGCCACCCGCGGGTGGTCGAACACGGCGGCGACGGCGAGGTCGATGTCGAGTGCCGCGCGGATGCGGCTCACCAGCCGGGTCGCGTGCAGGGAGTCGCCGCCGAGCGCGAAGAAGTCGTCGTCGATGCCGACGTGGGGGACGCCGAGGGTCTCGGCGACCAGGCGGCACAGCAGGGCCTCGCGGTCCGTGCGCGGACCGCGTCCGGCGCCCGCGGGGCCGGCGGCCTGGGCCGGGACCGGCAGCGCCCGGTAGTCGATCTTGTGGTTGGCGGTCAGCGGCAGCCGCTCCAGCGTGACGAAGGCCGACGGCATCAGGTAGGAGGGGATCCGGGCGGCCAGGTGGGCGCGCAGGGCGTCGTGGAACGCCTGGTCGTCCGCCGCGGCGTCCTCCTCGGGGACGACGTAGGCGACCAGGCGCTTGTCGCCGGGGACGTCCTCGCGGGCCGTGACGACGGCCTGGCGCAGGCCCTCGTGGCCGGAGAGGACCGCCTCGATCTCCCCCGGTTCGACCCGGTAGCCGCGGATCTTGACCTGGCCGTCGGCGCGGCCCGCGAACTCGAGCCGGCCCTCGTCGTTCCACCGGGCCAGGTCGCCGGAGCGGTACATCCGCTCGCCGGGCGCGCCGAACGGGTCGGCCACGAAGCGGTCGGCGGTCAGCCCGGGACGGCCGGCGTAGCCGCGGGCCAGGCCGGCGCCCGCGAGGTAGAGCTCACCGGTCTCCCCGAGGGCGACCGGACGCAGGGCCTCGTCCAGGACGTAGGCGCGCATCCCGTCCAGCGGGTGGCCGATCGGCACCTGGTCGGGGACCGCGGCGGGGTCGGTCCAGCGGGACTGGGAGGCGTAGAGGGTGGTCTCGGTGGGGCCGTAGGTGCCGCGGACCAGAGTGCCCGGGCAGTGGGCCAGGACGGCGCGCACCCCGGCGGCCGGGATGACGTCCCCGCCGGTGAGCACCTCGCGAAGGCCCGCGAAGCACTCCGGGCGCTCCTCGGCCATGACCCGGAAGAGGCCGGCCGGGAACTCGGCGGCCGTGATCCGCTCCTCGGCCAGGAGGTCCGCCAGCCGGTCGACGGTGAGCTGCTCCTCGGTGGCGATGACGGCCGTGCCGCCGTGGAGCAGGGGGTACCAGATCGAGTACGTCGACGGGTCGAAGGCGTACGAGGTGACGAGCAGGACGCGGTCGTGCGCCCCGGCGGCGGCGAACATGGCGTCGCCGACGAGGTCGGTGATGTTGCGGTGGGTGACGGCGACGGCCTTGGGCGTGCCGGTGGAGCCCGAGGTGTACATGACGTAGGCGAGCTGGTCGGGGTGCGGGTCGACGCCCTGCCCCGGCAGTTCCGACAGCTCCGGCAGCTCCTGCGCGGGCGCCTCGTCGGCCAGGTCGGCGCGTACGACGACCGGCCCCCGCGGGGCCCGGTCGCGCATCGCCGCGTCGGTCAGCAGGACCGCGGCCCCGCTGTCCGCCGCCGTCCACGCCATCCGGTCGTCCGGGTTGGCGGGGTGCAGCGGGAGGTAGTACGCCCCCGTCTTCAGGACGGCGAGAAGGGCGACGACCAGTTCGGCCGTGCGGTCCATGAGGACCAGCACGGGACGCTCGGTCCCGGCGCCTTCGGCGGCCAGCCGCTTCGCCAGCCGCTCCGACCGGTCGTCCAGTTCCCGGTAGGTGAGGCTGCGGCCGGCGCACCGCACGGCCACGGCGTCGGGCGTGCGCGCCGCCTGCTCCCGGAAGGATGCCGGCACCGAACCCACGATCATCGTCTCTCGCTCCTAAAGATGGTTGTCGCCGCGGCGACGGGCATGCCCGAGGGGGCTCAGGCGGTTCGGTCGAGGGCGGCTGCCAGGCTGCGCGGCCGCATGTCCGTCCAGGTGGCGTTGATGTGCTCGACGCAGGAGGCCCGGTCGGACACTCCGAACGTCACCGTCCAGCCCGGCGGTACCTCCGCGAACTCGGGCCAGAGGGAGTGCTGTCCCTCGTCGTTGACGAGGACCCGGAAGCGGCCTTCGGGGTCGTCGAAGGGATTCGCCATGGTGGGGATCTCCTCAGATGGTGTACGGGCGGGGGTGGTTACTGCTTCACGCCGAGCGTGAGCCCGTGCTCGTAGGGCATTCCGGTGACGGTCTCCACACCGGTGAAGCCGACCTGGGTCAGCCAGGCCTCGTAGTCCCGGGCCGGGTAGGCCATTCCCTGGCCGCTGGCGAGGACGTTGAAGTAGAGGCCCAGGCGCGCGCCGAAGATTCCGGTGGTCTCGTCGTCGGAGACGTTGTAGCCGTAGACGAACACCTTTCCGCCGACGGGGAGCGCGTCGTAGGCCTTCTTCATCAGACCGAGGATCTGGTCCTCGGAGAAGATCTCCAGGACGTGGCTGAAGAGCACCGCGTCGCTGCCGAGCGGGAACTCGTCGTTGAAGATGTCCCCGGGGTGGAGCTCCACGCGGTCCGCGAGGACGGCGGAGGCCTTCTCCTCGCCCAGCTTGGAGACGCTCGGCATGTCGAAGACGGTGGAGCTGAGCTGCTCGTGGCGGGCGACCAGGCGCGCGGAGGTGGTGCCGTCGCCGCCGCCGATGTCGAGGAGCTTGCGCACGGAGGCGAACTCCGGGCGCTCGACGAGCGCGTCGACGGACTGGAGGGTGAAGGCGCTCATGGCGCGGTGGAAGACCGCCTCGACCTCGGGGTTGCGCGAAAGGCGCTGGTAGAGCGTGGGCTCGTCGCCCGGGTAGGCGTCCAGGGCGGTGTTGGTGCCGGCCTTGAGGGCCTTGGTCATGTGGGCGAAGGCCGGGTAGTAGACCTCCTTCCAGCCCACGATGATGTGGCCCCAGCTGTCCTCGGCGTCCGAGGCGAGCAGGTCCTGGGCGACGGCGGAGTTGACGTAGTTGCCGTTCTCCCGGCGCAGCAGGCCGGTCGTGCACACCGCCTGCAGCAGGACGCGCAGCTGGTGCCGCGGCATGTCGGTGAACGCGCGGATCTCCTCGATGCCGGAGCCGGGGTTGTCGGCGAGGAAGTGGAAGATCCTCAGCTCGACCGCCGTGGCGACCGCGTTGAACAGCGCGGGCGCATTCACGAGGAACTGAAAGCGTTCGAAAACCGGGTCGCCGTCGTGCAAGCTGTCCATTTTTGTTCCTGTCATTTCCGATGCGTCTGACGTGACTCTGACGGAGTCGAGCCCCGAGCCACGACCGAACCTAACCGCGCTGTCAGGGGTTGCCTGGCGAGTGGCAAATAATTGCCATCCGGGTGGAGGGGCCGAGGTCACGCAGTAGCGTTCCGAGGGGAGCGGCCGGGAGAGCCGGCTACCGGAAATGAGGGATCGTGCAGTGCAGCTGAACAGCTTTGACGAGTGGTCACCCCTGAAGGAGGTGATCGTCGGCTCCGCCCGGAACTACGTGTCGCACGAGCGGGAGCTGTCGTTCGACCTCTTCTTCCACGACAACCTGGCGACGGACAACGCCGGCCGTTCCGAGTGGTACTACCCGCGGCTGTCGTCCCCGGGCACCGCGCCGCGGCAGCCGGCGGACGGCCGGGTCCCGATCAAGGAGCGGTACGTCGCCGAGCTCAACGAGGACCTGGAGCAGCTGGCCGGGGTGCTCGGCTCGCTCGGGGTGAAGGTGCTGCGGCCGGCCGACGTCGACGCGTCGACGACCGAGGTCCGCACGCCCGCCTGGTCGGCCTCGGTGGTGCCGCCGCTCAACGTCCGTGACAACACCCTGATCGTCGGGGACGAGATCATCGAGACGCCGCCGATGATCCGGTCCCGGTACTTCGAGACCCAGTTCCTGAAGCAGACCTTCCAGGACTACTTCCGGCAGGGGGCCCGCTGGACGGTCATGCCCCGCCCGATGATGACCGACGCCTCCTTCGACCTGTCGTACGTCAGGACCAGCACGGCCGGCGGCCCCACGGAGCCGATCGAGGACCCGCAGCCGTCGTCGTACGACGTGGGCCTGGAGATGATGTTCGACGCGGCGCAGTGCCTGCGTCTGGGCCGGGACATCGTGGCGAACATCGCCACGGCCAACCACGCGCTCGCGGTCGACTGGCTGGAGCGGCACCTGGAAGGCCGGTTCCGGATCCACCGCGTGCACCAGCTCAGCGACAGCCACATCGACAGCATGGTCCTCGCCCTGCGGCCGGGCACCCTGCTGGTCCGCTCGAAGGCGGTGGCGCAGAAGCTGCCGCAGGCGCTGCGCTCCTGGGACATGATCGTGGCGCCGCAGCCGACGAGCGACAACTTCCCGCGCTACGAGGACGACGACCTCATCCTCACCAGCCCCTTCATCGACCTCAACGTGCTCTCCGTCGGTCCCGACACGGTGCTGGTCAACGAGGCCTGCCCGGAGCTCGTCCGCACCCTGGAGGCGCACCGGTTCACGGTCGTACCCGTACGGCACCGCCACCGGCGGCTGTTCGGCGGCGGGTTCCACTGCTTCACCCTCGACACCGTGCGCGAGGGCGGAGCAGAGGACTACCTCGGCTGACGCCGCCCGGGAACGGCCCCCGTCAGCGGGCCTCCCACCGGGGAGCTCGCTTCTCGGCGAAGGCCGCCGGTCCCTCGACCGCGTCCCTGCTGTGCATCCGCCGCTCCTCCCAGGGGTAGCGCGTCGCGAAGGCCTGTTCGAGCGGCATCGTGGCGGACTTCGTGGCCGCCTCCTTCATCGCCCGTACGGAGAGCGGGGCGCACCGCACGAGGTCGGCGACCCAGCCCTCGACGCACGCGTCGAGCTCGTCACCGGGGACGACCTCGTTGACGAGGCCGAGTTCGTAGGCCCGCCGGGCGTCCATCGGACGGCCCGTCAGAAGGTGACCCATCGCCGTCTTCCACGGCAGCTGGCGGGTCAGCCGGAAGACACCGCCGGCCCCGGCCATGAGACCGAGCCTGGCCTCGGGCAGTGCGAAGGTCGCGTCCTCGGAGGCGATCACGATGTCACAGGCCAGGGCCAACTCGAAGCCGCCTCCCAGCGCGTGGCCCCGGACGGCGGCGACCACCGGCTTGGCCAGGTCGAAACGTTCCGTCAGCCGCGGCCAGCCCGGCTTGCCACGGCTGCCGAAGGTGGCGGGCGCGGCACTGCCGGCCCGGTCCCGGGCCGCCAGCTCCTTCAGGTCCTGACCGACGCAGAAGGCGCGCTCGCCGGCACCGGTGAGCACCGCGACCCACAGGTCGTCGTCGCTCTCGAAATCGTCCCAGATTTCGGCGAGTTCCTCGTGCATGGCGAGGTTCATGGCATTGAGCACCTCGGGCCGGTCCAGCGTGATCCGGGCCACGTGGTCGTTCTTCTCGTACCGCACCGCTGATTGCTTTTGCATGGAAGTATTGTAACCTCAGGGAGCAAGTGTGAAATTGGCAGTAAATCCGCCGAGGATAAAGGGAGTCGGCACCGCCGTACCCAAGACTTCCTATACGCAGCAGGAGATGCTCGACGAGTTCGGAATCACCGATCCGCGGGTGCGGTCGATATTCCTGAACAGTGCCATCGAACGCCGCGGCCTGACCCTGCCGCCCCTGCTGCCGGACGGCTCCCGGGCCACGGAGACCCAGGGCGAACTCCTGCGCAAGCACCGCGCGGGCGGGCTCGCCATGGGCCGGGAGGCGATCGAGGCCTGCCTGAAGGACGCGGGCGCCTCCCTGGAGGACATCCGCTACCTGTGCGTCACCACGACGACGGGCCTGCTCACGCCCGGCTTCTCCGCGCTCCTGATCAAGGAGCTGGGCCTCGACGTGCACACCTCGCGGCTCGACGTCGTGGGCATGGGCTGCAACGCCGGCCTCAACGCCCTGACGGCCGTGGCCTCCTGGGCCAACGCCCACCCGGGCGAACTCGCCCTCCTGGTCTGCATCGAGGCCTGCTCGGCGGCGTACGTCTTCGACGGCACCATGCGCTCGTCCGTGGTCAACAGCCTCTTCGGGGACGGGGCCGGGGCCCTCGCGGTCATGGCGCCCGCCACCGCCGACGGCCCGTCCGACCCCGCCGGGACGACCCCCGCGACCCCCGCGACCGAGCCGGCCGAGGAGCCCGAGGGCCCCGCCGGCGCGGACCCCGCCCTGCTCAAGTTCTCCAGCTGCATCATCCCCGAGGCCGTGGGCGCGATGCGCTACGACTGGGACGACTCCCACGGGAAGTTCAGCTTCTACCTGGACCCGGAAGTCCCCTACGTGGTCGGCGCCCACGCGGAGACCGCACTCGACCGGCTCCTGGCCGGTACGGGCCTGCTCCGCTCCGACATCTCCCACTGGGTCATCCACTCCGGTGGCAAGAAGGTGATCGACGCGGTGCGGGCCAATCTCGGACTCAGCCGCCACGACGTGCGGCACACGACCGGGGTCCTGCGCGACCACGGCAATGTCTCCAGCGGCTCGTTCCTCTTTTCCTACGAACGGCTGCGTGCCGAGGGCGTGACCGCCCCCGGTGAATTCGGTGTCCTCATGACCATGGGTCCGGGATCGACCATCGAAATGGCTCTGGTCTCCTGGTGACGGAAGGAATTTCTGCCCTCATGCACAGCAATATCGTGGAGATCGACGCCACGCTCTCCCTCGCGGAGCTGACCGCCACCGTCCAGGCCCTCTGCGACGAGGTCGAGACGCACCGGGCGACCGGCGCCGTCGTCCTGCGGCTCACCTCGGGCGGCGACGCCCCGCAGTGGCCCGGGGACGTCACCGTCTCCGCGGTCAACCGCTGGGAGCGGGCCGTGCGCCGCCTGGAGAAGCTCGACGCGATCACCGTGGCCGTGGCCGCGGAGACCTGCGCCGGACCGGCCCTCGACCTGCTCCTCGCCACCGACTTCCGCATCGCGGCCAGCGGGCTGCGCCTCGCCCTGCCCGTCAACGACGGCCACTTCTGGCCCGGTATGACGCTCTACCGGCTCGTGCGCCACCTGGGCGCGCAGCGGGCCCGCCAGATCGTCATGTGGGGGACCGACATCCCGCTCGGCAGGGCCGTCGGCCTCGGACTGATCGACGAGTCCGCCGACAGCGTCGTCGAGGCGCTCGCCACCGCCACCGCGCTCACCGGGCGGCTCTCCAACCGCGAGACGGCGCTGCGCCGCCAGCTCATCGCCGAGGCCGTCACCGCCGAGTACGAGGAGGCCCTCGGCCTCCACCTCGCCGCCTGCGACCGGGAGCTGCGCCGGCTGCGCGCGGCCGCCGCCGGACGCGCCGCGGCGGAGCCCGCCGGGAGCACCGCCGCGGAACTCAGCGAGGCCGTCGCATGACCACCGTGGCCCCCACCGGGGCGCTCCCTGCCCGGTCCGCTCCCGTCCCGCACTTCGGCGGCGTGCTCGCCACCGACGCCGCGGCGCTCACCGCGTACGCCGCCGACGGGGAGGCCGTGCTCGCCGCGCTGCCGCCCAGGCCCGCCCGTGACGAGGCCCAGCAGGCCCGTGCCGAGAGCGTGCTCACCGCGGGCCGCGACGCGCGGCGCGCGTTCCTGGCCCTGCACGCCGAGGCCGTCTACGACGAACTGACGGCCGCGCGCGGCCGGCACCTGCGGCTGGCCGAACTGCTGCGCGCGGCGGCCGACCGCTTCCCGGGGCTGGTCCCCACCCCGGCGCAGATGGCGGCGGAGGACGCCTTCGTCCAGGCCGACAAGGACGGCCGGGAGATCGACCAGGCGATCTTCTGCGCGGCGGTGCTGCGCTCCCCCTCCGCGGGCGCGCACCTCGTCGACGCGATGCTGCTTCCCACCGCCCGGGCCCTGGACCTGCTGGCTGCGTTCCGTGACGCGGGGCGGGTCGAGCTGGACTCCGTACTCGTCGAGCGGGTCGGCGAGGCGGGGCACATCACCTTCCGCAACGCGCACTGCCTCAACGCCGAGGACAACCGCCTCATCCGGGACCTGGAGACGGCGGTGGACCTCGTGCTCCTCGACGACCGGATCCGGGTCGGCGTCCTGCGCGGCGGAGAGGTGGACCACCCCCGCTACCGGGGCCGCCGCGTCTTCAGCGCGGGCATCAACCTCAAGGACCTGCGCAACGGGGACATCTCGTTCACCGAGTTCCTGCTGGGCCGTGAGCTCGGCTACATCAACAAGATGTACCGGGGCCTGCTGACCGCCGCGCAGAACCCGGTCTGGGCCGAGCGGACCGTTCAGAAGCCCTGGATCGGCGCCGTGGACGCCTTCGCCATCGGCGGCGGCATGCAGCTGCTGCTGGTCCTCGACCACGTCGTCGCCGAGGAGGGGGCCTACTTCAGCCTCCCCGCGGCCGAGGAGGGCATCGTCCCGGGTCTGGGCAACCTGCGGCTGGGCCGGCTGACCGGGGCCCGCGAGGCCCGCCGGGTCATCCTCGGCGGCCGGCGCATCACTACCGCCGACCCCGACGCGCACCTGGTCTGCGACGAGGTGGTGCCCGCCGGGCAGCTGACCGAGGCCGTCGAAGCGGCCGTGCGGCACCTCAGCGCCCCCGCCGTGGCCGCCAACCGGCGCATGCTGGCCCTGACCGAGGAACCGCTGGAGCTGTTCCGGTCCTACCTGGCCGAGTTCGCGGTGGTCCAGGTGGCCCGCTCGTACAGCGAGGACGTCCTCGCCAAGGTCGAGCGGCGCTGGCAGCGCTCGCAGGCGAGGAACTGAGGCGCCGTGCCGGATCTCGACCCGTCCCTGCTGCACGGATCGCTGCGCGCGCCCGTGCTGGGATCCCTCAGCTTCCTCAACGAGGTGATGGGGCGCTTCCCGGAGGCGATCTCCTTCGCCCCGGGCGCCCCGCACCCCGACACCCTGCCCGACGCGGACCTCCAGCGCTACACCGACCGGTACCTCGCCCACCTCCGGGAGCGCGGGGCCGACCCCGAGCGGGCCCGCCGCACGCTCTTCGAGTACGGGCCCAGCCGCGGCCTCGTGGGCGACGTGGTCGGCGAGGCGCTCGGGCGCGACCACGGCATCGCCTGTGCGCCCGAGGACCTGGTGATCACCGTGGGGGCCCAGGAGGCGATGCTCCTGGTCCTGCGCGCCCTGTTTGCCTCCCCCGGGCAGGTCCTCGCCGTCGCCAATCCCTGCTTCGTCGGCATCACCGGCGCGGCCCGCCTGCTCGACCTCGACGTCGTACCGGTCGACGAGACCGACCAGGGCGTCGATCTCGACGGGCTGGCCCGCGCCTGCCGGGCGGCGCGGCAGGCGGGGCGGTCCGTGCGCGCCCTGTACGTGGCACCGGACTTCTCCAACCCCGGCGGCGGACGGATGTCCCTCGACTGCCGGCACCGGCTCCTGGAGCTGGCCGAACGCGAGGACTTCCTCGTCCTGGAGGACAACGCGTACGGGTTCACCGCGGGCGCGGGCACCGAACTGCCGCCCCTGAAGGCCCTCGACACCCGCCGCCGGGTCGTCCACATCGGGACGTTCGCCAAGGTCGCCTTCCCCGGCGCCCGGGTCGGCTACGTCGTGGCCGACCAGCGGGTGGCGACCGGGGGCGGCGGCACCCGGCCGCTCGCCGCCGAACTGGCCACCCTCAAGACGATGGTCACGGTCAACACCTCCCCGCTGGCCCAGGCCGTCATCGCCGGGATGCTGCTCGAACACGGCGGCTCCCTCGTCGAGCTCAGCCGCCGCAAGGCCGAGCTCTACCAGCGCAACCTGACGGCCCTCACCGAAGCCCTCGACGAGCAGCTCGGCGCAGCCGGTGCACCGCCCGGGATCACCTGGAACCGGCCCGAAGGCGGCTTCTTCGTCCGCGTCCAGCTGCCCGTGCGGGCGGACGCCCACCTGCTGGAGGTGTCGGCGGCGAAGTACGGGGTGCTGTGGACACCGATGGACCAGTTCTACCTCGACGGCGCGGGCGACACGCAGATACGGCTCTCGTGCAGCTATCTCGACCGCGCCGGGATCGAGGAAGGCGTGCGGCGACTGGCCGCTTTTCTGACCAAGGAGATCCGGTCATGACAGCAATAGACACCCACCCCACCGTGCGGCAGAACCCCTTCGACCCGCCGGCCGAACTGGCGAAGTACCGCGCGGACGAACCGGTCCGGCGGATGCGCTACCCCGACGGGCACGTCGGCTGGCTGGTCACGAGCCACGCCCTGGCCCGCAAGCTGCTCGCCGACCAGCGCTTCAGCGCCCGGTCGGAGTTCAAGCGGGCGCCGGTGTCCCGGCCCGGCGCCGACCCGTTCTACGGCGCCCCCGCCCTGCCGGGCTGGCTGGTCGACATGGACGCGCCCGAGCACACGCGGCTGCGCCAGCAGCTGGCCGGCAAGTTCACCGCCCGGCGCATGCGCGAGATGCGTCCGCAGATCGAGCGCATCGTCGAGGACCTGCTGGACGCCATGGCCGAGCGCGGCGGCCCCCTCGACCTCGTCGAGTCCTTCGCCCTGCCGGTGCCCTCGCTGATGATCTGCGAGCTGCTCGGGGTCCCGTACAGCGAGCGCGCCGAGTTCCAGCGCAACAGCGAGATCCTCTTCAGCCTCAACGCGACGGCGGCGGAGGCGTCCGAGGCGATGGACCGGCTGTACGGGTTCCTGCGCGGGCTCGCGGCGAGCGGCAGCACGCGGACGGCGGACGGCCTGCTGGCCATGCTCGCCGACGACGGCACCCTCGACGCCGAGGAGATCGCGGGCGTCGGCGTCCTGCTGCTGACCGCGGGCCACGAGTCCACGTCCAGCTCGCTGAGCCTGAGCACCCTGGCGCTGCTCGCCCACCCGGAGCAGCTGGCGCTGCTGCGCGAGGACCCCTCGATCACGGACAACGCCGTCGAGGAACTCCTGCGCTACCTCTCGGTCTTCCACTTCGGGGTGCCGCGCACGCCGCTGGAGGACGTGGAGTTCGAGGGCCACCTGTTCCGCACGGGCGAGTCGATCACCGTGTCGATCCCGGCGGCCAACCGCGACCCGGGCTGGTTCGAGGACCCCGACCGGCTCGACTTCACCCGCAAGACCGCCGGGCACATGGCGTTCGGGTTCGGCATCCACCAGTGCCTGGGCCAGAACCTCGTCCGCATGGAGATGCGCACCGCCCTGCCGATGCTGTTCCGGCGCTTCCCCACCCTCGCCCTGGCCGTCCCGCCCGAGGAGGTCCCGCTCGCCACGGACATGAGCGTCTACGGCGTCCACCGCCTCCCGGTCACCTGGTAAGGACCCACGTACCCATGCACCTCTCCATCGAGCCCGACGCCTGCGTCGGGTCCGGCCAGTGCGCCCTGGCCGTCCCCGAGATCTTCGACCAGGACGACGAGGACGGCACGGTCGTCCTCCTCGACGAGCAGCCGCCCCAGGACCTGCACGAAGCCGTGCACGAGGCCGCCGGCCTCTGCCCCGTCCAGGCGATCCTCGTCGCCGCCGCGGACGACACCGCGCGCTGATTCCCGCCCGCTCCACCCAAGGACCCCGCATCATGAAGCTCAACAGCTACGACGAATGGTCTTCCCTCAAGGAGGTCGTGGTCGGCTCCGCCGACAACTACGCCCAGCGCGTGCGCGACCTGTCCTTCGACATGTTCATCAGCGACAACCTCACCGGCGCCCGGGGCTACTACCCCACCATCCGGGTGTCCCAGGACGGGCGGACCTCCGAGTCGCCCGAGCGCATCGCCTTCCGCCAGCGTCTCGCCGACGAGCTGGTGGAGGACGTCGAGGGCATGGCCGACACCCTGCGGTCGCTGGGCGTCACGGTCCACCGGCCGCTGGCGCCCGAGAAGTTCGACCGGGGCGTGACCACGCCCTTCTGGTCCGCGCCCGTCACGCCGCCGCTCAACGTCCGCGACAACACGCTGATCCTCGGTGACGAGATCATCGAGACGCCGCCGATGCTCCGGGCCCGCTACTTCGAGACGAAGTTCCTCGCCCCGATCTTCCAGGAGTACTTCCTGCAGGGCGCCCGCTGGACCACCATGCCGCGCCCGATCATGACGGACAACTCCTTCGACCCGGGGAACGTGGCCACGGCCGCCCCGAACGTCGAGGTGCCGCTGGAGCCCCGGCCGTCGCCGTACGACGTCGGTCTGGAGATGCTCATCGACGGCGCGAACGCGCTGCGCTTCGGGCGCGACGTGATCGTGAACATCTCCAACGCCAACCACGCCCTCGCCGTCGACTGGCTGGAGCGCCACGTCGAGGGCCGCTTCCGCATCCACCGCATGCACAAGCTGACCCAGAGCCACATCGACAGCGTCATCGTGGCGCTGCGGCCGGGCACCCTGCTGCTGCGCTCGGAAGGCGTCCGGGACTACCTGCCCGAGTCGCTGCGCGCCTGGGACGTCATCGTGGCGCCGACCCCGGCGCTGGAGGACTACCCGCAGTACGAGGGCGGCGACCCGATCCCGCCGAGCCCGTACATCGACCTGAACCTGCTGTCGATCGACGAGTCGACGGTCATGGTCAACGACGCGTGCAAGACGCTCATCCGCACGCTGGAGGACCACGGCTACACCGTGGTCCCGGTCCGCCACCGGCACCGCCGGCTGTTCGGCGGCGGCTTCCACTGCTTCACCCTCGACACCGTGCGTGCCGGGGGCGCCGAGGACTACCTGGGCTGAGGCCCGGGCCGACCGCAGGAGAACAGCGGCTCCGCACGGCCGCCCGCAGTACCAGCACCAGAGAAGAACGAGGAGCATGCCCATGTCCACGCCCACCGTCACAGGCGCAAGCCTGTCCGAGCTGAAGTCCGCCTACGACCGGGACGGTTCCTGCCCCCTGCCCTACCGCTTCGACGACGCGTCGGTCGAGCTGCTGCGCGAGCGGGTGGCCCGGATCAGCGCGCAGCGCCGTCCGGAAGTCGTCCACGAGAAGGACAGCGACGTGGTCCGGGCCATCCACGGGTGCCACGAGTTCGACGACGTCTGCGCGTCGCTCGTGCGCCACCCCCTGCTGGTGGAGCTGGCCGAGACGCTGATCGGCGGCCCGGTCTACGTGTACCAGTTCAAGGTCAACCTCAAGCAGGCGCGCGAGGGCGCGGCGTGGCCGTGGCACCAGGACTTCGCGTTCTGGAGCGAGGAGGACGCGATGCCGCGTCCCGACGCCGTCAACTTCGCGATCCCGCTGGACGACGTGCACGAGGAGAACGGCCCGCTGGTGGTGGTCCCCGGCTCGCACACCATGGGCCTGTTCGACCTGCCGGCGACGTCGCAGGACGGCACGTCGGACTGGCGCCGGCACGTCTCGAACGACCTCGCGTACACGGTCGACCCGGCCCGGGCGCAGCGGCTGATCGAGCAGAACGGCCGGCGCACGATCCTGGGTGAGGCGGGCTCCCTGCACGCCTTCCACCCGAGCATCGTGCACTCCTCCTCCAACAACCGCTCCGCCGACCGGCGCGCCCTGCTGCTGATCACGTACAACGCGGTGGCCAACGCCCCGGCCGCGCCGACCCGTCCGGCCTTCCTGGTGGGACGGGACACCACGCCCCTGACCGCCCGGCACGACGACCGGCTCGGCCTGCTGCCGGCGGCCGACCCGGCCTGACGGACACGGAAGCGGGCGCCCCCCCGCCGGGGGGGGCCGCGGCGGGGGGGGGGGGGGGGC